>JBGOTW010000041.1:0-21905 GCA_041476685.1 bacterium | reverse complement strand
CTCTCCGTAGTCAACAAACGAAGCCTGGAAGGCCGGATTGACCTTGACGATCACCCCCCGATAGATATTGCCCGCCGTGCGCTCCCGATTGGTCTGCTGGAAATGCAGTCCCACCAAAGTACCGTTCTCCATCAGCGCAATGCGAGTTTCCTCCTCGTACACGTTGATGAGCATCTTCTGTTTTCCCATTCCCTTGTCCTGAAAGAGTGTGGAGGTGCGCATCCAGGCCATCCCTGGCTGCACGATCGAGCACCTCTTTGACGCAATCCGGTCGCCAAGAGCGACGGACCGCTCAGCGGGACAGGCTGGTGGAGAGCCGCCTGGAAGGAGGGCGGAATGGAGATTTCCGGATCTTGCGAGACAGAAGAGAGATTCCGCTTCACCGCACGGGCCGTGCCCGCACCGTTCATCCGGAACCTTTTCACATGCCTGGAAGCAGATTCCGCGTGCCCGGCACCGCAGAGCGGTGGCCGGCCGGTTTCGCTCTCAGGATGGAACGCGCTCCCGCAGGAGCGAATCTTCTCGGCTGCCGGGTTCCCGGCGGCCATCCCTGTCATCAGGAGCCACGTGGCGACGCCATGAAGTCTGGAGTCGGGCCACGAGCTCGCTAGAATCGGTTTTCCGTCTCACAGGCTGGCGCGGCCGCGAATCGGTGCGGCCGACGATGGACTGCGATGCCCGCTCGACCTTCCCGGGAGCGGAAGCCCCTCGCAACGAACCCCAACCACCTTGCCGCGCGGGAGGCGGGCCTGAGCCACGCTTCCGCCGCCGGTGGGTTCGCGAATTCGGTGTCCGCCAGCACGTCCGGACCTCGATCGCTGCTCTACCTGTCAGCGCTGGTCCGCTTGCATCACTGGGCCACATGCCCAGCTCATGCCCAGGATTCGGGAAAACTCATGAAATGTCAATGACTTTTGCGTTCGGGTGGTGGGGATTTACCCTGCTGCCCTCACGCGCCGGCGTGGTCCCGCGCCGCAAAGAAATGCCAGCCTCGTCAGGGACCTTCTTGAAAGGGCCGACGTTAGTAATCTGGAGGATCGTGCCTGCCACGCTCAGCGTCCGCGCGCAGACCGGCGGGCAGGCCAGGATGCGCGACACGTTTCGCGGGATGTCAGGGATTCGGCGGCGCCTATGGCGCGTAGCGCAATCCTGCCGGCGCAACGGTGTCTCTCCCCGCCCGCGGCGAACAACGTTGGGCCACAGGGTCCGACTTTCGCCGGCTTCAAGTTCGTCCATGGCAATCCCCATGCGCACCGGCCAGATGATTGACACGATTTCCTACACGGTCGGTGTGGCCGATTTGAAGGTCAGTGACGATCCGAAGTCCACGCTGATCACGTACGCCCTCGGGTCCTGCATCGGCCTGATCGCCTATGACCCGGTGCGCAAGCTGGGCGGATTGCTGCACCTGCAACTGCCTGAATCGAAGGGATTCGAGGCCCAGGCCAAGGAAAATCCCTACAAGTTCGCCGACACGGGCATCAACGCCCTGCTCGAGACAATGTACGCGGCCGGAGCCAGCAAGAATCGGCTCGTGATTGGAATGTTCGGAGGCGCGAACATGCTCCAGGACGAACAGATTTTCCAGATCGGAATTCGCAATGCGCGCGCCACCAAGAAGATCCTCTGGCAGCAGACCCTTTTCATCAAGTTCGAGGACGTCGGAGGCGCTTCAAACCGAACGGTGAGCCTCGATCTCGACACCGGGCGGATCCGGATGAAGAAGGATGGGGCTGTCATCGAGTATTGAAATTCCGCTCGCTGGAACTTGAGACTGCCGAGAAACCGTATGGAGCGAACGATTGCCGTCATAGACGACTCCCACACGATCCGATCCATCCTGCGCAAGGCGGTGATGATGTCGAACATCGGGGCCAAGGAGGTCGTGGAAGCGGACAACGGGCAGGACGGGCTGGATCTCATCAAGCGCATGCGGGACCGGATCAACCTGGTGATCATGGACATCAAGATGCCGAAGATGGACGGCATCACGATGCTGACCGAGCTGCGCAGCGCCGGGATCTTGAACATCCCGATCCTCGTCCTCTCCTCCACCGCGGATCAGCAGATGCGCGACACCTGCAAGAAACTCGGCGCCGCGGCATTCCTGAAGAAGCCGTTCTCCCACGAGGACTTCAAGAGCGCGATCGAGAAGATCCTGCTCACATAGCGCGGGCGGGCTGCAGACGCGCGCGCTCCGGCGCCCAGGCAAAGGAACTGGTGCGCGAGCGACTCAGCAGGATACCTCCTTCCCATGCGACCGATATGGACACCCTGCATACCCAGTTCATTCCCTGCGTGACGACCGCATTCGAGGAAATCCTGGACAAGATGGCGTTCATGGTCTTCGAACCGACCGGCAGCGGCGGATTGCCGCACGATCAATTCGCCTACACCAGCCGGATCGCCTTCACGGGACGACTGTCGGGCAGCATGACGGTCTATCTGACCCGGGCGACGGCCGAAGAATTCGCGCGCAATCTGATCGGGATCCGGAACGGCGATGACCTGCGGCGGGAAACCCTGGAGGACGCGTTGCGGGAATTCTGCAATATCCTGATGGGGCGCACGCTATCCTTGCTGGCGTCCGACGAGCACTTCGACCTGCAGCTCCCCGTCGCCCAGCCCGCGGATCCCGAGGGCCCGGAAGCGCTGCTCCCGACCTTGAGGCTCGAAGGGATGCTCAATGAGGAAGAGCCGTGCCGGATTGACGTCACCCTAAATTGATATCCGCCCCTTGCTGTGCGCCCGGCAGCCGCAGTTCCAGCCCCTTCGCTCGCCGAGACCGCCCGGCGCTTCATCGCGCAAGCCCCATTCCAGGCCCGACGCCGGCCCGCATGCTGCGGCCGCACGCTGCGCATCGCACACCTCCCGCCGCACACTACCTGTCTCACTGCACCGATTACACAGGATCCGTTACACAGCACCGGCCGCCTGTCGCCGGTTTCGCTGAGCCTGCTGCCTGGGCACGGGCGAGTTTGGATGACAGAAGGGAAGGGGCCAGTCACGCTCAGGGGAGAGCCGGCATGGGCGAAAAGTCCGCGGCTTTCACGATCTGGCTGTGCTGGGCGACGATGAGAGGAAGCACCCGCGGCAGGTAGCTCCCGATCCAGTCGGGGTCCTTGCGGAACTGAGCCTTGCTGGTAGCGAGATGTTCCCAATCTCGAAACGCCCAGATGTGCACCACCCGGTTCAGTGTGCCGATCTCCGTGAAGTACCATCCCGCCAGTCGAACGCCATAGCGCTCCCGCACCGGCAGGCCCACCTCCCGGACGGCCGCCCGGTATGCTTCAAGGCCGCCGGGCACCAGATCGTACGTGCGCAGGTCGAAGATCATCTCCACCCCTCCGAGCATGGACGCGGCACGGTGTCTCATCGGCAACGTGGCGGAGAGCCGTCCGAGATAAGCTCCTGCTGCCGCTCGTGACGCGGCCCATGCGCGAAACCGCCTCCGGGAACACTCGACGCGCTGCGGTCCCGTCGTTTCGAATGGGCGGCGGCCCCGAGACCGCAGCCCCAGGGTGCCGGGCATCCGGCGTCACGCCGAGGGTTGGGCTCCCGCAGCACCTGGCCCAGGCGGCGCTTCCGCCGCATCCAGTCTCCCCACAAGTCCCGCGTACACGCCGCCCGCCGCCATCAGTTGCTCGTGAGTCCCGGACTCCACGATCCCGCCCTGATCCATCACCAAGATGTTATCGGCGCTGCGGATCGTGCTGAGGCGATGGGCAATGGCGATCACCGTCTTGTCCTCGTAGAGCCGACCGACCGCCTCCTGGATCAGGCTCTCGGTCATGGAATCCACCGAGCTGGTGGCCTCGTCGAGCACGATCAGTTCCGTATGGGCCGCCACCGCCCTCGCGAAGGAGATGAGCTGGCACTGGCCGGCAGAAAGATTGGCGCCACCAGGCGCGATGCGGAAGTCGAAGCCGCCATCGAGCTGGCGGATGAAACGATCCGCGTTGACGTAAGCCGCGGACCGTTCGATGGCGTCGCGGCCGATTCCCTCCCGTCCCAGCCCGATATTGAATGCGACGCTGCCCTGGTAGAGGAACACGCCCTGGTGCACGACGGAGATCAGGCGACCCAGCCGGTCGGCGGGAATATCCCGCAGCTCCTGCCCATTGAGCAGAATCGAGCCTTCGTATCCGCTGTAGGCCCGGGTCAGCAGTTTGATGAGTGTGCTTTTTCCGGAGCCGGTCGCGCCGACGACCGCGAGCGTTTCCCCGCGCCGCAGGGAGAAGCTCACGCCCTTCAGGATCGCCTGGCCGTCGGCCCTGTAGCGGAAGCGCACCCGATCGAAGACCAGGCTCTCGAAGAGGGGTATTTCGCCGGCGGCAGGGGCTTCGCCCGGCTCCCCGCCGGACGGTCTGGCCGCCCGCTCCGCGATCGCCGCTCCTTGCGCCGGCTCCGCCGGATCCAGGGGCAGCCGCAGCAGGTCGCCGACGTGATCGAGGGCCGCCATGGCGCGCTGCAGGATGGCGACCTGCTGCGAAAACTCGCGCACGGGCACGAACATGCGCTGGATGTATTCCATGAAGGCCACCAGCACGCCGAGCGTCAGGGTGCCCGCGAGCAGGCCGCCCGCCGCGTACCAGAGCACCAGCGCCAGCGAAAGGGTCGTCACGCCCTCCACGAGCGAGAACATTACGGCGTCGTAGTAATTCGAGCTGTTCTGCGCGTCCACGAAGCGCCGGTTGCGGTCCATGAACGCTTGTAGCGCCTTGCGCTCCGCGCCGAACAGCTGCAGCGTCTTCATGCCCGCGAGGCACTCCTGCAGGAAACCGGTGGCCTCCGAGAGTGCCTGCCTGGACACGAAGAAGGTCGCGCGGATGCGGCTCTGGAAGAATTTGATCAGCACGGCGACGACGGGAATGACCCCCAGCAGCACCAGGGTCAGGCGCCAGTTCAGGAAGAACATCATCCCCAGGAACGTCAGCGCCTTCAGCACATCGGCGAACATGGACAGCACGCCCGTTGCCAGCGACTCTCCCAGCGCCTCCATGTCGGACGTGACGCGGGTCAGCACCGTGCCGATCGGGTGCGTATCGTAGTACGAGCGGGGCAGGCGCAGCGTGCGCTCGTACACCCGGGCCCGCATGTCGGCGATGAGCGACTGGCCGGTGCGCTGCAGCAGTGAAACGTAGAAGGCGTCGGCCAGATAGCCCAGCACCACCACCACCAGCGACAGGCCCACGAGCAGCAGCAGGTGCGTGGCGTACGGCTCGAGGTCGTGGGCGGCTGAGGCCGGCACGATGACGTCGTCAATGGCGAGCTTGGTCATATACGGAACCAGCAGCGCCATCAGCGAGGATACCGGAATGAGGGCCACCGAGACGAGGATCTTGACGCGGTGCCTGAGGAGCAATGGGCGCACCAGGCTCCACAGGGCGGCCCGGTTGCGCGCGGCGGCGGTGGAGGCCTTCATGCCGGCCTCCGCGCCGAGCCGGACTGCCCGGCGGCCTCCGCGGGCGCGTCAGCGGCCGGCTGCTCGCTCTGCATCAGCCAGGCCTGCTGGTACGCGCCCGGCCGCTGGATCAGCTCCGCGTGGCTGCCGGCGGCGCTGATGCGCCCCTCCTCCAGCACCAGGATGCGCTGCGCCCTTTCCAGCACCGAGATCCGGTGCGACACGATGAGCAGGGCCCGCGCCTGCCGGAACGAATAGATCTGCTCGATCAGGTAGCGCTCGGTTTCGTGATCCACCGCCGAGAGCACGTCGTCAAGGATGAGGATGTCGCAGGGCTTGAGCAGCGCGCGCGCGAGCGAGATGCGCTGCTTTTGCCCGCCGGAGAGTGTGATGCCTTTCTCCCCCACCAGCGTGTCGAGCCCCTTCGGGAGATGGCGCAGATCGTCGGCCAGGGCGGCCGACCGGGCCGCCCGATCCACTCCGGCTGGGTCCGCATCCACAGCGGCAAAACGGATATTCTCCCGCACGGTCTCGGAGAACAGGAACGGCTCCTGCGTGACCGTCACCACGTGCTTGCGCAGCAGCGCCTGGCCGATCCGCACTGTATCCACGCCGTCCAGGAACACACTGCCCGGCGGGGGGGTCAAATAGCGATTGAGCAGGTTCACCAGCGTGCTCTTGCCGGAGCCGATCGGGCCGAACACCCCGACGAATTCCCCCGGGCGCAGCTCGAAGGACACGTCGCGCAATACGGGCGTCTGCGGGTCGTCCGGATAGGCGAACGACAGCCCGCGCACCACCAGACCCTCGTCCATCTGCTCGGGCAGCTTTGCCTCGGCGTCCGGCTCCACGGGCGGCAGGTCGGGCTGGGTGCCCAGCACCTGCATCAGGCTCGTTAGGGCGGTCAGGCCCCGCTGCACCAGGAACATGAGAAACGTCAATCCCATCAATGGAGGCACCAGCATTGCAAGGTACAAGGAATAGGCGAGGAACTCGCCCATGCTCATGATGCCTCTCACCACCATCACGCCGCCGAACAACAACAACAGCACCTTCAAGGCGTTGCCGATGTGGGTGAGGATCGGCATCAGGTAAGCGCGGATGTTGGACATGCGGATGGCGCTCTCCTTCACCACGTCGCTCAAGTCCCGGAAACGCCCCTCCACCCAGCCGTGGTGGCGGAAGCTTTTGAGCACGTCGATCCCGTTGTAGCTTTCGACGGTGAAGTCGGAGAGTTCCTGCAGGGCGTGCATCTGCTGCAGTTGCTGGCCGCGCAGGCGCCACATGCCCCACTGCACGAGCCCGAAGGCTGCGAAGATCGGAATGATGCAATACAGCGTCAACGTGGGAGAGATCCGGTACATGTAGTACGGCGCGAGCGACAGCGTCGCCACACTGTTCAAGACCATCAGCAGCCCAAACCCCATCATCATGCGCACGCCAGTAATGTCGTTATTTACCCGAGAAATAATGGAGCCAGTGGCGTTTTTAAGGTAGAATCCCCGTTGCAAGCCCAGCAGGTGTTCGAGCATCCGGTTCTTCAGGCTGAACTCGACCATCCGGCCCGGATAGAAGAACAGCAGGCGGGAAGTCGTGCGGGTAAAAATGATCGCGACGGCAAACAGCAGGATCATCTCGATGTCCCGCACGAAGGCAGTGCCGGTCGGATCCGGATTGGCACGCAGAATGTCGATCGCCGCTTGCAGATAGCGCGGAATGGCCACCGTCATCCAGAGCGTCACGCCCAGCAGGATGACCCCGCCCAGATAATAGAAGGCGTGCTCGCGCAGAAGGGCGAACAGGAATCGCACTTTGGTTATCAATGGCGCGTCATGCATCGGGAATTTTCTTTGCCGTATGTGCGGCGCACCCTGGCTCTGTGCGCCGGAATACCCATGAAACCCATGATCATCGAACATTCAGGGTAGCATCTCCAATTGTCGGGTGCGATCACCGCGAAGCGGGCCATCCTCGCGACGCCGGTCCGAAAATCGCCCCGCCCGTTTCGCCTCACCCGACCTCCACTGAGCCGTCATGCCCGACCGCAGTCTATCCCTCAGGATTCACCCCAGCGAGTTCCCCGCCGCCATTCGCGAAGCGGTGGTCAAAGGACTGAAGCAGGGTCGTATTCCGGGCCGTCTGCTTTACCAGTCCCCGGCCCAGGCACGGCGCTGGCTCGCCTACCACAAAGCCTACGCGCCCTCGCAAACCGACGCCGGCCTGAGGGACCTGTATCGCCAGGCGTTCACCGCCGCGGCCGCTGCCGTGGGGCGAAAGGCGGCGGTCGCCGTCAGCCTCGGATGCGGGGGCGGCCAAAAGGACGGGGATCTCTTCGATTTGCTCGCACTGGCGCCGCACACCGGCAGCCGCTACGTCCCTGTGGACACCAGTCCAGCACTGGTTGTGGAAGCGATGCTCCACGTCACCGCCCGTCATCCGAAGGTTGCGACGTACCCGCTCGTCGCCAACCTGGATGCCGAGCCGGATCTGCATCGCTGGCTCGATGGCGTCGTGCCGAAGGAACTGTGCCGGCTCTTCTGCGCCTTCGGCGTACTCCCCAATCTCGATCCGGACACCCTGCTGGCCTACCTGCGGCGCCAACTGCGGCGCGAGGACCTGCTCCTGCTTTCCGCCAACCTTTCGCCGGAGGGCCTCGCCGCCGACGGCGAACGCATTCTCGCCCAGTACGACAATCGGCGCGCACGCGCCTGGTACGTCGGCGCCCTGGAAAGCGTGGGGATCCGGCGCTCCTGGATAGACCTGCGCATCGATGCGGAGGCCTTGCAGCCCGACGGCGAATGGTGGCAGGTCACGGTGCAGGGAATTCCACGCCGGAAGAAGGAGTTGCAGGTGCATGGCCAGGCAATCACCCTGACCCCGGAGAAACCGCTTTCAATCTTCCACTCCCACCGCTTCACGCCCGCCGCCCTGCGCAAGCGGCTCCAGCGGGCGAAGCTCCACGCGGTTTCCGCGTGGGAAGGGGCCGCAGGAGAGGAAGGCATCTACCTGTGCCGGGGAGGCGCGTGAGGGCGGCCGCGTCCACATGGGCCCGCATGGCCGGCTAGCGCCTGCCGAGCGGGCCGGCGTAGGCTTCGAGCGCGGCCCGGACGCGTGCGACGACGGGCAGTTCGTGGGTGCGGACGAGGTGCGTGCCGCCCAGCAAGGCGAGCACGGCAAAGAAGGGCTCCGCCGCGCGTCGCTGCTCCGGGCCGAAGATCTCAGGCGCGTGAGGCAGGATATTCATGACCGGGTAGCCCAGCCGGTTCCAGCGGAAGGCGTTGAGGAAGGTGTGGATCTGGTAGTTCACGCGCAGGGCGCCGTCCTCGAGATTACGGTAGTAGAAGCCCAGGCCGGGATCCACGATCAGGCGCCGCACACCCAGGCTTTCCGCCCGCGCCGCGTACGCGCGAAAGTAGCGCTCCTGCTCATCCGTCACATCGGCGGAGAATGCAAAGTCGCCGACCTTGCGCACGTGCTCGCCCTGCACGTAGCACAGGATGACGGCCGCCTCGAAACGGGCGGCGAGCCGGAACACGTCCTCTTCCTCGGCACGCCCGGTCAAGTTGAAGACGCGCGCCCCGGCCTGCGCTGCCGCCTCCAGCACTTGGGCCTCGTAGGCTTCGACCGAGCAGATCACCCCCTGCGCGGACAACGCCCGCACCACCGGAACGAGCCGCTCCGTCTGGACCTGCGGGCTGACACGGGCGGCGTCGGGCAGGGTGGATTCGGCGCCGATGTCCACGAGGTCCGCGCCTTGGGCGACCAGGTCCATGCCCCGCTGAATCGCCTCCCCTTCCGTGCGACATACGCTTTCCTGGTACCAGGAATCCGGGGACAGGTTGATCACTCCCATCAGCGCGCGGCGCCGGTTGAAGTCGAACGGCCGTCCCGCAATTTCGAATCCCCGTACTGGAACGTCCAGGGCCGCCCCGTACTCGCCCAGCAGGTCACGGACTGCCTTGAAATCCAGCATCTCCGCCTCGGAATAGGCGTCATGGGTTCAGCCGCTTATCGCATCCTCGGCCGTTTCTCAGCACGGGCCGTGTGCGCAGTCCACAGAACGCAGGGATGTGGCAGCTGCCGGTTCCCTGGCCGGGAGTCGGAAATCACTGCGCCAGCAACAGTTATGGCCGCGAAATTGCACCAATTTGAGGCGGCGCTCCGTGTTTTACCGGTCGGGGAGCGCCCGACAAGCAGCCCAGGAAGGGCAGCCCCGCGCCTCTGTCGTTATTTCGCCAAATGGGCGAAGCGCATCTGACGACGACGCAGGCCACTTGCCGCAAGGGAGAGGGAATGACGGCCCACGCGCGCTGGTCCCGGATCGCCTTACTGCTGGCCGTGGGGCTTGGCCTCATGCTGTCTTCCTGCGCGACCAGCCGCCCGGAATTGTCCCGTTACCCCAAGAGCCATGCGGGGCAAGGGTACGTGAAGGACAAGAGGCCAGCAATCTGGAATTCCAACCATCCCCGCGTTGTTTACTTCCGCGAGCACTATCGCCGCACCAAGACGGTCCAGAACGCACTGGAGCAAGGCAAGCGGTATCTGCCCACCATCGTGCCCGTCTTTGATAAGCGCAGGCTGCCCCGGGAGCTGGCGTACCTGCCGATGCTGGAATCCGCCTTCGAGAACCGCGCGGACTCCGGCCACGCGCGCGGACTGTGGCAGTTTACGCGGCAGACCGCCCAACACATGGGCTTGCGGGTCAGCGCCATGGTGGACGAGCGGCTTAATTGGCGAAAGTCCAGCGATGCCGCAGCAGCGTATCTCGATGCCCTCGGCGAGCGCTTCGACTACGATTGGGCGGTGGCCCTGGCCGCCTACAACGGCGGGCCGGGCTACGTGGAGGACGAGATGAATCGGCAACGCCGTCGCGACTTCTTCTCGCTCTCGTTCCGCAAGGAAACGGAGGAGTACGTGCCGCGCTTCATCGCCATGCTGCAGGTGGCCAACGAAAAGCAGCTCGTGGCGTTCCGCTAGGCGCGGGCGGCGCATGCCTCTCCCCGGAAAGGGCATCGCCTGCCGGTTGCCGTTCTGGCTGATTTGGTTCTAAATTCCTCGTGAGGATGCGATTGCCCGTGGACGCTCCGGCGTAAGCGGTCGGAGACCGTGCATTCGCCCGCGGCGGGGGTCGCCGCGATTGCGAACCTGTCCAACAGCCCGACTATGCAAGATTCCCTCGAAGCGCAGGCGCGCCGCCTCAAGGCGGCCTTGCCCTTTCGCCGGGCGGACGGGCGCCAGCCGGACGAGCCGCGCCCGCTCGCGCTGACGCTGGACTACACCATGCACGCCGAAGGCTCCGTGCTCGTCAGTTGCGGCAATACCAAGGTGATCTGCACGGCCTCCCTGGAAGAGCGCGTGCCCCCCTTCATGCGCGGCCAGAGCAAGGGTTGGGTGACGGCCGAGTACGGGATGCTGCCCCGCTCGACGAATACCCGCATGACCCGGGAGGTGACGCACGGCCGGCTCAGCGGACGCACCGCGGAGATCCAGCGCCTGATCGGACGCGCCCTGCGCTCCGCCGTGGACATGAGCGTGCTGGGAGAGAACACCGTCTGGATCGACTGCGACGTGATCCAGGCCGACGGCGGCACCCGCACCGCGTCCATCACCGGCGGCTTCGTGGCCATGGTGCTGGCGCTGCGCAAGCTGGGCGAGAAGCAGCGCTTCAAGTCTCCACCGCTCACCGGCTTCGTCTCCGCCGTCAGTGTCGGCATCGTCGAAGAGCGGCCCCTGCTGGACCTCAACTACGCCGAGGACTCGCAGGCCGAGGTGGACCTGAACGTGGTCATGACCGACGCGCTGCACCTGATCGAGGTGCAAGGCACCGCCGAGCGCGAGCCGTTTCCCCGCACGATGCTGACGCAGATGCTGGACCTGGCGGAGATCGCCATTCGCCGCAATGCCCAGGCCCAACTGGAAGCGCTGGGAGGCAAGCTGCTGTAGGCGTCGGGGCGCAAGCGCTCTCCGCGCGGCAGTCCCACCCGCCTCCGCTTCATTGTCCGCCCACCTGCTTTATACTAAGGTCGAAGTCCGCCGCATCCGGGGTGTAGCGCAGTCTGGCTAGCGCGCCTGCTTTGGGAGCAGGAGGTCGGGGGTTCGAATCCCTCCACCCCGATTCCGGATCCGCGGTATGGCATGTGGGGCCGCGGATACAGATACTTGTCGCGGCGCACCCCACCACACTTGACGAAGTGTGTCGACGGCTAGAGCAATGCCGGCTGCATTGGCACCCACGGCCGATATGCGCGCCGGCGAGTGCATGGCCGTAGACCTACCCCTTCGTGCTGTGCCCTCGACGCGGGGCTGTGGGCGCACGGCCATGAGAGAGGGGCCCGCGGTTCACGGCCGCGCGCTCAGGACGGAATTGCGCCCCGCCCGGCGGTGCGGGACAAGGCGGGGCCGGTCGCGGGACCGGAATCGCCCTGGGGAAGCGGGCTTGGCGGCGGCCGGGACGCACCAGGGGACGTCGCCCACGAGGCGGCTTCGCGGCGGAGCAGCATCCGCTTGCGTTCGACGCCCCACTTGTAGCCGCTGAGGGCCCCGTCGCTACGCACCACACGATGGCATGGAATGGCCACGGCGATCGTATTCGCCGCACAGGCCCGCGCCACGGCCCGCGCAGCCCGCGGGGAGCCGATCCGCGCGGCAATGGCCGCGTAGCTCGCTGTCGCGCCAGCGGGAATCCCGCGCAGCGCCTCCCAGACGCGCTGCTGAAAAGCCGTGCCCCGAATGTCGAGGGGAAGATCGAGTCCCAGCTGCGGGGACTCGACAAACCCGACGACTCTGGCCACCCACTGCTCGAACGGCTTGTCCGCACCGATGAGCTTCGCCAGCGGAAAGCGATCCTGCAGGTCGCGCACCAGGCCATCGGGATCGTCGCCGAGCAGGATCGAGCAGACGCCCTTTCCGGTTGCCGCGACCAGGATCGCGCCCAGCGAGCATGCGCCGACCGCGAAGCGGATTGTCGCGCCCGCGCCGCCGGAGCGAAAGTCCGCCGGCCTCATCCCCAGCACGTCCGCCGACGAGGCGTAGAAGCGGCCGCTGGAATTGAATCCGGCGCCATAGATGGCATCGGTCACCGTGCCGCCCCGTGCGAGCTCGTCCCGCAGCCGCTGCGTCCGGTGCGCGGCCGCGTACGCTTTCGGCGTGACGCCGGTTACGCTCCTGAACACGCGGTGGAAATGAAAGCGGCTCATTCCGGCGGCGCGCGCCAGCTGCGCCAGACTCGGCGCTTCCTCGGCGGTCTCGATCAGGCGGCAGGCCCGCGCCACGGCCGCGGCGCGCTGTTCCGAAAGGGACGGCTCCATTGGCTTGCAGCGCCGGCAGGGCCTGAATCCCGCCGCTTGCGCGGCCGCGAGGGTCGGATGGAAGCGCACGTTCTCGCGGCGGGGCCTGCGGGATGGGCAGGACGGCCGGCAAAAGATGCCCGTTGTGCGCACGGAAAAATAGAAGACGCCATCCGCGCTCCGGTCACGGCGCAGCACGGCCGCCCAACGCGCGTCGTCGCTCTCGAAACGCGACCGATCCCGCGCCTTGTTCGAGTTTACCGCTTCCATGGGGAGTCTCCGTTCCGATGCGCTTACGCCTGGGGGATACGAATCCCTGTGGGACCGCGAACGGATTGTCGAATATCCTGCTCCCCCGAACACTCCGGTTCTTGCTCTCAAAGAGGAGACAATCGCCTTGGCCGTATACCGCCGTGCGAAACGTCGAGCAAAAAACCGCGGAGTTCCCCCTACATTGTCACTAACTAAGCCGGGTGCACTCCGAGGTCAATGGACGCACGAGGGTGGTTGTGTGTTTAGAGCTGCCCGCACGCACGCTCGATAGTCTAGGATCCACTCGCTTCGCCAGAGGCCGTCGGGATGCAAGGCCCTGGGGGGGTCCGAATGGTGGGCGATGATCGGCGGGGCGACGAATGTGCCTAGCGCGTGCCGTGGCGACCGCGATCCGCGGCAGCCGGACGGAACCGATCCCCCAATGCCTGGTGGAGACTCGCCGCCGGCTGGGCGATGGGGTGGACCGGCGCCGCCACGCGAAAGCGCCGCGACCGAAGCGGCGGCCTGCGCTGCACGCCCCTACCGCACGCCAGTCCAGTGCCAGTCGCGAATCTCGGGCATGTCCTCCCCGTGCTCGCGGATATATTCCTTGTGTTCGATGATCCGGTCGTGGAGCGTCTGCTTCAGGTGGGCCCCCACGCCGCTCAGCTTGGGCACCCGGTCAATCACGTCGATCGCCAGGTGGAAACGGTCCAGATCGTTCAGGACGGCCATGTCGAATGGGGTGGTCGTCGTGCCCTCCTCCTTGTATCCGCGCACATGCAAATTCCGGTTGCTGCGCCGGTAGGTGAGGCGGTGAATGAGCCAGGGATAGCCATGGTACGCGAAAATGATCGGCTTGTCGGTCGTGAAGAGCATGTCGTAGTCGGTGTCCGGCAGCCCGTGGGGATGCTCGCTCTGGGGCTGCAGCCGCATCAGGTCCACGACGTTGATCACCCGGATCTTCAGGCCGGGCGCGTGCAGCCGCAGGATCTCGACGGCGGCCAGGGTCTCCTGCGTGGGCGTATCGCCCGCGCAGGCCATCACCACGTCGGGCTCGCCGTCCCTGTCGCTGCCGGCCCATTCCCAGATACCGATGCCGTTGACGCAATGGCGGATGGCTGCTGCCATGTCGAGGTATTGGGGGGCGGGCTGCTTGCCGGCGACGATGACGTTCACCGTGTTACGGCTGCGCATGCAGCGATCGGACACGACCAGCAGGGTGTTCGCGTCGGGCGGCAGGTACACGCGGATCACGTCGCCTTTCTTGTTCACCACATGGTCAATGAAGCCCGGATCCTGGTGCGAGAAGCCGTTGTGATCTTGCCTCCACACGTGGGACGTCAGCAGGTAATTGAGTGACGCGATGGGCCTGCGCCAGGGAATGTGCGACTGGGTCACTTTCAGCCACTTGGCGTGCTGGTTGAACATCGAATCGATGATGTGGATGAACGCCTCGTAGCAGGAGAAGAAGCCGTGCCGGCCCGTGAGCAGGTAGCCCTCCAGCCAGCCCTGGCAGGTATGCTCGCTCAGGATCTCCATCACCCGGCCGCCGGAGGAAAGATGGTCGTCGGTCGGCAGCGTGTCCGCCATCCAGGCGCGCTCCGTCACCTCGAAGAGGGCCCCGAGGCGGTTTGAGGCGGTCTCATCGGGGCCGAATACGCGGAAGTTGCGGTGCGGGGCATTCAGCCGCATCACGTCCCGCAGGTATTCGCCTAAGGCGCGCGTGGCCTCCGCCATCGTTTCTCCGGGACGTTCCACTGCGACCGCGTAGCTGCGGATATCGGGCAACTCCAGGTCCCGCAGCAGCGCGCCGCCGTTGGCGTGGGGATTCGCGCCCATGCGGCGCGCGCCCGCGGGGGCTAGGGCGGCCAGTTCCGGGCGCAGGCTGCCGCGCGCGTCGAACAGCTCCTCCGGCCGGTAGCTGTTCATCCACTGCGCAAGGATCTTCAGGCGTCCCGGGTGGTCCACCACGTCGTTCATGGGGACCTGGTGGGCGCGCCAGGTGCCCTCGGTAAGGACGCCTTCGATCTGCTTGGGACAGGTCCACCCCTTGGGCGTACGCAGCACGATCATCGGCCAGCGCGGCCGCGCCATGGAGCCCTTCTCGCGCGCTTCCCTCTGAATGGACTGGATTTGCGCAAAGACGCGGTCCATCGTTTCCGCCATCAGCTCATGCACGGCCGCCGGATCGTCCCCCTCGACAAAGGCCGGCTCGTAGCCGTAGCCGAGGAAGAGGTGCTTCAGCTCCTCGTTGCCGATGCGAGCGAGCAAGGTCGGGTTGGCGATCTTGTATCCGTTCAAGTGCAGAATGGGCAGCACGGCGCCATCGCGCGCGGGGTTCAGGAACTTGTTGGAGTGCCAGGCAGTCGCGAGCGGCCCGGTTTCCGCTTCTCCGTCGCCCACGACACAGGCCACGATCAGGTCCGGATTGTCGAAAGCCGCGCCGTAGGCGTGTGCGAGGGAATAGCCGAGCTCGCCTCCCTCATGGATGGATCCTGGCGTCTCGGGTGCGGTGTGGCTGGGCACGCCGCCGGGGAAGGAGAACTGCCTGAACAGTCGGCGCATGCCCGCCTCGTCCTGTGAGATGTGGGGATAGGTCTCGGAGTACGTCCCCTCCAGGTACGTATTGGCCAGGATGCCCGGTGCGCCGTGGCCTGGGCCGGTGACGAACAGCACGCTCAGGTCGAGCTTGCGGATCACGCGATTGAGGTGCGCGTAGACGAGATTCAATCCCGGCACCGTGCCCCAATGGCCGAGCAGGCGCGGCTTGACGTGCTTCTTGGTGAGCGGTTTCCGCAGGAGCGGATTGTCGAGCAGGTAGATTTGCCCTACCGAAAGATAATTCGCGGCGCGCCAATACGCGTCCATCCGCTTCAGTTCGTCGCCCTGCAATACCGTGGGCATAAGGCCTCGCTATCTCCAGGGTTACGCGCAGCCCCCCCGCCTGATCAAACCAGCATAAGCGCCGCCCACCCCGCCCGCATTTGACCTGGCTCAAACATCCCGCCTCCGCCTCCCGCCGGCAGTGACCATGGACCCGTCTCCCGGCGAACGGCGGTTAGGGTGCCCGCAAGTCGAGCAACGCGGCGCTGTCCCGGACAATCTGGAGTTCCTCGTCGGTGGGAACGACCCACACTTTCACCCGGGAGCCGGGCACACTGATGCACCCCTCGTGTCCGCGCGTCCCTGCATTGGCGTCCCCGTCCAAATGCAGCCCCAGCCAGCCAAGCGCGCCGCAGATTCGTGCTCGGATTGCCGGGGCGTGTTCGCCGATACCGCCCGTGAACGCAATGTGCTCCGCGCCGCCGAGGGCGGCCAGCAGCGCCCCCACCGCCTTGCGCGCCCGGTAGCAGAACATGTCCACCGCGAGCGCCGCGCGCGGAATGGATCTTTCCTCGCTCAGCAGACGTTCCATATCGCTGGCAAGCCCGGATACCCCAAGCAGGCCCGATTCGGCGTTAAGCATCCGCACTACCTCTTCCAGCGCAAGCCCCTCGTGCTCCGCGATGAATTCCACCAGCGAAGGATCCAGGTCTCCGCTGCGGGTACCCATCATCAGGCCCTCCAGGGGCGTGAATCCCATCGTGGTGTCCACACACACCCCATTGCGGACCGCCGCGGCGGAGGCTCCGTGACCCAAGTGCAGCAGGACTGCGGAAAGTCCGGCAACGGGCGTGCCGGTCAGGGCAGCGAGGCGGTCCAGGACGTAGCGGTAGGAGATGCCGTGGAAGCCGAACTTGCGAATCCCGTGCCGCTCGGCGAGGGCGAACGGGATCGCATAGCGCCATGCCACCTCCGGCAGGTTGGCATGGAAGGCGGTGTCGAAGACGGCTACCTGCGGCACGTCCAGCAGCGCAGCCATGGCGTGGATGACCGACACGCTCGGGCCATTGTGCAGCGGAGCCAGCTCCTCCAGATGCTTCAGGCCGTGCAGCACCGATTCGGTGACCAGGGTCGGGGCGCGAAATTGGTGCCCGCCATGCACGACGCGATGGCCCACGGCGGCGATGGGCTCTCCCCCGGTTCCAGCCTCCGCGGCGCGGTCCAGATGGGTCAGGATGTGCTGCACGGCTTCGACATGGGTCTGCGCGGTGACCGCGATCCGCGTTTCCCCGCCGCTGGCGCTTGAGCTGGACAGGACGGCACCTCGGCCCAGTGCGGAGACGGCGCCGCGCACCGTGCGCGAGAATTTCCCCTGCCCTAGGATGCGGAACACCTGGAACTTGATGCTGGAACTGCCGCAGTTCAACACCAGGATTCGCATGAGGTCCCTCATCCAGGTGGAGCCCTCCCCCGTCCCATTGCCCGTAGCCGGAGGTGCGGCGTCCCCGCTGCCCGGCGCTTCAGTGGACCCGCTCTCCGCCTGCCGATCCGTGCGGCACGAAAACCTGGCGCTGAAGAGGTGCTCTGCAACCCAGTCGCAACGGGCCAGCCCCCGCTTGCGGGAAATTCGCTCCGCTGGAACCGGCCGCGGATATCGCGCCTCCCTGCCCTGAGGGGCTGAGCGGCCGAAAGGCGCGGTAGGGGCGGCCGCCCATCGGGTTCGGGCCTGACGGCGATTCAACCCAACTTGGCTCCCAGGTAAGCGACACACTCGTTGAGGGTGTTCAGCTTTGCGTAGTCCGCTTCGGGTATCTCCACGCCCAGCTTTTCGTGGAGGCGGATGAAGAAGTTCAGTGCGTCCATGGAATCGATATCGAGCTGACTGCGCAATGCGGTATCCGGCTCGACCACGGCGGAGTCCACTTCCGGCGCAACCGTGCGCAGCGCGTGCAGGACGACCTGGCGTATTTCGGCGGGAGTCATGGCTGGTCCTAGAGGGTCTCGGGAGCCTGCAGGCGCCGGTCAATAGCCGCCAGGAACAGCGCTCCCCGATGGCCATCGCTGGCCCGATGATCGGCGGACAGGCTCGCCTGGATCGAGCGGCGTTCCGATACCCGCCCGAACCCGACAAGCGCCACCTGGGGCGGGAATATGATCCCGAATACGGTATCCACGCCCTGCTCGCCCAGATTCGTGATGGTGATCGACGGATCGCTGAGCTCGGAGCTGCGGAGCGAGCCGGCGCGCGTGCGCGCGACCAAGTCCTTCAGCTCGCGCATCAGCTCCACCGGCGACTTCCGATCCGCATCGTGCAGGGCCGGCGCCACCAATCCGCCGCCGCGCAGCGAGATCGCCATTCCCACGTGGACTGCCGCGCTCGCCTGGAAGCCGTCATTGACCCAGAATCCGTTCATATCCGGCACCTCGCGCGCGGACAGCGCCACGGCCTTGACCAGCAGCACAGAGTACAACACCCGCTCGACGATGGAGCGCGCAGCGTTTTCCCGCTCCAGCCACGCCAGGGCGCGGTCGAGCTTGATCTCCAGGCCGAGATAGTAGTGGGGGATCTCCCGCTTCGACCGTGCCATCGCCTGGGCGATCGCACGGCGCATAGCGACGGAGCGCTGCTGCGCCGTCATCGGCGCGCGGGGCGCTTTTGGCGCCGTTGCGGCCCGCTCGACATCCGCCTGGGTGATCGCGGCCCCCGCTCCGGTGCCCGGAACGCGGGCCAGGTCCACGCCCAGCTCCTTTGCCCTGCGCCGCGCCAGGGGCGAAGCGCGCAGCCGTTCCGCACCCGCCTGCGGCGTGGCGCCCGATCCTGCTGGGGCGGCGGCAGCGCGGATGTCGGCCGCGGCCCGTTCGACGTCCGTGTGGGTGACCGTTCCGGCCGGCCCGGTGCCCGCGACGCGAGCCAGGTCCACGCCCAGGTCCCGCGCCATGCGTCGAGCCAGGGGAGAGACGCGGTGTTGACCGGGCGCCGCCTGGGGCTCTGCGCCTTGCGCCGGCCTCGCCGCCACGGGCGCCATTGGAGCCGCGGGTACAACGGGAGCCGGCGCCGCCTTGGGGGTGGCGCGGCCCGGGGCGGCCTGGGGCGGCGCCGGCATCGCTGCGGCGGCCTCCGTGCCAGTGCGGATGAGCGCGAGCACCGTTCCAACCGGAACGCGGATGCCCGGCTCGATCAGCAGCCGCTCGACGACCCCGTCCATCCAGATCTCCACGTCGACGGCAGCCTTCTCGGTGTCTACGACCGCGACGATGTCTCCCCGCTTGACGCGCTGGCCAGGTTTGATCAGCCATTCGAGCAGGGTGCCCGCCTCCATGTCCGCCCCCAGCGCGGGCATCTTGAATTCAGACATGGCTGTTCACGACACGCTGCACGGCGGAGACGATCGCGGGGACCTGGGGCGTGGCCGCTTGCTCCAGATGGGCCGCATAGGGAATCGGGACTTCCGCGGAACACACGCGCTCCACGGGCGCATCCAGTTCGTAGAACGCCGCTTCCATGATCCTGGCCATCACCTCGGCGGACAGGCTGCCGCTGCGCCAGCCCTCGTCCACCACGACCGCCCGATGGGTCTTGCGGACGGAAGCGAGCACGGTGTCCGAGTCCAGCGGCCGCAGGGTGCGCAGGTCCACCACTTCCGCCTGCACGCCGGCCTTGGCGAGCTCCGCGGCGGCTTCGAGGCACTTGTAGAGCGTCCCGCCGTAAGTGACGAGGCTCACGTCCGATCCCGGCCTGCGTACGACCGCCTTGTCGATCGGGACGGCGCCGGCCGCGCCGTCGATTTCCCCCGCCAGATTGTACAGTGCCGCGTGCTCGAAGATCAGGACGGGATCGGGGTCTTGCAGCGCGGTCCAGAGCATGCCTCTCGCATCCTCCAGCGCTGCGGGCGCCAGCACCTTGATCCCGGGAATATGGGCATACCAGCCTTCCAAGCTGTGGGAATGCTGCGCGGCGAGCTGCCGGCCGGCGCCCGTCGCCATCCGGATCACGAGGGGGATGCTGATCTGCCCGCCCGACATGTGGCGCAGGGTCGCGGCATTGTTGACGATCTGGTCCAGCGCCAGCAGGCTGAAGTTGACGGTCATAATTTCCACGATCGGCCGCATTCCCCCCATCGCCGCGCCGATACCGGCGCCGACGAACGTGGACTCGGACAAGGGCGTGTCCCGGATCCGCTCGGCGCCGAACTCCTCCAGCAGGCCCTTGCTGACCGCGTAGGTTCCGCCGTACATGCCGACGTCCTCACCCATCAGGAACACGCGCGGGTCGCGCTGCAGAGCTTCGCGAAGCGCCGTGCGCATGCATTCGCGGTAGGTCGTGCGCACTGTAGTCATGGTGGCTCCGGGCTCATCGCGCCTCCACGGGCGTGTACACGTTCGCCAGCAGATGCTCGACCGGCTCCCAGGTGCCCGCTTCGGCGAAGGCGACGGCCGCCTCGATCTCCTGCTGCACGGAGACCTCGATGGCCGCCACGTCCGCCTCGGTCACCAGGCCCTGCTGCCGCGCGCGCGCCTGGAACAAGGCGATGGGATCGCGTTTCTTCCACTGTTCGACTTCCTCCTTGCTCCGGTACAACTCCGGATCGAACATGGAGTGGGCGCGGAAGCGGTAAGTGAGGAACTCGATGAAGCCGGGGCCGTTGCCCTCGCGCACCTGGGCGGAGACCCGCGCCGTGGCTTCCGCGACTGCCTCGACGTCCATCCCATCCGCCTGCTCGCCGCTCATCCCGTAGCTGCGGGCACGCGCGCTGAGGTCCGGCCGAGCCTGATGCCGTTCGAGCGCGGTGCCCATCGCGTACAAGTTGTTCTCGCAGAGGAACAGGACCGGCAGCTTCCACAGCGCCGCCAGATTGGCGCACTCGTGGAATTCTCCCTCGGCCATGGCGCCGTCCCCGAAGAAGCACGCCGTGACCTGGTGCCGCTGCTGCAGCTTGTCCGCCAGGGCGAGACCGACGGCGAGCGGCATGCCGCCCCCGACGATCGCGTTGCCCCCGTAAAAGCGCCGCGACGCGTCGAAGATGTGCATTGAGCCGCCCCGGCCCCCGCTGCATCCTTCGGCCTTGCCGAACATCTCGGCCATGATGGACTGCGCGGGAACTCCCCGGATGAGGGCGTGACCATGCTCGCGGTACGTAGCCACGATGGCATCCTGCGGGCGCAGGGACTCCAGCGCCCCGACGGCGACCGCCTCTTCCCCGATGTACAGGTGCAGGAAGCCGCGAATCTTCGACGCCCCGTAGAGCTCTGCGGCCTTTTCCTCGAATTGACGGATGGCCACCATGTTGCGCAGCCGCTGCAGCGCCCGCTCGCGTGGCTCGTTCATGACGCGCTCTCCAGCGTAGAGGTGTCCCCTTCGGGCAATCCCAGCTCCCGGGCCTTGAGCAGCCGCCGCATGATCTTTCCGCTGCGCGTGTGGGGCAAGTCGTTCGCGAACGCGATCTCCTTGGGCGCCACGGCCGGGCCCATCCTCTTCCGTGCGAAGCCCAGGATGTCGAGCATGAGCTCCTCGCTGGGCTCATGGCCGCGGCGCAAGGTCACGAAGGCCTTCACCACCTCCAGCGCGATCGGGTCCGGCTTGCCGATCACTCCGGCTTCCGCCACGGCGGGGTGCTCCATCAGCACGCTTTCCACCTCGAACGGCCCGATCAGGTGCCCGGCGGACTTGATGACGTCGTCTGCGCGTCCGACGAACCAGAAGTAGCCGTCCTCATCCCGCCGGGCGAGGTCGCCCGTGAGATAGAACCCTTCCGCGAAGCACTTCCGGTAGCGCTCCTCCTCGTGGAGATAGCCGCGAAACATCGACGGCCACCCGGTCTTCAGGGCCAGTTCCCCTTCGATACCGGGCTCGGTCAGCACGCGCACGCCCTTGCCCTCGCCCAGCCGCTCGACAATCACCTCAGCCGCACTCTCGCTGACGCGCCGGACGATCGCCGCCTCGATTCCCGGGAATGGCAGGCCCATTGATCCCGGTTTGATATCCGTGCTCGGGAAGTTAGCGACCATGATCGCGCCGGTCTCGGTCTGCCACCAGTTGTCGTGGAACGGCAGCCCGAAGGCTTCGAGGCCCCAGACCACGGCTTCCGGATTGAGCGGCTCTCCGACGCTCGCGAGAAAGCGCAGCTGCGGATAGGACT
>JBGOTW010000040.1:0-21932 GCA_041476685.1 bacterium | reverse complement strand
TCATCGTGCGCACTCGAGTCAGGCGTAAGCTCGATTAGAAGCAGCCTGGCCGCTGGCTTGCGCAAGGATCGCACCGGAGTGGAACTCCTGCGGCGCGCAGTCGGCGGATGGATCGCCCCGCGCACGTACAACCGGCAGTTCGGCGTCAGTCAATGCGGGAACGGTATGGACGGCACAGCAGCTCCGGCCGCCACGGACGGGACTGGAATTGAAGCAGAACTGGTCATAGAAACCATCGGGCTCACGTGCCGGTTCGGCTCTTTCGTCGCGGTTGATACCGTCTCCCTGCGTGTGGCGCGCGGTGCGTCGTTCGGGCTTCTAGGTCCGAATGGGGCTGGCAAGAGCACGACCATGAAAATGCTGGCGACGCTGCTTCCACCCAGCGCCGGCTCCGCCCGCATTGACGGGTTCGACGTGGTCAGGCAGTCGCATTTACTGGTAGCCTTTGGCCTTCTCCTCGGCATTGCTTCCCACCTCTATTCGAATCTGGCCAAGTAGCCGCAGCCCCGCAGTTAGGAAACGCTTCCGTCTCCCTGCTCCGCCTGAACGGTCGGGTCCGCACGATCTTTCGCACAACCCGTTCATATTATTGTCGAATTCATGAAGCCAGAGGCGAGGCTGGGTCAGATCGCTCCCGCTTCCGGTTCCGGCTCGATAGCATGGGAACGCCCAGTCTGCCCGAGCCTAGCGGAAGAATTCGGCGCAGGACCTGCATACCTTTCGTGCATGTCTTTGCCCGAAATCGCGGAAGACCGTGGCGCGGAAACAAGGCGTTATCGCATTCCGGCACTCGCGGCTGATCAATCCAGCACGATCGTCGAGCTGAAAACCAGAACGTAGCCGAAAAGAGGTCCCATGGCCGCAGGTAAACTGACCGGACCGAAGAAGGCGGCAATCCTGCTGGTCGCTTTGGGTGAGGAAGCCGCGGGCGACATCATCAAGAACCTGGAGGACTCCGAAATCCAACAGGTCGGCTATCACATGGCGCGCTTCACCGAGGTCTCGCCGGAGGAGCTGGACCTGGTGCTCGAGGAGTTCTACAACAAAAGCACCGCCGGCACGCAAGGCTTCATCATCAATGCCTCGGCCGACTATGTGAAGAACACGCTCACCAAGGCCCTGGGCGGCGATCGCGCCAAATCGCTGGTGGATAACCTCTCCGCCAACGTCGAAGAAAGCGCGCTCGAGTCCCTCAAGTGGCTCGACCCGAGGGCCATCGCGAACTTCATCACTCACGAGCACCCGCAGACCATCGCGCTGATCCTGGCGCACCTGGAAGACCCGGAGCAGACCGCCACCGTATTGAAGGAGCTGCCGGAGAACTTGCAGGCCGATGTGGTGTACCGGATGGCGATCCTCGAGGCCATCCAGCCCGGGGTCGTGAACGAGATTGACGAGGTGCTGTCTCGCGAAATGCAGGCCTCCGGTGCCATGGGTACCGCGAAAGTGGGCGGCATCGAGGCGGTCTCCGAAACGCTCAACTCTCTCGACAAGTCCACCGAAACCCGCATCCTCGCCACGATCGAGGAAAGCAATCCGGACCTGGCGGAACAGATCCGCGAGCTGATGTTCACGTTCGAGGACCTGGTGCTGATCGACGCGCGGGGAATGCAGCTGGTCCTGAAGGAAGTGCAGGGCGCGGACCTCACGCTCGCCATGAAGACCGCAAGCGATCCCATCAAGGAGCTCATCTTCAGCTCCATGTCCCAACGTGCGGCCGACATGCTGCGGGAAGACCTGGAGGTGCTGGGCCCGGCCAAGATTTCCGATGTGGAAAAAGCCCAGCAGAATCTTGTGAAGATCGCCCGCAAGCTCGAGGATGAAGGAAAGATCATCATCGGCGGCCGCGCCGGAGGCGAGGTCGTCTAGCCGTCCGGCGGCACAATCCGCCCTGTGCGATGGCGGGAACTCCCCGGCTTCGTAATTGCGGCGCTCCGCGTTGCTGCGGCGGCATGTGGCGATCAAGCGGCCGTGAACGTCCGGCCCCCCCGCGACTCTACCTCCCGCGCACCATTGCCCGGAAACAGGGTGCCGTGTGCCCGCCGTGCACCTACCACGCGTTCGCTCTCCGTACGCTTCTGTCCGATCCCCTGCATTGCACGCCCGGCCACTCGAAGCCGGTAGCGAGCGTCGCCTTGTGCGAGCGCGTGACGATGCGCTCCGTGGAAGCCTGACGGCCCGCTAGTCCCGCAACGCGCCCAGGCTCCTCATATCCGGCGCAGCGAACAGCCCGCGGCAGGTCTCCAGCAGGGCGGAGGCCCTTGACGGCGGCAATCCGCCGAACTGGACGTTGGCCAGAAACTTCGCCTCCAGCTCCCGTTGCGTCAGCGGTTCACGCTTGCCGCCCCGCAGGTGCGGCTGTATGGCCTCGACCGTGCGGCCGTCCTTGCACGTCACGCGCATGTGCCCGGTGTAATTTTGCGGGTACTCGTTGCGGGGGTCCACCCGGTAGCGCACTTTCGCGGCGAGCGCGCGGATTTCCGGATCGGCGGCGCGGACCTCGGTGAATTGAGCCAATCCCGCGGCCTGATCCAGCAGGCCCGCCGCGATACAGAAGGGGACGCTGAACTTCGCGGAATAGGCCGATGACGGATTGGCTTTCTCCTGTGCCGGTTCCCAAAGCCGGTGCACCGTGCCCTCGCCGACATTGCACTCGATGGATTCCACCTCGCTCGCGCGCAGGCCTTCGCGCGCCAGGCGAATGGCGCAGTCAATGTAGGGCTGCGCCATCGTGCCGCACGCATAGGGCTTGAAGGCGATGGCTTCGGCATGCCAGCGGGTTCCCAGTTCCCCGGTCAGGAGGCCCAGGTCCGGCAGTATGGAATCCACGCCGAACGCGTGAAAGAAGCCGTGCTCACCGTCCAGCACGGTGCGCGGCCCGGCGAACCCCGCGCGCGCCAGGGCGGCGGCGCGCAGGCCGCTCTGGGCCGCCCAGCCTGGATGCAAGCGCTTGGTCCACGTTCCTTCGGCCAGGTACTCGATGATCCCGCTGGCCATGCTGCCCGCGATGCCAAGCGCATCGGTCATCTGCCGAGGCGTGTGACCGAGCGCCACGCTGGCGGCCGCCGCGGCACCCAGGGCGCCGATGACGGCCGTGGGATGGAATCCGGCGCGGTGAATCGCCGTTGGAGCGACCAGGGCCATGCGGCACATCAGTTCCGCTCCCGCCGCGGCGCCCAGCAAGGCGTTCAATCCGGCGCGCCCGTGGGCCTCGCACGCCGCGAGCACGGCAGGAATGACCACCACGCCCGTGTGGACAGGCGTCCCCTCGAATGTGTCGTCGTAATCCTCCCCGTGAGCTGCCAATCCATTGAGCAGCGCCGCTCCCGCGGCATCCATGCGGCGCGGGTGACCGATCGCGGTGCACGCACCTGATCCGTCCCATGCGGTCAACGCCGCCTGCACGTAATCCGCATTGCGCGCGGCCAGACACAACCCCACGATGTCCAGCAGCGAATTGCCGAGCGCTTGCCGTACTGTCGCCGGAATGCTTTGCGGAGTCAGCCCGACGGCCCACTGGGCAAACACTTCAGCCGCCGCCGCGCGGGATGTACGCATGTGGGTCCGCATCAGATGAATTTGAGTGCGCCCGGGGACGTGGACAGCCGGCCCGCCACCGCGAGGTTTAGCAGAGTATTGGCCGAATCCGCGCGCCGATTCCCTGGTGGCCCAAGATCGGTGTTATCATGCCTCGCCAAGCGACGGCAGCGTTATGGCCTTCCGGATACGACCCGTAATTGTCGCAGCCATATCCCGCGTCCAAGACACGGCAAGCGGGGCTCCTTGGGCGGGAGCCGCACCTCAGTGGCTATAAGTTTTCACATGAACCGGCATATGGCGGGGGCCGAGGATCACCAGCATGCGTGACGTTCGACTCAGCCGGCGTGAAATGCTGACTGCCGCGACGGCCCTGGGCTTGTCGTCTCTAGGCGGGCGCGCAGCCGCGGCGGAATTCCTGCCGTCCCCGTCGCTTGTGGAGGGGGCGCGGAAGGAGGGCCGCCTGGTGATCTATACCTCCACCGTCGCTTCCGCGATGCAGGAGGCGATCGACGCTTTCAAAGAGCGCTTCCCGTTCATGCGGATCGCCCTGGTGCGCGCCTCGGGCAGCCAGCTCATCACCCGCGTGCAGGCCGAGGCCCGCGCGGGGGTGCTCAAAGCCGACATCATTGACCACTCCGATCGCGCGCTCATCAAGCGGCTCGAAGATCTGTTCGACGACTACGCCCCGCCCAATGCCGGCGCATACCTGCCTGCCGCGCTCTGCTCTCCCAAGCTCTGGCCCACCATCGCTCCGGGCTGGTGCATCGCCGTCAACACAGAGCTGCAGCGGGATCCTCCGCGATCGTGGTGGGATCTGTGCAAGCCGGCCTACAGCGATGGCCAGATCGGTCAGGTGATCGGCGTGTCGGGCGGTACGACCTGGACGCGCATCATGTTCGAGCGGCAGGTCCTGGGCGAGGATTATTGGCCCAGGCAGGCGGCCCTGAAGCCGCGCCTGTTTCCGTCGTCGGCGCCCCTGGCGGATGCGGTCGTGCGCGGCGAGGTGTCCATTGCGCCGATCATCTATGACGCCATCTTCCCGAGCGTGCGGGATGGAGCACCCATCAAGGCGCTGTTTGCCCAGGAAGGCGTGCCCATCGCCCCGTACGCCGCCGGAATTCCGAAGACGGCGGCCCACCGTCATGCCGCGCGGCTGTTTCTCGATTGGCAATTGTCGGAGGAGGGGCAGCGGTTTGCCGTCACGCGGCACGGCAACTTCTCGATGCTCAAGACTCCTCCGGCTGTCCCTGCGGGTTTCGATCCGCGGCGCGCCAAGATGTGGGTGCCGGATTTCGGTCAATCCGAGGCCCTGCACGATGCGTGGGTCGCTGCCTGGAGCAAGGTCTACCATTACCGGCAGTAGATCCGCCTACCCGGCGTCATGGCCTGCCCGGGATGAGGAGACCCCGCCCGTCGGCGTCCCGTGACGCTCGGTCCATCACGCCGGGTCGCCCGTATCGGCACGCAGGCCAGCCGTCAGGATTCCCGCCAGCGCGCAGGCCTCGTCCTTTTCGGACGCATCGCCGCTGATGCCGACCGAGCCCAGCAATTCGCCCTCCTGGCTGCGAATCAATACGCCTCCCGGCACCGGCACCATGCGCCCGTTCGAAAGCTCAGACAGCACGCCGTAAAACGTGGGCGCCTTTGCCGCGCGGCGCGCCAACTCGCGGCCGCCGAATCCCATCCCCAGGCAACCCCACGCCTTTCCCAGCGCGATCTCCTGCCGCAACAGGCTCGAATGATCTTCGCGCTTGGCGGCTTTGAGATGACCGCCCGCGTCCAGCACGATGACGGTGAGCGGCGCCAACTTGAGTTCGCGGCCCTTTTGCAGGGCCGAGTCCACGATAGCGGACGCTTGCGCCAAGGTGAGTGAGGCCATGTTCCTCCGAGAAAGAAGAAATCCGCTCCCGCCTCCCTGCGGCGAGGTCAATAGGCGGTGGCAGCAGCACGGACATCTCGCGTCGCCCGAGGGAGCTGCCGCGCATCGAAACGCCGTGCGGAGCGTGGAGCCGCGCAGTCGCCCATGCGGCACCGTCGCACGGCCAGCCTTGACCTGTCACGCCCGGCGGTGCTGTGCTGCCCGAGAGAAGCGCACCTGACCGCACCGCGCCCGGCACCCGCAGGCGCGCGCGCCGCTCGTACCCACCCGTTTGACCCAGGGGATCCGCATGTCCCGCAAGATCGTCGATCTGTCGATGTACCTGGAGAATGACGTCGTCAGCGACCCCGCCGGATTCGGGCCCAAGATCCAGTATTTCAATCATGCTTCGACGTTCGGCCAGATCGCCGGGTTCTTCCCTGGGCTGAAGAAGGAGGACCTGCCCGACGGCGAGGCATGGGCGATCGAGCGTGTGGAATTGATTACCCACAACGGCACGCACCTGGATGCGCCCTATCACTTCCATTCCACGATGAACCGCGGCGAGCGTGCCATCACTATCGACGAGGTGCCGCTCGAATGGTGCTTCCAGCCCGGGGTCAAGCTCGATTTCCGGGATCGGCCGGACGGCTATGTGGCGACGGCCGCCGATGTGGCGGCGGAACTGAGACGCATTCGGCACGAGCTCAAGCCGCTGGAGATCGTTGTGGTCAACACCCGCGCGGGCAGCCGCTACGGGCAAGCGGACTACGTCAGCGCCGGCTGCGGGATGGGCTATGAGGCCACCATGTACCTGCTGGAGCGCGGCGTGCGTCTGACGGGAACGGATGCGTGGAGCTGGGACGCCCCGTTCGTGTATACCGCCGAAAAATACCGGGACACGGGCGACGCAGGGCTGATCTGGGAAGGACACAAGGCGGGACGCCAAATTGGCTATTGCCACCTGGAGAAGCTGCACAATCTCGAAGCGCTGCCCGGGGACGGATTCATTATTTCCTGCATGCCGGTCAAGATCCGCGGAGCCTCCGCGGGATGGACGCGCGCCGTGGCCATCTTCGATGAAGCGCTCCTGGTCACCGGCAAGCCAGGATGAGGGACCGGGAAGCACAACGCCGGTGCGCGAGGTGAACCGCCGCTCTTACAGCGTCGCCCGGAACCGCCAGACGCTCAGCGTGATCGTGACCGCCGTGATGGCCAAAAGGGCGAGGCCATCCCGCACGATCAAGTCTGTATTTCCCCCTTTCAGCAGGACGTTGCGCAGCAGTTCGGCGAAGTAGGTGACCGGATTGATGTAAGCGACGCCTTTCAGGAGCAGGGGCATGGTCTGCACGGGAAAGAATATTCCCGAGAGCAGGATAGCCGGAAACAGCACCAGCAGGCCGCCCAGGGTCGCCTGCTGCTGATTGCGGCAGAAGGTCGACAGCAAGATCCCCACCGCCACGGTCGCGGCCACATACATCGTCGCCACGCCCAGCACGATCCAAAGGGGGCCTCGCACGGGCACGTGGAACACGACAACGGCGACGGCCAGGATCAGCCCGACATTCGTCAACCCGAGCAGGAAGTAGGGGACGCACTTGCCCAGGATGATCTCGATGGTGCGGATCGGCGCGGCAATCAGGACCTCGAACGTGCCCAGTTCCTTTTCGCGGGCGAGCGAGATGCCGGTGAGGATGATGGTCACGAGGGCCACGAGTTGGGCCATGATCCCGGGCACGAGAAAGATC
Organism: bacterium; assembly: GCA_041476685.1. GTDB lineage: Bacteria > SAR324 > SAR324 > SAR324 > JACQKK01 > JBGPEV01. Next base: position 14,786 of record JBGOTW010000040.1, on the reverse strand, counting down.
GGCGTCACCAGGGATGGATTGAACAGGATACGCGGCTCCATTTGCAGCGAGATGGGCGGCCCCTGCGCCCCCGGCCCCAGCTTCGCCGCCCGCGCCGCCAGCACCTGGGCCAGGATCGCCTGCAGGTAGCGCTCGACCGCGCGGGCCCGGGTGACATTCGTGGCGTCGATCAGTACTTGCAGCCGGCCCTCGCCCCGATCCATGGCCCGCTCCAGGCCGCCGGGAGGCGCCACCAGCACGACGTCCGCGTCTCCCTGCTGGATGCGCGCGAACGGATCGCCTTGCGCCGCTTCGGCCGGCAGGAACCAGCCGGAGCTCACGGCGTGCTGGACGACCTCGTACGTCAGGGAATCGTCCGAGGCGTAGATCGCGCTCAGGCGCACATTGCGCACTTCCGCCGAGAGCGCGTAGCCGAACAGGACAAGCTGAACGACAGGCGCGACGAACAGAAAGAACCGGCGGCGCGGTTCCCGCAGCGTCTGGGCCAGCTCCTTGCGGGCAAAGTGGATCAGTACGCGGATCATGGCTCCAGGTCCGTCTTGAACGTCAGCACCGCAATCGCCAGGATGGCGATGTCCATGACGGCGAGCACGAGGAACGGGCTGGCCAGCGTCGCAATACCCGCGCCTTTGAGGAAGATTCCCCGGCAGATGATCATGAACCACTTCGCGGGGAACATGCCGGCCAGCACGCGGAATCCCGCGGGCATGCTCTCCAACGGGAAGATGAACCCGGACAGCAGGATGATGGGCAGGAAACCCGACAGCATCGAGGCCTGCATCGCGACCTGCTGGCTGCGTGTCAGGGAGGAGATCAGCAGTCCCATGCCCAGATACGCCGTCTGGAACAGCAGGCAGCCGGCGAGAAACAGCAGGTGGCTGCCCCGGAACGGCACGCCGAACCCCAGCCGGGCCAGGCCGTAGATCAGCACCATCGCGCCAAGGCCCAGCACGAGATAGGGAATCAGCTTGCCCACGATGAGGTCCAGCGGCGAGAGCTGGGTGGAGAGCAGGCGCTCCATCGAACCGTTTTCCCATTCGCGCGCCACGGTGATCGCCGTGAGCAGGATCGAAATCATGCCCATCACCAGCACCACCAGCCCGGGTACGATGAAGAACTGCGTGCTCAGCTCGGGGTTGTAGAGGAAGCGCGTCTTCAGTGCCACGGGCGACAGAGGGGCCCGCGGTGCCAGGCGCGCGTTCGCCGTGGCTTCCAGTCCGCTCAGATACGCCAGGATCGAAAACGCCACGGAATTGTCGGAGCCGTCGACGATGATCTGCAGGCGCGGCCTGCCGCCCACTGCGAGCATGCGCTCCAGCTTCGGCTCCACGATGAGCACCGCCTTGTCCCGTTCCGAGCTGAGCAGCCGCTGCACGTCGGAGCCGGCGGCCACCGCATGAGGCAGGAAGGCCCCGGAGTTGCGGAAGATGTCCACCAGGGCGCGGGAAGTTTCGGAGCGATCCCGGTCGTCCACGGCGATGCGAATATCCTTCGCATCCAGTTCGATGGCGACCCCGAAGATCGCCACGAGCAGGAGCGGAAGGCCGACCGCCAGCCCCAGCGTGAAGGGGTCCCGCAGGATGTGCCGGGCCTCCTTCAGGGCAATGGCGGCGGCGCGGGCCAGGCTGAACTGGACGGCACCGAAGCTCATCGGTTCCTCCCTTCCACCAGCTCGATGAACACGTCCTCCAGGGAGGGCGCGATACGCGTCACGGTAAAGTGCTCGGCCAGGGCCGGCTCGAGCCGCAGCCAACGCGCCGGGTCCCGGATGAGGGCGTGATAGCGCAAGCCATAGGGCTGCACCGAGGCCGCCGCGGGCTGTTCCAGCAGCGGCGCGAGTCCGGCGCCGGCCTGGGGCGTGCGCGGCGCCAACTCGATCACACCCTGGGGAAACGTGCGTTCCTTCAGCGCGGCGGGGCGGTCCAACGCGATGATTTCGCCCGCGCGCATCAAGGCGATGCGGCCGCACTGCTCGGCCTCGTCCATGTAGTGCGTGGTCACGAATACGCACTTTCCCGCCCCGGCCAGGCGGCGGATCAGCGCCCAGAAGCGGGCGCGCGCGGCCGGGGTCACGCCGGCGGTGGGTTCATCCAGGAAGATCACGGGCGGATCGTGGAGCACCGCCGCGGCAAGCGAGACCTGCTGCTTTACCCCGCCGGGCAGGTCGCGGACGAGCAGGCGCAGGCTCCGGTCGAAGCCGATGAATTCCAGCAACTCCTGCCGCCGGCGCCGGTATGCTGCGCCGGACAAGTGGCGCAGTCCGGCCACGAAACTCAGATTCTCCTCCACGGTCAGGTCGTCGTAGAGGGTGAAGCGCTGGGACATATAGCCCACTTTTTCCTTCACGGCCATCGGGTCGGCCTCAAGGTCCACTCCGCCGATTCGTACCGAGCCCGAGGTGGGTCGCAGGATGCCGCACAGCACACGGATGGTGGTCGTCTTGCCGGCCCCGTTCGCGCCCAGGAATCCGAAGATCTCCCGCGCGTCCACCGCGAAGGAGACGTCCTGGACGGCGGTGAAGTCGCCGAACCGCACGGTCAGGTTCCGCACTTCGACGAGCATCGCTCAACCCCCCGTCCGCAGCAGGAACAGCTCGTCGATCGTCCGCACCCCGGCCTGGGCCAGCAGCTCGCGCGGCTCGCCGCTGGCGAGCAGTCTTCCCTCATGCAGCAGATGCGCCCGTCCGCACCGTTCCGCCTCGTCCATGTAGGCGGTGGCGACGACGATGAGAATGCGCTGCTCGTGCAGGCGGTACAGCAGGTCCCAGAATTCGCGCCGGCTGATGGGGTCGACGCCGTTGGTCGGCTCGTCCAGCAGCAGGATGCGGGGCGAGGCGAGCAGGGCGCACATCAATCCGAGCTTCTTGTACATGCCCCCCGAGAGCTGGCCGGCCGGCCGCTCCTGGAAGGGCTCCAGGCGCGTGATCCCCAGCAGCTCCTCGCGGCGCTGCAGGTACGCCTCGTCCGGCAGGGCGTAGAGCGTCCTGAAGAAGTCCAGGTGTTCGGAGATGGACAGGTCCCCGTACAGGCTCTGCTGCTGGGGCATGTAGGCCACGTAGGGACGCGACTGCGCGAAGGGAACCGACCGGCCCTGCGCCGTATACTCGATCTTGCCGCCATCGGGGTGCAGCAGCCCCGCCAGCAGGCGCATCAGCGTCGTCTTGCCCGCGCCCTCCGGACCGATCAGTCCGTGCATCAAACCGGCCGTGAATTCGACGGTCAAGTGCGCCAGCGCCTGCGTCGCCTTCATCTTCTTCGACAGATCCTGGACCGAGATGCCGTAGGCGGGCCCGGGCGCTTCGTCACCCATGCCTCACTCCGGCAACGTGATTTCGATGGGCATGCCGGGCTTGAGCAACCGCTCCGTGTTGTCGAATCCGATCTTGATGCCGAACACCAGGCGCGTGCGTTCCTCCCGCGTTTGCACGTTCTTGGGCGTGAACTCCGCCTCGTCGTTGATCTTCAGTACCGTGCCGGCGAAGGTGCGGCCCTTCAGCTCGGGCAGTACCCCTTGCAGGGCCATTCCCGGCCGAATGCGGACCAGCAGCGGCTGCGCAACGTAGATGTAGGCCCACAGGGAATCCAGGTTGGCCACGGTGAACAGCCGTGTGCCCGCCATCACCTCTTCCCCGGGCTCGTGATAGCGCGTGAGCACCGTGCCCGTGACCGGGGACTTCACCGTCAGCCATTGGCGCTGCAGGCGGGCCAGCTTGAGCGAGTTCTTCAGGCTCTCGTAGTTGGGCAGCGCGAGCTGGCCCTCGCGCACCATCCAGTCGGCCCGCGCGAAGTAGTCATGCAGCAATTCCTCGTTGATCTTGATGTCCTCGCCCAGGAGCTGCGCCAGCACCTGGCCCTCCTTTACGGCGTCGCCTTCCTGAACGTCCACCGTCCCCAGCACCGAGGTGACACGCGTGGGGACATCCACTTTCGTCGCCTCGATCGTGCCGACATAGGTGAAGCCATTCGCGAACCAGGAGCGGACGCTGAATCCGAAGATGGGCCACCAGGCCGTCACGCCCAACAGGACGCCCCCGAGCAGCAACGCCCCCGCCAGGATAGCCATGCGCCGTCTGGTGCTCATACGCTCGGTCCCGCGGTCACGTGTCGTTCAGCTCGCGTGTCGCGCCGATGCGCGATTCGCTTCCTCCAAAATTCTAGCAGATCGCGCGGAGGCGTTGGGGGCTGATGGTCGCAGCAATTTGCGATAAGTCAATTCGTCCGTCCAAGGGGGGACGAATCCGGGGCGCGCTGCGATCGCATGTCCTGCGGCGGGAATCTTCGAGAGCCTGTCAGGCCGCGGGCGGTCGCCGGCATTGGCCAGATCGCTCCAGTCCGGCGTCACGTCTTGGACCGCCCCCGCGCGCGGCAGCGCCGGACGCAGCTGGCCCAACCGGCGCACCTGCCCGAGCGGGTCAGAGTCCAGCGATGCGGAAGCCCGGCGCCCGCCGTCAGGCTTTGGCCGGCGCGTGGCGTTCCTTGACGATGCGCTCCGCAAGGTTGGGAGGGACCTCCTCGTAGCGGGCGAATTTGTGGGTGAAGTAACCCTGGCCGGAGGTAAGGGCACGCAGATCGATGGCGTAGGTGAGCGCCTCGGCCATGGGCACCTCGGCCCGCACGACCTGCTTGGCGCTCCGGTTGTCCATCCCCAGCACGCGGCCGCGCCTGGCATTGATGTCGCCCATTACGTCGCCCATGCACTCGGAGGGTATGACGACCTCGAACTCCAGGATGGGTTCCAGCAGCACCGGCTTTGCGCTCTCCATGGCCTTCTTGAAGGCCATGGAGCCGGAGATCTTGAAGGCCATCTCGCTCGAATCCACATCGTGGTAACTGCCGTCGTACACGGTGGCATCAATGCCGATGACGGGGTACCCGGCCAGGACGCCCTTGTGCATGGACTCCGCCACGCCTTTTTCCACGGCGGGAATATAGTTCCTCGGGATGGCGCCGCCCACGATGGCGCTGTGGAAGACGAGCGACTGGGTCTGGGCCGTGGGCTTGACTTCCAGCCAGCAGTCGCCGTACTGGCCGTGCCCGCCCGTCTGCTTCTTGTACTTGCCCTGCGCCTTGGCCGCGGCGCGGATGGTCTCGCGGTAGGGAACGTGGGGCGGACCGTAGCTGGCCGAGATGCGGACGTCGCGCTGCAGACGCTCCAGCACCAGGTCCAGGTGCGCCTTGCCCATTCCGCTCACGAGGAAGTCTCCCGTTTCGGCGTCGTGATGGTAGCGCAGGGTCGGGTCCACTTCGCTCATGCGGTGCAGCGCAGTGGATACCTTGTCCTCCTCGCCCTTGACCGGAAGAAGCAGTGCGTAGGTCAGCACCGGCTCCGGAAACGCGATCGGGGCGAATTCCACCTTCTTCTTCGTCGAGCAAAGCGAGTGCCCGGACAGGGTATGGGCGAGCTTGGGTATAGCGCCCAACTCGCCCGCCTTGAGCACCTGGACCTCGACGTGATCCCGGCCGATGAGCTTGTGCAGGTGGGTCGGGCGCTCGGTGGCTCCGTTTGCGGGATTGACCAGCTCCTCGCCGGGCCGCAGCTCCCCGGACAGCACGCGCAGCAGGCTGAGCCGGCCGGAGTAGTGGTCCATCTGCGTCTTGAACACCAGGGCCGCGCCGTGCGCATTCTCCAGCGTGTCGGGGGCGTAGCCGGGCTGCGCCTGCTCGCTGGAGCGGCGGTCCGCCCGGCGCGCCGCAGCATCGGGCAGCCAGCCCACGATGGCGTCCAGCACCCGCTCCACGCCGATGGAACGGGTGGCCGAGCTGCACAGCACGGGAACCACTTTGCCGGCGTGCGTGGCCTTCAGCAGACCTTCGCGCAGCTCGTCCGTGGTGAGGCTTTCGGTTTCCAGGTACTTCGCCAGCAGCGTCTCGTCGGCCTCGGCCACGGCTTCCACGAGCCGCGTGCGCTGCTCGGCCGCCGCCGCAGCCAGCTCGGAGGGTATCTCCGCGCGCTTGGGCTTGAGTGGCTCCTTGCAGTCGTAGGCGCAGCCCTCGATCAGGTCCACCACGCCGCGGAAGCCCTCGCCCTTTCCCCAAGGCAGGCTGACGGCCACGAGGCGATTGCCGCAGGCCTGCCGCAGCAGATCAAGCCGGCCCTCGAAGTCCGCCTGCTCCCGGTCCATCTTGTTGATCACCAGCAGGCGCGGCAGGCCGGCCTGCTCCAGGCGCTCCCAGAGGAATTCCGTCTGGGCCTGCAGGCCGGGCTCCGCGGCGCAGACCATCACCGCTCCGTCAATGACCCGCAGGGCGCCGATCGTGTCCGCGATGAAGTCCATCGCACCGGGGGTATCCACCAGGTCCACCGTATGTCCGCCCCAGGTGAGGTGGGCCATGGCTGACTTGAGGCTCGTCTGGTGCTCTTTCTCTTCCGGCAGGTAGTCGAGCAGGGAGCGGGCGCCTTCCGGGGCGTGCTTGAGATGCGTGCTGGCGCGCGCCAGCATGGCCTCGGCCAGCGAGGTCTTCCCCGCGCCGACATGACCGATCAAGCCCAGGACGTAGTGTGACTGTGCCATCGCATGGCCTCCTGCATTGAGGACCGCTGCCGGTTGTCCCGGTTTCGCTCAGGCGCGCCTGTCCGTGCCCGTTCCCGGTCAAGGGGACAGGCCCGCCCCCTGCGCGCTCCGCGTGCGATGCGACGCTGCGGTCCTGCCGTGGAATTGCTCCCGGCTCAGGCACGGCGCCCGCCTGCGGTCGGCTCCGAAGGGGGACTATGCCTTGCGCATGCCCGCCAATTCCTGGAGCAGGCGCCAGTTTCGCAAACGATCGTCCTGAGAAGCAAGCAGGTCCTGCGAAGGCTCACCGTCCGGCCCGATTTGCTTGGCAAAGCGCGCTTCCGTGCGGGCGAATTCCGCGAAGGTGTAGGGCTTGTCCGTGCCGGGATCGGTCCACCAGTCGTCGGTGGCCGCGGGATTGCCCTTCAGGCTGATGCGCTCGCTGAGCCGGTCTCCCTTGCGCGGGTCATGGATGAACAGAGGGAAGGCGCGGCTCGTCACCGCGCGCCGGGCCTGGGCCTGGGAGAGGTCGTCCGCCACCCCGTGCTCCGGCTGGCAGGTCGCGTACACGCTCACCAGGGCCGGGCCGGGGAAGGCGTTGGCCTCGCGGATCGCCTGGTAGAAATGGGAGAGAAACGCCGTGGCCGTCTGGGCGACGTAAACGTGGGGATGCATGAGCGCGATATTGGCCAGTTCCTTGCGGTGCTCGGTCTTGCCGTGGATGGCCGCGCCGTAGGGAGACATCTTCGCGCCCTGGGCCGTGAACGTGGACGTGCTCGCCTGCCCGCCGGTGTTGGAATAGACCTGCGTGTCCAGCACGAGCACCTTGATGTCCATGCCGCTGGCCAGCATCCGGCTGAGGGACTGGAAGCCGATGTCGTACATCGCGCCGTCGCCTCCCAGCACCCACAGGCGGCGCCGCGCGAGCCCCTGCTGGTCCCAGCGCATGCGCACGCCCATCGCCACCGCCGGCGCGTTCTCGAACAGGGAGTTGGTCCAGGTCACGCGATAGGGATTGTACGGGTAGGTGGACGCGAAGACCGTGTTGCAGCCTGTCGCGGCGACGATGCCGATCTCCTCCGGGGGGTGTTCCACCCCTGTCGCAGCCAGCATCATGCGGATGGCGGTCGCCTCGCCGCAGCCGGCGCAGGATCCGGCGCCGCCCGCGTAGAGCAGCGCCCGCTGCTCGCGCAGCATCGCGTCCACGGGCAGCTGCTTGGCCAGGAAGCGCGCGGGCGTTTCGGGCACGGCGCGCATGTCCCTTGCGCGGGCGGCATAGGCCTCCAGCATCCCCTCGTCCTTCACCTGCATTTCCAGCGCCCGATGGTCGCCGCACACCTCCACGCATTCCCCGCACGCCTTGCATTTCGTCGGGTCCACGTAGATGGCGAACAAGCCGCCGCGCTCCCCCTTCTTCTCGAGCAGGCCATGGAACTTGGCGGTGCGCACCCATTGGGCCAGGAAATCCTCCCGCTCGCGCGGCTCGGCGATCGTGCCGGCAACAGCCGCCACGGCCTCCGGCTCGGCCGCTTTCGCCAGGATCGCCGTGTCCGGGCAGAAGGTCACGCACTCCATGCAGGCGACGCAGCGCTCCGGCACGAAGCGCGGCAGGTCCGGCGCGACGTGGGAGAAGTCCCGGAAGACACCCGTGCCGGGAGGGATCAGCGAGCGCGCCACGCCCACATCCGCGGGAAGTTGCGCGTCACGCCCCTGGCCATAGGCTCCGATGACCCGCTCGTTGAATTCGCCGACAAAGGCGTCCATGTCCATCTCGAAGGCCGAAAAGGGCAAGTGCGGCCCATGCGATTCCAACGGGAATCCAGCCTCCTTGCGCAGCGAGCCTTCACCCATGCGCGAGGGCCTGGGGGTGTCGGCCGGGGCGAGCGTTACGTGGCCGTCGTCATCCGATGGACGCATGGCAGTCCTTTCAGGTTTGGGTCCGCGGCCCTTGGGTCAGGTCGGTGCGGGAGAGAATTCCGATCGCATGCCGGGTATCCTGGGGCCCGGGAACCACCACCAGCCGGTGCACCCGCCGCTCCATCATTCGCTCCACCGCGGCGGCGAGCGGCTCGTCCGGCCAAGTGACGAGGACCGTGCTGGTCATCAGGTGCTTGGCAAGCACCTGCGGTCCGGAAAAGCGTCCCGCGGCCTGGGAAGCCCGTGCGATGTCGGTGGAGGAGACGATGCCCACCATCTCCTGCTGTCCGTTCACCACGACGACGGCGGAAATATGGCGCTCGGCCATCGTCTCGACGACCAGGGGCAGGGGGTCTTCCGGCCCACAGGTGATGACGCCCGGATGCATCGCGTCGGACACGTGGCGGTGCGCGGGGATCCGCTCCCGTTCCTCTTGCGTCTCCTCCAGCAAGGCCGGCGGCAGCTCTTTGACCTCCCGGTAGCCCCGCTCCACGCAGCGCAGGTTCGCCGCCACGACCTCCTCGGAGAGCTTGCCGAATGTGCGGTGCAGCGCCTGCTGCGCGCGCTCCAGCAGCACCGCGTCCTCCAGCCGCAGCCGTTCCCGGAACGGCGCGCAGCGGAGAAACACGCCCAGCAGCACGATGCCCTGCATGCGCACGCTGAGCTCCTCGCGCGGAGTTTCCGCGCGCGCAATCCCGGCGGCGTCGAGGTGAAACACGCGGGCGCCCGCCCGGCGTACTGCGCGCTTCGCCTCCGGCGGGAAGGCCTGCCAGAGCGCCTCCGCCGGTCCGCTCCACTGCACGAAGACCAGCCCCCCGGGGCTGAGGCCTTCCAGCGCATCTCCCGTGCGCAGGGCATTGACCGTGTTCAGCGGGATGAATTCCGCCTGGATCATCTCGCAGTGGGTGCGGATGCGTTCCTGCGCCAGCGTCAGGTAGTAGTTGGTCGGCAGGCCCTTCTTCTCCGAGCCGTACTTCGGATAGGCCTGCACGCGCAGGCCGAACAGGTCTCCCGCGACCTGGGCGATGATCTTGTTGGTCGTGACCGATCCGTATCCGCCGATCGAATAGCCGCGCATGCTGAACGCGCCCGGCGGCCGCACGTCGGGATGGTGGCGCGCCGGCAGCGCGCTGGGGTGCTGCACGTTCAGGCTGAAGAAGCTGCGCCGCTTTTCCTTCAGCGCCTCCACGACGGCGATGAAATCGCCGGGACGCACATCCCGTCCGCCCAGACCCGCCGCACCGGACAGGATCAGCGGCGCGCGCTGGATCTTCGGGTAGCCCGGATACCCGGACAAGGCGTCCATGAACGCCGCCTTCAGCTCCGCGGTAAGGGGATTGCTCTGCGCGGGAGGGCTGTCCATCCGCTCCACGACGGCGCACCCGGCAACGTCCTTCAACGCCTCCACCAACTGCGCTCCGGGGAAGGGGCGGAACGCCGTCGGATGCACGACACCGACCTTCGGGCCCAGCGATGCACGCAGGTGGTCCGCCGCCGTCTCGGCGGTCTCCGCCATGCTGCCCAGGGCGACGATGGCAAATTCGGCGTCCTCCATGCGGTAGGTGCTCACCAGCCCGTAACGGCGGCCCGTCAGACGGACGAACTCCTGCATCGCTTCCTCGAGCGCCGGGGCGAGGCGGTCATAGTAGTAGCGCTGGGCGATCTTTCCCTTCATGTAGGCGTCCTGGTTCTGCACGACGCCGGACATGGTGCCCCGGGCGGGGTCGAATATGGGACGCAAGCGCTCGCCCGGCGGGCCGATATACCGGGCCATCAGCTCCGGCTCCGGCAGGGACAAGGTCTCCAGCGTATGGGTCGTGAGAAAGCCGTCCTGGACGTTCATGAAGGGCGTCTCGCTCGCCTCGGCGACCCGCCGGCAGATCAGGCACAGATCGGCCGCTTCCTGGGCGTTGCGCGCGAAGAGCATCCCCCAGCCCGTATCGGCCACGCCCATCACGTCGTCGTGCCCCGCGTGCACGTTGAGCGCATGGCTCGATAGGGCCCGCGCCCCGATGTTGAACACGACCGGCAGGCGCTTGCCGCTGATGACGTAGAGCACCTCCTTCATCAACACCAACCCCTGTCCGGAGGTGAAGTTGGTGACGCGCCCGCCCGCCAGGGCGAAGCCCTCCGCCGCGGAGGCCGAGGAATGCTCGGATTCGGCCTCGACAAATCGCAGTGTGTCGCCCCACAGGTTCTTGAACCCGCCGGCGACAGCCTGGGCGAATTGCACGCCCATGTTGGTGGTGGGGGTGATGGGGTAGGCGCAGGCGGCCTGGCTGATGTGGGATTCCACCCACACGACCGCCCCTGAGCCATCGTCAATGGCTGTCCGCCCGGGAAAGAGCGGCTGGGATTCGGTTTCGACCGGTTTCATGGGTCCTCCGGATTTCCCCCGACCGCAAACCGGAAGCGATCTGTCCGCGAAGCGTCCCGCCCATCCCCGCCATCTCGGGAACGGGCGCGCCTGGCGCGGATGACATGGCTTCAGACTAGCGCAGAGTGCAGGCGGGGGACTTGATCTCCGTCATGGAGGGCCGCGAGCAGGGCCGTGCGGCGAATCCGTCTAACAGGCTGATCGGCCGATGTTAATTGGGCTGGGAGGGAAGACACGGGTGCTTCGGGACGGGACCCATCCTGTCGGCGAAGCCCGCCGGGCCAATTCGTCGCGCGCGCGGAACCCCGCAGGCCGCACCCTGCCCGCGAGCGGCGCGCTGGTCCGGGGGCGCAAGATCATGGCGGGCCGGGCGGATGAGGCCCGGCTCTACGCCCCTGGCGGAGTCTTCACAAAGCGAGCGAGCTGCTCATGGGTGGCGAACCAGACGCCCGGCGCGGCGCGGATATGCCGGACCAGTTCCTCCAGAATCACCATGCGGGAGCGGTGGCCGGTGATGTGCGGATGCAGGGTGAGCAGGAACAGCCCGTGCTCCGCGCAGGCCTGGTCGAATTCGGCTTTCCAGATCTCGAGCACGGTGCGGGGCGAAGTGTATGGCCGCAGGGCCGTGTTGCGGTGCATGTTGAAATAGACTGCGTCGTCGCGAATCCACTCGACGGGCAGCTCGACGATGCCGGTGGCTTCCCCGTCCTCCAGCAGCTCGTACGGCTCATCGTCGGCCATCAGCGAGGAATCGTACAGGAGGCCCAGTTCGCGGATGATGCGCAGGGTGTGCTGGCTGAAATCCCAGGACGGGGTGCGCATGCCGACGGGTCGCGCGCCCGTGATCGCGGCCAGCGTGTCGGCGGAGCGCCGCGTCAGGTCCGCTTCCACGTCCGGATCGAGAATGCTGTTGAACTCGTGAATCCAGCCGTGGATGGCGACCTCGTGCCCCTCCCCGACAATGCGACGCTGCTCGTCCGGATACAGCTGGGCGATGACGGCCGGGACGAAGAAGGTCGCGGGGATGCCGTGCTTGCGCAGCAGCGCCAGGATGCGCGGCACGCCCACGCGAGCGCCATACTCGCCCTGGGACAGGCGGCCCGGCGACGAACCGCCGTCCCGCAGCTCCCCGCTTTCGTGATCGGAATCGAAGGACAGGGCGACGGCCACCTGGGCGCCGCCGTGCCAGCGCGCAGGCTTCAGCGATCGCCCGGCGCGCACCTTGTTGACGATGCCGCGCCAGTGCGGCTCGGACCAGCTCCATGGGGCTTCCGGAGGGCTGCCGTCCTGTCTCGAGGTGGATCGGGTCGAGGCTGAATTCGGTTGGGTCATGACGATTCCCCTTTCGTCGCTATGACAGCCTGCGCGGCGGGCCAGGTTCGCCCCGGATTTTGGGGAGAATCCCGGCCGCCATCCGTCGTACATGCCTCCCTGCCGCGGCTTGGCGGTGCTGCGCGGGCTGTTCGCGCCTCGCCCCGCCCGACGGCGAGGTCTTGCGTTGCAGGATCGAAGCGCCCCCCGGCAACTCTGAAGCGCCTGCCGAGCGAGCGCTGCGGATGCGGCGTGGGAACCGGGGATGCGCTCACCGATTCCGCTCCTGGGCAAAGAATTCGCCCACCGCCATCACCAGGGAGCACAGCGCCATCAAGACCAAGGACAGCGCGGCCGCGGCGGGAAAGTCCGATCCGGACTCGGATATCTTGCTGTAGATGACCAGCGGCAGAATGTTCAGTTGCGTGCCCACCAAGGCCAGGGCCGTGCCATAGGCCCCCAGGGCCACGGCAGCCACAAGGCAGAATGCCGCGATGGCGGCGGGCGCCACTTGGGGAATGAGGATATCGCGCAGTGCCCCCAGGCGGCTTGCGCCCAAGGACTCCGCCGCGGTCAGCTGCGTGCGGTCGAAATTCACCAGCACGGGCAGCAAGAGCAGCACCACGCGTGGGATCAGGTAGTACGAATAGGCGCAGGCCAGGCCCGCGGGGCTATAGATGAAGCGCGCGAACGCGCCCGGGTCCACTCCGACCCGGGCCAACAGCAATGTCACAAAGCCGGCGCGCCCAAAGACCAGAATGAACCCGTACGCCACGATCAGCCCGGAGAAGGTGAGGGGCAGGGAAATGAAGAACATCAGCATCGTGCGCAGGGCGGGTCTCATGCGCGACAGATTGAGCGCGACCAGAAAGCCCGCCGCAAGCGAGATGGTGCTGGCGGAAAGGCTCAGCGCGAGGCTGCCGCGCAGCCCCCGCCAGAACAGGGCATCCGCGAACATCCGGAGGAAGGCTTCCCCGCCGCCGCGCACGGCTTCCGCCACCACCACGGACAGCGGCAGGGCAAAGAACAGCGCCAGCACCGCCATTCCCGGCAGCGCCAGACCCAGCAACTGCGCACGGGTGATGCCCAGCACGGCAAAGCCTCCTGCGGCTCAGTTGCCCAACACGCCCTTGGCCCACAGGCGGTTCACGTCCGCCTGACGCTCAGCCGCCTTGGCCAGGTCCAATTCGCGCACCTGGTGCGCGGGCTTGAACATGCGCGCGATGTCTTCCGGCAGCTTCACCCCCGGCACGGACGGCCGCACGAAGCCTTGCGCGAACACCGTCTGGCCCCGGTCGGTCATGACAAAATTGAGCCACAATTTCGCGGCATTGGGGTTGGGTCCGTTCTTGACCAGGCTGATGGCGTAAGGCGCCGCCACGCTGGCTTCCTTCGGGATCACCACTTCGATTCCGTCTCCCATCCCGTCCTGATGCTTGGCCTTCAACCCGTCGTTCTCATAGCCGATCCAGATGGGAATCTCGCCCTTGATGAACTTGGCGTACGGGGTAGTGCCCTCCACGCGCTGCACGTTTCCCGCCTTGTGCAGTTTGGCGAGATAGTCGATGCCAGGCTGCACGTTGTCCATGTCTCCGCCCGCCGCAAAGTTGACGGCGAACACGATCACCTGGCCCTGCCCTGTCGTGCGGGGGTCCAGGTAGACGACGGCGTTCTTGTATTCCGCCTTGAGCAGGTCCGCCCAGGACTGGGGCACGTCCTTCACGAGCTTGGTGTTCACGAGGAAGGCGATCGTCAGCTGGTGAATCGTGAACCAGCGGCCCTCCGGATCCCGGAACAGGGGCGGAAGCTTGTCGAAGTTCACCGGCTGAAACGGTGCCACCACGCCTTGCTTGACTGCCTCCACGGCAGAAGCTGCAAAGTAGTAGGCGGTATCGGCTTGCGGCCGATTGCGCGCCTTGTCCAGCGCCACCACGGTCACCGCGGAGCCCAGGTCGTTGTAGACCAGTTCCACGCCCGGGTAGCGCTTCTTGAACTCCGAGAACATCTTGGCCCAGTTGGCCCACGTCGGGCCGGTGTCGAAGGAGACCACCATGCCCTCCTGCTGGGCCTTGGCATAGAGCGCTTCCTCTCCCTTGTACAGCTCACCGCCTTCCAGCGCCCAAGGGGTGGCGGGCAGCGCGAACAGCAGCGCCAGACCGGCAACGGCGAGCAACAGGTGTCTATTCATGATCCTTACCTCCTCCGCATTGGGCGCCCTGACGGCGCCATTCACTTACGACAGCGGGAGCAGCTGCACGTGCTCCGGCCGGACATGCAAGACCGAGATGTCGCCCCGGTAGCTGGTCTCCCCCTCGAAGATGCTGGGTCCGACTTTCGCTCCGTAGCGGCGGACCGAGCCCATGAAACGGTCGCGCTCGACCAAGCAGCGAAACGTGTTCACACCGTCCGGCGCGGCGCCCACACCGACATGCTCGGGCCGCACCAGCACCCAAGCGCCTTCTCCCATGGGGCGCTCCCGCGGCGCCAGATGCAACTCGCCGAAGGGAACCCGCACGCGGTCCGGCGCGACGATCTGCCCCTGCCACAGGTTGGCGCGGCCCACGAAGGCCGCGATCTTGTGGGTGCGGGGAAAGTCGTACAGCCGGCGCGGCGTATCGACCTGAACCAGCCGGCCTTGCTCCAGGATGCCCACGCGGTCCGCCATGGAGAGCGCTTCCTCCTGGTCGTGGG
>JBGOTW010000039.1:0-22078 GCA_041476685.1 bacterium | reverse complement strand
CCGCATTGGTGCCGAAGCTGCAGGCCATCAACGCGGGTCAGGATTCCAAGCTCAGCGACGCCGAGGTGGTCAATGTCTGCCTGCTGGGCGACCTCGCGACGCGCTACCTTCCGCCCATCGTGCAGTTCCGCGAAGCGATGCGGAACAGCTCGCTGCAGCTACCCCAGCTCGTTTCGATGTTCGAGATCCTCACCTCGGACATGCCGCTCGGACAGGCAGTGGAGAGCTTCAAGGGCTACTTCACCGAGGAGGTGCAGCAGGATCTGACAAGGCTGAAATCGCGCGCCGCGGTGTTCTCGGAGGCGTATCGCGCCCTCAACAGTCAGGAGGCGGGCACACGGGGTGGAAGCCGCGCGGAGCGGATGGACGACTTCTTCCGCAAGCTCACCAGCGTCATCGTCCAGTTCCGGGCGCG
This sequence comes from bacterium, assembly GCA_041476685.1. Classification (GTDB taxonomy): domain Bacteria; phylum SAR324; class SAR324; order SAR324; family JACQKK01; genus JBGPEV01. The sequence continues at coordinate 21,663 of JBGOTW010000039.1, read as the reverse complement.
GACGGATCCGCAGCTTTGGCGCCGCTGCAATTTCCTGGGCGAGAGCGATCCGCTGGAGCGGGAGATGGCCAATCGCCTCCTGCCGTTCCACGCCCTGCTCGCCAAGCGGATCGAATCGAGCGCACCGCAGGCCGAACCGGCGCTGGTGACGCAGATGGGCGAGGCGATCTTCGATCTCGTTCAGGCCGCCAACCAGAAGCCGGAGGCGGCCGGCAGCGAGCGGGGACTCCTGCGCCAAGCGAGCGCGGCGCGGCTCCTGCCGCTGTTCCGCTTGAACAAGTTTGCCGCTTCGAGTCTCGTCCAGATCAGCGAGCAGAATCGTCCCACGCTGCTGAACAAGGAGAAGTTCCTCTCCCTCTTCCGGAAGATCTCGGTCACGCTGGACGAGCTGCGCGAGCTTGAACAGCGTCTCCACGCCGCGCTCTACATCAACGAGCACGTCTCGGATGAGGTGCGCAAGAGCACTCTGGACGTGATGATTGGACACGCGAAAGAGCGCGAGAAGCGGCTGCGCGAGATCTACATCCTCAATGCCGTGCCCGACCTGGTGAAGTACAACTTCCACCTGGGCGAGCAGGCGCTTTCGCCTACCGAGCGCATGACGGCCTTCGCCATTGGGCAGAACCGGCTCGGCCTGGAACTGCGCCCCGATCCGGTGGACATCACTTCCGTCGGCATGTTCGTCCTGCCGGACGAACCGCCTCTGGGCAAGCTCGCCAATGACCCTATCCTCGTCAGCCGGGCCTATACCGCCCTGCTCGGTCTCCAGGTCGAGCGGCTGGTGCGGCGGGCGGTGGACCACAAGATCAACTACCTGCAGTCCACCTTCGGAGACAACTTCTTCGAGGTCATCTACGACATCGTTGTCGATCGCAACGACTTGCCGCTCTCCCGCAACCAGCTCGCATGGTACGTGCAGCGCCGCGGCCTGCTTGGCAATTTGCAGGCGAAGGGCTGGAAGCAAGAGCAGGAAAACGAGTTGGACGACGACTTCATCCAGGTGGAGAAGCCGGCGGTTTCGGGCGCGCCACCTCAGCTTCCGAAGAAGGACTATTCCGGATTTCCGCAGCGTTTTGCCGAGCTGAGCCGGCAATTCGCCGGGCTGCTGGAACTCCTCAAGAGCAGCGCAGCCAGCGACCCGCGGGAGGACAATCCCGCCGTGCTGATCTGGCAGTTGTACCAGACCGGGATCTACAACCTGAGCCGCAACGACGCGCGGGAGGTGTTTCGCAAGAGCATCTTCTACAACTACCTGAAGGACATCATCGCCCAGATCTCCTCGGAGAATTACTCCGTCTTCACGCGCGAGATCCAGCAGGAAGGCGTGCGGATCTACGTGCCGCGCGCCTACTATTACCTGCTCAGCATCGGGTCGCGCTTCAGCTTCCTCATCGCCGACAAAGTTGTCCGGTACCAGATCCTCGCCTCCCCCGTGGAAAGCAAGGATCAGCTCGATGCCGTTTCGCGCGTGTTTGTGGACAAGATGGAGGAGCGGCTGACTGGGGCGAAGCCCCTGCCTGACGTGATCGCCCTGAAGGCGATGGGCGATGAGATCAAGCGCTGCAACCAGCTCTGGTGGGACTATAGCCGGCACCTGGCCTTTGCGCTGGTGGACCGCGTGCTGACGCACACCATCATCGCGGACCTTCAGCCCGGCGTCATCCTGCCCCAGAACCTATGGTACCTGCCCGACGAGACCAAGCTGTGCCTGGGCCCGGCGGTCACTGCCAGCGATCTCGTGCCGTTCCAGAAGCTGCTGCAGGTGCCGGAGAACATGGGGAACATCCAGAAGAATCCCAAGTCCTCCAGCACCACCATCGACGACTTCACCACCGAGGTGCACAAGATCAAGCGGCTCTCCGACGAGCTGGAGAACCTGGCGAGCATCGCCGAGGACGTGCTCGACATCCTGCAGAATCTCACCCACGCGCGCACAGAGTCCGTGCTCGTCCAGAAGTACGAGCAGAATCTCGCCAAGCTGAACCAGGCGTTGGCCACGCCGCTGCGGCACTTCACCGAGAAGGAGGTGCAGATCCTCCATCTCCTGGCCCGCGGCATCCGCGAGACGCTGCAAGCCTTCTACCAGACTCCCGGCTCGACCAAGGACCAATTCGTCGGTCTGCTGCAAAGCCAGCTGCGCGCCCGCCGCAGCGACGGCCATCAGCTCAAGCTGAACTTCACCGACACCTTCATCCTGGAGACGACGGAAATCCGGGTCATGCAGAAGGTGAAAAAGGAGGGGGGCGAGGTCGTCTCGCGGCAGAAGAAGGTCGAGGTGGAAGTGGATCAGGCGTATCAGACGATCGCGACGCGCATGCGCGACGTCATCCACACGCACGGCCTGCTCGAGCGCAAGGATCATATCGTCCTGCAGCCCGAGGGGCAGAAGAAGAAGCAGATCGAGTACGTGCTCGACATCATCGACACGCTGATGGCCCTGCGCGGAAACGCCCTGACGTTCTATTGCGACATGACGATGCTCGATGACGGCCAGGTGCAGGAACTCGCCACGCGCATCAAGCCGCACAACTTCTTCAAGATCGACGACCTGAAGAACGAGCCGCCGAAAGGCATGTCCGCCCGGGCCAAGGACCCGCTCAGCGGCCGACCCCTGGCGGCCTCGAAGACAGGGAACGGGAAGCAGTCCGCGCCGCCGCCGGCCGCCCCCACGGGCGCTGCTACCAGCTCCCCGCAGGCCGGCGTCGCTCAGAGCGGCCCGGCTGCGCCATCCGCACCTTCCGCTCAGGGTGCGCGCGCCGTTTCTGGTCCCGCCTCGGCGGGCGAGACCGGATCCGCTGCGCCGCCATCCAGTCCCAGCCAACCGGCGGCGCCGCCCGGCGTCGCTGTGCCCGCGCAGGCCGCCGCAGGGGGTGTCGCCGCGGCAAGCCGAGCGGAGCCGGCTGCGCAGGAGTCCATCTTCGCAAGCCGGATCAATCCGGCCATCCGTTACCGCTTCGACCCGGCGCAGGGCCAGTATTTCTTCCTCGACGCTTCCGGACCCGTGCCCGTGCGCGCCTTCCCCGTCAAGTTGGCCGAAGGAGAGCAGGGGACGATCCTGATGGGCAAGCTGCCCAGCGGCAAGTTCATTTGTCACGGTCTGCACGAGGGGAAAATACTGTCCCCGCTTCCACAAAAGCCCGATCCGCCGGTGATTTGCAGCTTCGCATTCCCCAGCAACACCGTGCGCGTGGTCAACGACGGCGGGAAGCCGGTCGTGCGCGTCGAAGCAGCTTAGCGCGGGGTGCCCCGACCCATCGCCGCAGCGGTCTTCGTGCAGGACTCCGCCGGGGGGGCTCCGGTACCCGCAGGCGTAAGTGACCGCCATGGCCGATAGGAAATCCCCCGATCCCGGCCGCAGGATGGACTGGGGCCTCACCGCCGCCGATTACGCCCGACACCGGCCGGGCCCGCCGCTGGAATTCTACGAGCGCTACCGTTCGCTGGGCGTGGGCCTGCCGGGCCAGCACATCCTCGACCTGGGGACGGGCACCGGCGAGTTGGCCCGGCAGTTCGCACGCCAGGGCGCGCAGGCGTGCGGCACGGATATCGCTGCGGAGCAGATCGAGATGGCGCGAATTCTGGCCGCGCGGGAAGGCCTGGGCGTGGAGTTCCAGGTCGCGCCTGCCGAGCAGTCCCCGTATCCAAACGCATGCTTTGATGCGGTGACCGCGAACCAATGCTGGTTCTACTTCGACGCGCCGCGGGCGATCCAGGATGTGAAAAGGATGCTCCGGCCCGGCGGTCTGCTCGCCGTCTCCTATTTTTCCGCGCTGCCGCGGCAGGATACCGTCGTGCGCGAATCGGAGCGCCTCGTGCTTGAGTTCAATCCCCAGTGGACCGGCAAGGACTGGAACGGGGACGTTTCTCCTGTGGCGAAGTGGGCGGAGCGGGACTTCACCCCCAAGGCCATGTTCTGGTTCGACGCTGCCATTCCATTCACGCGCGAGTCGTGGGCGGGCCGGATGCGCGCCTGCCGGGGCATCGGAGCCTCCCTGAGCATGGACGAGGTGCGAGCCTTCGACGCGGCGCACGTATCGCTGCTCGAGCGGATCGCTCCTGAGCGCTTCACCGTGCTGCACCGGCTAAGTGCGCATTTCTTGCTGCCGAAGTGAATCGCGAGTCAGCGGGACAGCAGGTAACCCGCGCCGTCCCAGACCAGCTTCAGTCCGGAGCCGAACACCAGCGCATAGATCAAGCGGAAGAACCACGTTGGGTTGACCCTGCCGTGCAGCCAGACGCCGATGGCCACGCCCAGGGGAGCCAGTGGGCTGAGCACGAGCGCGGTAAGCAGGTTGCCGGGACTAAGCTGGCCCAGGACGTAGAATGACGGCACCTTCGTCAGGTTGACGAATGCGAAGTACATCACGTTCGTGCCCGCGAAGACGGACTTATCGAGGCGCTGCGGCAGCAGGTACATGTTCAGGGGCGGGCTGCCCGCGTGGGAGACGAAACTGGTGAACCCCGCTACCGTGCCCCAGAACGAGCCTTTCAGGAAGCTGCGCCGGGCGGGCGGCGCATTCATGCCGCGGCGCAACCAGGTGTCCAGCGTGAACGCGACCGCGATCAGCCCGATTGTCAGCCCGATGAGACGGTCATTGAACCAGGAAAAAGTGAGAGTGCCGAGCAGATTTCCGATCAGCGCCGAGGGCAGGAGGATCAACAGGTTCCGCCCATCGAACGACCGCCGGTACACCCATACGCTCATCAGGTCCATCAGGATCAAGCAGGGCAACATGATTCCCGTCACCTGGGCGGGTGGCATCGTAAGCGACATCAAGGGAACGGCGAGGATGCCGAGCCCGCCCGCGAAGCCTCCCTTAGAGATTCCCGAGACCAGCAGGGCCGGAACGGCGGCGGCGTAGAAGAGGGGATTCGTGACCATGAGGGGCGGAGTCGGAAGCGCCAGGCGCGCGGGGGCGTGATGGGGCGACTTGCCCCGTGACGGGTCGCCCGGGTGGAGTCCACGAGGTTCAGCGAACGGGCCGGATGATTTCAGTGCGCTGCAACCGCGGATCCTCCGGTTCGCGCGGACGGGTCCGATGGATATCCCTGGGTTCGACCGCCAACTCCGGCCGGTGGGCCTTCCGCCTCAGGAGCGGCTTACAGTACGCCCCGCGCAGACGCGCAGCGGGCCCCGTGTACCTGGTTACGTCAGTGCGCGATCTCCGCAGCCCAGCCGCCCATCTCCGCGCCGTGCCGGGGAGCGCCCGGCTCACGGGAAGCCCGGCTTCTACCCGCACCTCCTCCGCGCGGCAGCTCTTGTGACGGTGGGACGAAGGTCCAGTCAGCGCGACGCCGTATGCAACCAGGTGGGTGTGCACGCTATCCAACCGTACGGCGAGCAGCGCACCGAGCCGGTCCAGCGGGACCTTTGCCCTGGCGCTCATGATCAGGCGCGGCTTTACCAGGCGGATCTCCACGGGATAGTCTCTCGGCGGGCTCCGGTGGCCATGGACGGAGTTCGCAAGATTCGCGGGGCGCGGCGCCGCACGGCACGTTAACATCGCGGCAGGGGATCGCCAAGCGCCGCCCGCGCCCGGGAACTCGGCCGCATCTCGCGCCCGGCAGTACCGGTCCGGCGTGGGCAATCCGCCAGGCAGGCCGTTTCTCCACTAGCGGCGGTGTGAACCCTGCCGCCGATAGCACTTTCCCGAAAGTTGACCTTCCGCCCCCGGTTTTGCGATGCTGGTCTGGCAAAATTCGAATTCGGGGCGTTTGCCGGAATCGCGGCAGACAGATTCCGCGACGCCCGCCGCCCGGGGTGCAAGCTGTTCGCTGCGCCCCGCATAGTCGGTTCCCTCGTTTTTCCTCCTGCACCGCTGCCTTTGCGGAAAGCGCACGATTTCTTCATGAGTCATCCGCCCTCGTTTCAGGGGCCGGCCAATTCCGGAACCGCGCGCCGGCGAGCCCTGGGGCGCGACCTGTGGGCGGTCGCCCTGGCGGTCGTAGTGATGGCGGCGGGGGGAGGGGCGCCCCCTGTGGCATCGGCGCAGCCCGGCATTCTACGTGTCGGGCTGAGTCAGGATCCCGATACGCTCGATCCCACCCTGTCGCGCACGTTTCCGGGCCGGCTCGTGTTGACACAGTTGTGCGAGCGCCTCTACGACCTGGATACCGTCGGTGTGCCAGTGCCGCAGCTCGCGGCTAGCCTGCCGGAAGCGGCGGAGGGCGGCCGGGTGCAGTTGATCCGCCTCAGGCCCAACCTGCGCTTCAATGACGGGACGCCTTTCGACGCGCAGGCGGTGAAGGTGTCGCTGGAGCGGCACCTGCTGCGGACTGGCTCGCTGCGGCGCAGCGAGCTAGGTCCGCTCGCTTCCATCGAGGTCGCCGGTCCGCTTGCCGTGCGGCTGAAGGCGGACCGGCCGTTCGCCCCGCTGCTTGTGGCACTGGCGGACCGGGCCGGGATGATGCTCTCGCCCGCGCAGGTCAGCCGAATGGGGGAGGGTGTCATAACCGATCCGGTCTGCGTGGGGCCGTGGCAATTGGCGGAACATGCGCCCGGGCATCGGTTGGTCCTGGAGCGCTCCCCGTTCTACGCGGGCTCGACGACGTCCAACCTCCGGCGCATCGAATTTCGGCCGATCCCCGACAGCATCGAGCGGCTTGCCGCGTTGCGCAATGGCGAGGTGGACCTGATCAATGCCGTGCCGCCCCTGGATATCGCCAACCTGCGCAAAGACGCGCGCTTCGTGGTCATCCAAGCGCTGGGGCCAGGCTACGTGGGCATCACGATCAACATCGCAAACCGATACGGACGGCAGGCGGGGGCGACCAATCTGGGGACGCCCTGGGCTAAGAAGCCCAATGTACGCGAAGCTCTCGAGCTGAGTCTGGACCGCGCTGCGCTGAACCAGTCGGCTTTGGGCGGAGAATACGTTCCGGGGTGCACGCCGATTTCCCCTGCCATGCGGTTCCATCCACCCGAAATGAAGTGCCCGCCCCGGGACGTTGCCCGGGCCCGGCACCTGCTCGCCGAAGAGGGATTTCCTGGGGGACTGTCTCTGGACTTGACGATCATGGACGACCCCGTGCAGCGTCGCATTGGCGAGGCGATCCAGGCCATGGCGCACGACGCGGGCATTCAGGTACGGCTCAAGCCCGCCTCGTTCCAGCAGGTGTTGTCCCAACAGGAACGGGGACAGTTTGAAGCTCTGCTGGTGGGGTTTGCCGGGCGGCTCGATCCGGACTCCGTGATCTTCCCGTTCCACACCTGCCATGGCGTGTTCAACTTCAGCCTTTCGTGCGATCCTGCTCTCGATCGAGTGCTGAGCGAAGCCCAGGAGATGCAGGTTCCGGCTGAGCGTCTGCGTCTCTACGGGGAAGCGGTTGAGCGTCTGAGTCAGATCCGGAGCATCATCTACTTGTTCCATCAGAGGTACTCCATTGCGTTCTCGCGTCACGTGTCCGGCGTGAAGTACGCTCCCGATGGCCTGCCACGTCTGGCCGACGTACGCGTGGATTCTCAGCCGCTTGCGACGGGTCAGCGCCGGTCCTCGGGTGGGCCTGACAGGCAATCGCGCAGCTTGAAAGTCGCCGTGCCGTGACGATGTCAGGGCAGCGGTCTTTCCCTGGACCTCGAAATTCTCGCAGTGGACCGGACACGGACTAACCGTTGAACGGAGCCTCCGGTTGAACGGCGCCCCCTTGATTTCCTGCGCGGCGACGGCGACAACTGCCGCACCCCATCCGCGTACACCTTTGACACCGAATGGCGGGACGTGCTGGGGCGGACAAACCCGCACGAACCGGTCCAGCTTTCGCCAGGAGCCAGCCATGCGTTCACCTCGTCACCAGCGTCCCCTGCCGGTCGGCGGCACCATCCTGCTCGCCCTGCTGGCCGCTGTCAGCCTTGGTGGAGCGATTCCGTCCCCGGCCTCCGCCCAAGGCAGGACGATCCGGATCGCGCTCAACCAGGATCCGGACATTCTCGATCCCACCTTGGCCCGTTCGTACGTGGGACGGATCATCTTCGCGAACATGTGCGAGAAGCTTTACGACCTCGACGAGAAGGGTGCGCTGGTTCCGCAATTGGCGGCGGGGCTGCCCAAGTACTCCGACGGCGGCCGCACCGTGGATATCCGGCTACGCGCAGGACTGAAATTCAATGACGGCACGCCATTGGACGCGCAGGCGCTGCGGCTATCGCTGGAACGGCACCGCACGCTCAAAGGATCCAACCGCCGCAGCGAACTGGATTCGGTGACGCGAGTGGAGGTTGTGGACCCGCTGAGCGTGAGATTGAAGCTGGACAAGCCGTTCTCCCCGCTCGTGGCGATCCTGGCGGACCGGGCGGGCATGCCCCTCTCCCCGGCGCAGGTCGCCAAGCTCGGGGACCGCTTCGGGACGGATCCTGTGTGCGTCGGTCCTTGGAAATTCGTGGAGCGTGTTCCTCAGGACCGCATTGTGCTGGACAAGTCCCCCTACTACTTCGATCCGAAAGCCGCGCAAATCGACCGGCTCATCTTCCGCATCATTCCCGACGACACCGTGCGCCTAGCGAACCTGCGCTCCGGCGATATCGACTTTGCGCACCTCGTGCCGCCCACGGACGCGAAGCTCCTCCGGCAGGAGCCGGACCTCACCGTCGTGCAGATCGCCGGACCCGGTTACACGGGCATCACGATCAATCTTGCCAACAAGCACGGCTACCGCAATCCGCCCGACGCGCTCGGCACGCCATTGGCCAGCAGCGAGAAGGTGCGCCAGGCGCTCGAATTGTCCCTCGACAGGACGGTGCTTAACCAGGTCGTCTTCGACGGCCTGTACGAACCCGACTGCACCCCGCTGCCGTCGCTCAGCCCCTACCATCCGAAAGGCCTGACCTGTTCGGGTCGCGATATTGTCAATGCGAAGCGGCTGCTGGCGGAGGCCGGCCATCCGGACGGCGTGAAATTCGAGCTGATGGTGGTCAACGATCCGGTGCAGACCCGCATGGGCCAAGTGATCCAGGGTATGGCGACCGACGCCGGGATCCAGATCAGCTTGCGGCCGATGGAATTCGCCAGCGCGCTCACCGAGCAGGACAACGGCACATACGCGGCTTTCTTGATCGGTTGGAGCGGCCGGGCGGACCCGGACGCGAATATTCACCAGTTCCAGACCTGCAAGGGCTCGCTGAACGTCACGCTGGCGTGCACTCCGGAGATCGATGCCCTGCTCAACAAGGCGCGTGAAGTGAGCGACGTGCCGGAGCGCCAGTCGCTCTACCGGCAGGCGATCGAGAAATTCATTGAGCGACGCAACATCATCTACTTGAACCACCTCACCTACATCGTCGCCTTTAAAAAGAGCATTGCCGGCTACGTCGCGACGCCCGATGGGCTGATCCGGATGAAGAACGTGCGAATGAATTGATGGCCGCGCGCCGCAGCGCGCACTCCGGCGGACAATGGGATCGCGCATGGGGAACGGATGCTGGACTACCTTGCCCGCAGGCTGGTCGTCTCCGCACTGGTGCTGCTGCTGGTGAGTCTGATCGTCTTTGCGGGTCTGCGCTTCCTGCCCGGGGATCCCGCCCGCGTGCTGGCGGGCGCCGAATCGGATGACGCGGGCATACAGGCGATCCGTGAGCGCTACGGCCTGGACCGCCCCGTTCCCGTTCAATACGCGAGCTGGCTTGGCCAGGTGTTGCAGGGCCGCTTCGGCGAGTCCATCCGCACGCGCGATCCCGTTGTCCGCACGGTGGGGCAGAAGCTGCCGATCACGCTCCAGCTCGCCCTGCTGGCACTGCTGGTGGCCGCGGGCATCGGTATCCCGATGGGCGTGCTCTCCGCCGTGCGCCGCAACTCGTTTTGGGACTGGCTCGCCAACGCGCTCTCGCTGAGCGGCGTATCCATTCCGAACTTCTGGTTCGGCATCCTGCTGATCCTCCTGTTCGCGGTGCACCTGCACTGGCTGCCCGCTTCCGGCTATGTCCCGCCCCTGGACCAGCCGTGGGAGAATCTCAAACGCATGCTCATGCCCTCCCTGGTGCTCGGCATGGCGCTCTCCGCCTACCTCATGCGGCAGACGCGCAACAGCATGCTCGAGGTGTTGGCCCAGGACTACATCCGTACCGCGCAGGCGAAGGGCGTGCCGGAGCGCAACGTGATCGTGCGCCACGCGCTGCGCAACGGGCTGCTCCCCGTAATCACCATTCTCGGCCTGCAGGCCGGTGACCTGATCAGCGGCGCCGTGGTGACCGAGCAGATCTTCGTCATTCCGGGCTTCGGGCGGCTGATCCTGGAGGCGGTGTTCAATCGCGATTACCCGATGGTGCAGGGCGTCGTGCTCATCACCTGTACCGGCTATGTCATGGTCAATTTACTGGTGGACCTGGCCTATTCGTGGGCAAATCCGCGCATCCGCGTAAAGGGAGGTGGCCGTGGCGGATGAGGCACTGAAGGCCGAAAGGGCGGCGCGCGCACCCTCGGGTCAGGGTCGCCGCGGCGACGGGCCGCGCCCCGCCGTGGAGCGGCTGCTGCGCAGGAGCCGGCGCCTGCTTGCCCGCCCGCCCGCGGTAGCAGGGGCGCTGGTGATCCTCGTATTCGTGGGGATAGCGCTGGCCGCCCCGTGGCTCAGCCCCTACGATCCGGTGGCGGCCGACTGGGTTCAGGTGCGCAAGGCCCCCACCGCCGCGCATTGGATGGGCACGGACGAGATCGGCCGGGACCTGCTCTCCCGCATCGTGTGGGGGACGCGTGCCTCGCTTGTCGCGGGCGTGTGCAGCGTACTGATCGCGATGGCGCTGGGCGTGCCGGCGGGCCTGCTGTCCGGCTATTACCGGGGCTGGACGGATGGGGTGGTGATGCGGTTGACGGATGCCTGGCTGTCCTTTCCGTTCCTCATCCTCGCCGTGGGACTGACCAGCATCCTGGGCGCCTCGCTCCTCAATGCGACGATCGCCATCGGCCTGGGCGTCGCGCCGGCCTTCATCCGCCTTTCGCGCGGTCAGACCTTGGCACTGCGGGAAGAGGAGTACGTGCAGAGCGCGCGAGCGATCGGCGCCGGCAATATCCGCATCCTCCTGCGGCACGTTCTGCCAAACCTGTCCAGCGTGTTGATCGTGCAGGCCACGATCGCGATTCCCCGCGCCATCATTGCCGAATCCGTGCTGTCGTTCCTGGGCCTGGGTGCCCAGCCGCCCCAGGCGAGCTGGGGCGTCATGCTCAACGCCGCACAGCCGTTTCTGGACCAGGCGCCCTGGATGGCTTGGTATCCTGGGCTGTGCATTTTCCTGATCGCGCTGGCCTTCAATCTTGCGGGTGACGGCCTGCGCGATGCACTCGATCCAAAGGAGTATTGAACCGATGGCCGAAACCTCCTTCCGCACGGCCTTGCGCCAGCGCTGGCTGGCCGAGTTCGGGGACCGCTTCGACGCCGCAGAGATCGAGTCCGCCCTGGACGATGTGGAGATGCTGCGCCGCTGCGGGGAGCGGCTGGCGCGGTTTCCGCTGGAGTTGGCGGAAATGCCCTTCTCCTGCATCCTGCCGTCGGCAGGTCCTGCCGGGGACGAGCGGTGAGTGCGCTGGCGGACTTGCTGTTCCTGCCCCTGCGCGAGCTGGGACAGCGGCTGCGCCAGGGCGCGCTCAGCCCGGTGGCGCTGGCGGAGCTTGCTCTGGAGCGACTCGAGCGTGAAGGCCCGGCGCTCAACTGCGTCGTCACGCTGACCCGGGAACGGGCGCTGGCGGAAGCCCGCCGGGCGGAGGCGGAACTGCGCCGGGGCCATGATCGCGGTCCTCTGCACGGCATCCCCTACGGAGCAAAGGATCTGTTCGCGACAGGGGGAGGGATTCCCACCACCTGGGGACTGGGCGCACTGCGGGAGCAGCGCTTCCAACGGGACGCGGCCGCCTTGGAACGGCTGGAGCGGGCAGGAGCGGTGCTTGTGGCCAAGCTCGCAATGGTGGAGCTGGCGGGCGGTATGAAGTACGACCAGCCCCATGCGAGCTTCACCGGTCCGGGCATCAATCCGTGGAACCGGGCGGCCTGGACCGGCGGATCGTCGTCCGGCTCGGGAGCGGCAGTGGCGGCCGGGCTAGTGCCTTATGCGCTGGGCTCGGAAACCTTGGGCTCGATCCTCGGTCCGGCGGCGTACTGCGGCCTGTCCGGCTTGCGACCCTCCTTCGGGCGTGTCAGCCGCCGTGGAGCGATGACGCTTTCCTGGACGATGGATAAGGTCGGGCCGCTGGCCCACGGCGCCGACGACTGCGGGCTAGTGCTCGCGGCGCTCGCCGGGGCGGACCGGGAGGATGCGGCGTGCCTGGATGCGCCCTACGCGCACCGCACGGATCTGCCGGCGCGGCGGCTCCGGCTGGGTGTGCTGGCCGGGTGGGACGATGGGCCGCAGCCGGAGGTGGCCGCGAACTTCAAAGCCGCATTGGCTCGGCTGGGCGAGGTGGCCGACCTGGAGGAGACGCGTCTGCCCGACCTGCCGTATACCGATACCGCGCTGCTGATCATGTACAGCGAAGCGTCCGCGGCGCACGGAGAATTCTTGCTTGGCGGAGCCAATCGCACGCTCGCCGCCCGGGAAACCCATGCCGTTCCGCTCGCGATCCGGGAGATTCCGGCCCAGGATTACGTCAACGCCCTGCGCATGCGGCAGCGCATGCACCGCGAGGTCCTCGCCTGGCTGGCGGGCTACGACGCATTGGTCGCGCCCACGAGCAAGCTCGTCGCTCCCCCGCTGCACGCACGATTTTCGGCCTACTTCGGACCCCATCGCCGCAGCGACCTGACGACGGTGGGCAATCTGCTCGGCCTGCCCGCGCTCTGTCTGCCGACGGGCTACGGCGAGCGGGGCTTGCCGACCTCCCTGCAGCTCGTGGCGGCACCGTTGCGTGAGGACCTCGTGCTAGCCCTTGGTCACGCCTACCAGACCCGCACAGAATGGCATCGGCAACGTCCGTTAGCCGGCTAGGCTGTATCGCCATGCTGTGCGGCTGCCGGACGGCCGCCGGGGCACTGAGATCCGCTAGTTTGACGGGCGATCATTCCGGGCGTTTGATGAATAGCGATCGGCCTGCAGCGTCGCAGAAGCGCTGGCCGCGGGCTGGGCTGTCCCAAGACGATCGCCGACCGGAATTGGCCTGGGTCCTGCGCCGAACGTGGCGGATACATGCCGGGCAATTTCTGAATAATGGGGGCGTCCGTGCCGGCGCGTCTTTGGCCGGGTGAGATGGCCTTGCAACATGGTAGTTGGCTATTGGCCGGGATTCAGCTAACTAATCAGGAACTACGCCATTGCGAACGCCCGACCATACCGTTGGCCCCAACATGGCACCCTCATCCACTGGGCAGCCACCGCAACTGCTTCCCGACGGGACGATTGCGTGGCATGCGCTGACTGTCGCGGAGGCTGCGGAGCAGCTGAAGGTCGACCTCCGCCAGGGGCTTGACGGGCATGCGGGGATTGCCCCGCTCCTTGCCCAGTACGGCGCGAACCGCCTGATCGAAAAGCCGCCCACCTCCCGGCTGGCCATGTTCTTCGGCCAGTTTGCCAGCTCCTTGATCTGGATCCTGATGGGTGCGGCCGTCCTCGCGGCGGCCGTCAGCAACTTCAGGGACGCTGCCGGCATTCTGGTGGCGGTCTTGCTCAATGCAACCTTGGGCTTTATCCAGGAATATCGCGCCGAGAAGAGCCTGAACGCCCTGAAACAACTGCTGGCCCTGAAAAGCCGCGTCCGGCGCAGCGGGTCGGTGCAGGAAGTGGCGGCGGAGGAGATCGTCCCGGGAGACATTGCCCTGCTCGAACAGGGCGACCGGGTACCTGCCGACGGGAGGCTGGTTGTCGCCCAAAGCCTGGAGATCGACGAGTCGGCCCTCACCGGAGAATCCCATCCCGCCGTCAAGCACGCCGACGGGGCGCTGGAAGCACAGACGGGACTGGCCGACCGGACCAACATGGCGCACATGAGCACCATGGTCACCCGCGGCCGGGGCGAGCTGCTGGTCACCGGCACGGGCATGCACTCGGAGGTGGGCAAGGTATCCGGGGCCCTTGCCGAAACGGAAGAGGAGCAGACCCCGCTGCAGCAACAGCTGGACCGGCTCGGCAAGCGTCTGGCGGTGATCGGTCTGGGCTTCGTGGCCATGATCTTCGCGCTCGGGCTGTGGGAGATCCTGGCCAAGTCCCTGCCCTGGAAAGAGGAACTGGGACGGGTCGCGCTGAAGTCCATAGCGCTGGCCGTGGCGACGATTCCCGAGGGCTTGCCCGCCGTGGTCACGGTGACGCTCGCACTGGGCATGAACCGCATGGCGCGCAACCGCGCGATCGTCAAGCGCCTGGCGGCCGTGGAGACATTGGGCTGCACCACGGTCATCTGCTCGGACAAGACGGGCACGCTCACGCTCAACCAGATGACCGCGCGGTCGCTGTTGTTCCGGGGCCAGCGGTTTCACGTCACGGGGGAGGGCTACCACACCGAAGGCGAAATCTTGCAGGACACGCCGGCCCCGCCCAGCCCGGATCTATCGCCCCTGCTGGTTCCGATTACGCTCTGCAACGAGAGCCGCTTGGCGGACGGGCGGGTGATCGGCGATCCGATGGAAGGGGCAATGCTGGTGCTGGCGGCCAAGGGCGGACTGGACCGGGACGCGCTGGCCCAACGCCTGCTGCGGGTGGCCGAGATTCCCTTCGACTCGGCCCACAAGTTCATGGCCACTTTCCACCGCAGCCGGGACAACATCCTCCTATTCGTCAAGGGGGCGCCGGAGCTGGTGCTGGAGCGGAGTTCCACTTGGCTGGGCGGCCGCATCTCCGAGCTGGCACCCCAGGCGCTTGGCGCCGCCGAACGGGAGCGGATCCTGAAGGCGAACGGGGAAATGGGCGGGCAGGGCCTGCGCGTGCTGGCCGTCGGGAGCGCGATCTTTCCCGCTGCAAGATTCGACCCCAACCAGGATCTGTTCGCGCTGGTGAAGGATCTGACGTTCGTGGGGCTGGTGGGTCTGCTGGATCCGCCGCGCCCCGAAGCGAAGGAGGCCATCGGCCTGTGCCGCCGAGCGGGCATCGAAGTAAAGATGATCACCGGAGATCAGCAGGGTACGGCCGCGGCCATCGCCCGCGAACTCGGCCTGACCGGCCGGGTGATGAACGGCCAGGAACTCGACCGGATCGAACCCGACCAGCTCGCCGCATCCATCGAGAATATCGCGGTCTTCGCGCGCGTCGCGCCGGAGCACAAGCTCAAGATCGTGCAGGCGCTCAAGTCGCGAGGGCAGATCGTGGCCATGACCGGAGACGGGGTCAACGATGCCCCGGCCCTGAAGAACGCCCATATCGGCGTGGCCATGGGCGTTGCCGGGACGGAAGTGGCCAAGGAAGCGGCCAGCATGGTGCTCACGGACGATAACTTTGCGACCATTGTCGGCGCAGTGCGCGAGGGACGCACCATCTACGACAATATCGTCAAGTTCGTCCGCTTCCAGCTCTCGACGAACGTGGGCGCCCTCATCACCATGTTTCTCGCCGCGCTGCTCGAGCTGCCCGATCCATTCACTCCGCTTCAGATCCTCTGGGTCAATATCATCATGGACGGTCCGCCTGCCATGGCCCTCGGCTTGGAGCCGGCCCGTCCGGAGATCATGCTGGAGAACCCGCGCGTCCCCGGGGCGGATATCCTCACGTGGCGGCGCCTGGCGCGCGTGATCTTCCTCGGCGGGGTGATGGTGGCCGGCACGCTCGGCGTGCTGGTGTGGGCTGTAAGCCAATACAGCCGCGCCACGGCGCTGACCATGGCGTTCACGGCATTCGTCCTGTACCAGGTGTTCAACGTGTTCAATGCCCGCTCCGAGCGCAATTCGACTTTTTCCGCGCAGTTCTTCCGCAACCGCGCGCTTTGGATTGCGGTAGGGCTGGTGGTGTTGTTGCAGGTGCTCGTCGTGGAATGGCGGCCTGCAGCGGAAGTGTTCCGCACGGTGCCGCTGACCTATGAGCAGTGGGCGATCGTTTCGCTCATCGCGGCCTCGGCGCTGCTGTTGGAGGAAGGGCGAAAATTCGCCGTGCGCGTGCTCTACCCCGCGAAGCACAAACTTGGCTGATCCAGCGCACCTCGTCCGCCGGCGAATCCACAAGCCGGGCAGGCGGCCTTCCGATGCCGCTGCTGAGGCGTCGGCACCCGGCGGGAGATATCCTACGACCATGGCCGACGATCCCGAGCAGACCGCGCCCCAGCCGATGACATCCGAGCCGGGAAAATCCGATGCCGTGCCGGCGCGAGCGGCGGATTCCTCCTTCTTCCGCAATTTGTTCGTCCGGCAGAAGCGCGAGCGTAGCAATGCCGAGGTGCTGGCCGGGATTCCACTGTTCGAGAGCCTGTCCAGCAAGGAGCTGACCCTGCTGGCGGCGATGGTGCACGAGCGTTCCTATACTTCGGGCGAACTGATCTGCGAGCAGGGAACGCCCGGGGCGGCGATGTACATCGTCAAGAAGGGCACGGTGGAGCTATTCCGCCAGGATGCACAGGGTCGGCAAGTGCGGCGGCTAGGCATGCTCGGAGAAGGGACGTTCTTCGGGGAGGGCGCCCTGCTCGATGGCAGCGTGCGCTTCATGTCCGCCCGGACCATCGATCCCACCGAGGCGCTCGTCTTCTTCCGCGCGGACCTGGACCAGATCGTCGCGCGCATGCCCATTACCGGCACCAAGATCCTGCGCAAGCTCGCCTGGGTCATCTCCCGGGTGATGGAGAACGCGATGGAGGAGCTGTATCGGGAGAGCGAATAGGCCCTATCCTGCGGAGGGGGCGGGGCGCCGGGTCAGCGGGGCGCGCCCAGCGTCGCGCGAGCCGCGTGCATCCGCATTTTCGAGTCCCGCAACATTGGCCCTGCCGTCCATGGATTCCGCATCCGTCCGCAAGACTCGCGCCACAATCATCTATGCCACCGGCGCGCTGCTATTTCTCGCCCTAGCCGTGGTGCTGATGTGGGCCCTGCGGGCGATCATTGTGCCGCTGCTGGTCGGCGCATTCGCCGCGTATATCGTCATCCCGATCATCACGTGGATGGAGCGCAAGGGCCTCCATCGCAACGTCGCCATCTTGCTTCTCTTCGCCGTTCTGTTCACCACCCTGTTCCTCGCCGTGCGGCAGGTCGGAGCCCTGCTGCCCGACGACCAGGAAAAGCTCTCCCTGCGCATCCGCATGCAATACAAGACCAACGAGAACTACGCGAACTTGATGGGCTTGGATGAGGCGCTGCGCAAGGGCAACACCCTCTATACGCTTCTCGGCAAAGATCTCGACCCGCTGATACTGCGCTTCAACCTTTGGCTCTTTCCGGACAAGGAGGAGCGTGAGCTGCTGGCCAAGTCGAGAGACCCGAGCCTGAATCCCCCCACGTTCAGCGACCAGGTCTTCCAATACTACGTTGCCAACGCGCAGACCGTGCGCAAGCTGCAGGAGCGCGCCGCAGGTGAAGGCGAAGACACCGGGCAGCCGCCTCCCGCCCCTGCGGCCGCGGACGAGTCGGCCCGCAACCCTACCGGGCTTCTGCACGCGGTGGGCGAGATCGCCTCGCTGTGGATCGTGACGCCCTTCGTGTTCCTGTTCCTCTTGCTGGACAACGGGAAGACGAAGCGGGCCTTGATCCGCATCGTGCCCAATCGCTTCTTCGAGGTGACGCTCAACCTCGTTCACGATTTGGACCAGGCCATCGGAGGCTATGTGAGGGGCACGCTGCTGGAGTGTGCGCTGGTCGGGGTCACCTACCTGGCCTGCCTGCTTCTGCTCGGGTTCAATGTGCAGTGGGCCCTGCTGATCAGCATCTTCACCGGAATCGCCAACGCCATCCCCTTCATCGGCCCCCTGTTCGGGCTGGGCCTGGGCATGGCTTACGCGCTGATGGCCGAGCGGGTGCACTCACCGCTGCCGTTCGTGGATGCGGGCAACCTGTGGATTTGGGTGCTGGTGAGCGTGGCTCTGGCCAAGGGTCTCGACGACGGCGTGTTCCAGCCGATCGTGTTGGGACGCGCGGTGCACCTGCATCCTATTGTCGTCATTACGGCGGTCATTGGGGGCGAGATCCTCTTCGGGGTCGCCGGGATGCTCTTCGCCATCCCCACGATCGTCGTGTTCAAGGTGCTCGTGACCAGCACGCTCAGGCAACTCAAGGCCTACTACTTCATCTGAACGCCCGCATGCGGACCGGGCCGGCGTCCCCTTGCTGCGCGGGGGCGCATGGGGAGCGGAGTTCGTTCTCCTCGCCCATGGCTCGCCACTTCTGGTAAGCATGGTGACACGCTGGATTGCCGACCCCGCCCCGCCGCCGGAGCGCCCAACATGGACTTTGCCCTCAGCCAGGAACAACAAGCCTTTCAGGCCGCTGCCCGCCGTTTCGCGGACGAACGCCTCAAGCCCGGCTATCAGCAGCGCGAGCAGACCGGCATTCTGGATCGGGATCTGCTGCGGGAGATGGGGCGGCTGGGCCTGTTGGGACCGGGCTTGCCGGAGTCCTATGGAGGCCTGGGCCTCGACGCGGTCACGGTCGGCTTGCTGGTCGAGCAGGTGGCTTGGGGCGACTTCAACCTGGGCTACCTGCCCCTGCTGACTGCGCTCAACGGCGTGATTTTGCAGCGCTACGCGCGCCCCGAGGTGGCGCGGGAGTGGCTGCCGGCAATGTGCCGGGGCGACAAGCTGTGCGCGCTGGCGCTGACCGAACCGCACACAGGCAGCGACGCGGCGCGCATCAGTCTGAAGGCGCGCCGGGATGGCAACCGCTACCTGCTGACTGGGGAGAAGACCTCGATTTCGATGACGATGGCGGCGGATGTGGCGGTGGTGTTCGCGCGCACGTCGGAGGACCCGGGGGCGCACGGCGTGAGCGCGTTCTTGGTGCCCCTGGACCTCCCGGGTATCTCGCGCACGCGCCTGAACGACGTCGGCAGCATCGTCGTCGGGCGCGGCTCGCTGTTCTTCGACGGTGCTGCCGTCCCCGAGGAATACCGGCTCGGGGAAGAGGGCAAAGGCTTCGTCCAGGTGATGCAGGGTTTCGACTTCAGCCGCGCACTGATCGGTCTACAATGCCTCGCCCCGGCCCAGGCGTCACTGGAAGAGACATGGGCCTACGTGCAGGAGCGGAAGGCATTCGCCCAGCCCCTCGTGCGTTTCGAGGGGGTGTCGTTTCCGCTTGCGGAGGCGGAGACTCAGGTGCAGGCGGCGCGCCTACTGTGCTATCGGGCTCTGTGGATGAAGGATCGGGGCGTGCCCCACACGGCCGAGGCGGCCATGTGCAAGTGGTGGGCGCCGCTTGTCGCCTACGAGGCGATCCAGCAGTGTCTGCTGCTGCACGGGCACGCCGGCTACAGCAAGGACCTGCCCCACCAGCAGCGTCTGCGCGACGTGCTGGGCCTGCAGATCGGAGACGGTACGGCCCAGATCATGAAGCTCATCATCGCCCGCGAGCGGGCGGGTCGAGCCGCGATTCCCTACTGACGGCCGGCTGAAGACGCCCCGCGACGCGACCGGCCCTGCAGGTGTGGTCCGGCTGCGACGGAGTCAGCTCTCGCGCGCCGAAACTCATGCGCCGGACCGGGCGCTGGGTTGCCTCCTGCGCGAGTTCTCATGCGGGCCGTACCCGCGCCACGCAAAGTTGCCATGGCATTCGTCCGTGTCCGTTCCCTCAACCTGGCGCTGGCCGTCCTCTTCGTGGCGCTGGGTCTGGCGAAGCTGTTCGGCCTGGCCCCGTGGCGCGAGAGCTTCTTCGCCTGGAGCTATCCGAGCGGATTCCGATATCTGGTGGGATTCGTCGAGGTCTGCGCGGGAGGCTGCCTGCTCCTGCCGCGCGCCGTGCCGGCAGGAGCGGCCACCTTGGGTCTCGTGATGCTGGGCGCAATCGGAACGCACTTGCGTTCCGGCGAGAACCTTTATGCGCTCATTCCCGCCACGCTATTCGTCCTGCTTGCCAATGCCGGCCTGCGCGCATGGCGGGCAGCGAGCGGCCGGGGGTAACCGGGCGCTCAGACCAGCCGCAGTCTCCGGCCGGCCCTAGCCGCAAAACGTCCAGTGTCCCCAGTCCGGACGGAACACCACCAACAACACGATCCCAATCATCAACAGTGTCGGCACCTCATTGAGCACCCGGAAGGTCGTTTCGCTCAGGGGGAAGGGAGGTTCAAGGAACGAGCGCCGGTAGCTCCCGGCGAGAAAATGCACCCCCAGCAGCGCCACGACGAGCAACAATTTGGCCGTGAGCCAGCCCTGGATCAGCAGGGTGCAGCCTAACATCCACATGATGCCCACACCCGTCAACGCCGCCAGCCATGCGGCGGGCACCGTGATCGCATACCAAAGCCGCCGTTCCATGACCCGGAAGCGTTCGTGAACGACAGCCTCGCTTTCCGCGCGATGGTACACGTACAGCCGGAACAGGTAGAGCAATCCCGCCATCCACGAAATGACCGCGATGATGTGAATCGACTTCAACAACAGGTACCAGGTTGCCATGAAGTTCCTGCCGATCTTGGATCGGTGCGCGAGCGGAAGGCGGCACCGAATGTGCGTGGACAACCGGCCGTCCCGCGTGTTGAACTGGCGCGCCTTGTTGCGGACGCACGCTCCTGCGGTGCGCGTCCGCGAGACCTGCACGGATCCTACATGCCGGCGTCGCTTCCTGATTCTTCCGCGGACTCCTCGTTCCGACCTGCCCCGCCGCCTTCCGGCCGGCGTCTGATCCCCACGCTCGCCATCGGCTTCGGCGCCGGCCTGCTGAACGCGCTCGTGGGAATCGGGGGCGGCATCCTGATCGTGCCGGGGCTGGTGATCGTGCGCAAGCTCAATCCGCGCGTCGCCGTCGCCACGTCGCTGGGGTCCGTCTTGATCCTGTCCGCAATTGCGCTGATCGTGCACCTCGCCAGCGCTCCATTCTCGTTGAGCGTGTGGGGTGGCGTGCTGTTGCTGCTGGCTGGCGCGGCAGGGTCCCAAGCGGG
The DNA here is from genome assembly GCA_041476685.1 of bacterium. Lineage (GTDB taxonomy): Bacteria > SAR324 > SAR324 > SAR324 > JACQKK01 > JBGPEV01. The sequence goes on along the minus strand of JBGOTW010000039.1, from coordinate 764 downwards.
CAGCTTCCTGCTCGGCCGCATCGCCACGCGCTGGATCCTGTTCGGGTTTGCGGGGATCACGATCATCAGCGCGATGGACCTGCTCGCGATGGGCTTGCATCTGCTGCCGGCGGCCCTGATGCAAGCGAACGAGCCGGCGCTCTGGGTCTACGCGGCGCTGGGTCTGATGGGCGGATTTTTCTCGGGGCTGCTTGGCGTTGGCGGCGGTGGACTTGTGATCCTCGGCTTCTCCGTCATTTTCCATATGCCCGTGCTGACCGGCCTGCCCATCGCGCAGGCGGTCAATACGTTCAATTCCCTCTCCGGCGTCGCGGCGCAATGGCGCTCCAGGCTGGTGCTCTGGCGCGAGGTGATTGCACTGGTTCCCTCCGGCTTGGTGGGCGTGGCTATCGGCCAGGTGTTGGCCTTGTTCTTGCCTGCGGACGCGCTACGGATCGTCGTGGCGCTCTTCTTCACTTACATGGGAGGCTCACTAATCCGGCGGGGATGGCGGATGGGCCACAGCGGATGAACATACCGGCCGAAGGAGGCTTGGTCTGCGCGCCACATGAAACCCGGTGACCCCCCTATCGCCCAGCAAGAGGCGGAAAGTCCGGCCAGGGTCGGGGCGGGGTGAGGATTCGCGGCAGGACCGCGCCAGCGCGGCCGGCATTGCGCCACATTAATGGCGGAGCCGATATTGGAGCCGTTACAGGACCCTATCATCAAGTGCCTGATGCGACTTGTGGGGTGGAAAGGAACAGCAAGCAGCGCCGCGCGGTAAT
>JBGOTW010000038.1:0-22859 GCA_041476685.1 bacterium | reverse complement strand
GCTGGCCATGGATCACCTGATCCGGATCACCTATCCCCGGGACCACTACTACACGATCGGCTTCAGCACCCGCGCCCGCCAGCTCAGCGCCGAGCAGCTCACCGAGGCGACCTGGGACCCCAGCGACCCGTTCACCAACATCCAGGAAGGGCTCTGGCTCGCGCGGCAGCTCTTCCGCAAGCACCGCTCCGTGAACCGGCAGGTCATCATCATCACCGACGGCCAGCCCACCGCCACCCACATCAACGGCTATACCAACGCCCAGTGGCCGGGCTTCATGGGCTCCATCCCGCCGGACATCTACCGCGAGACGCTGAAGGAGGTGGATCACTGCACGCGGGAAAAGGTCGTCATCAACATCTTCATGTTGGACGACAACCCGGTGCTGACGAAGTTCGTCGAGGAGATCATCCGCATCAACCGCGGGCGGGCCTTCTACAGCCTGCCCCACAACCTCGGCAAGTACCTGCTCGTGGACTACCTCGCCCGGCGCCGCAAGCAGATCGCCTGAGCCGCCTCGGCATTCGGCGCCGCGCAGGGTCCGCCTGGGCGCCCGCGGCTAGGCCGGCACGATGGCCGCCCCGGCCGCGTGCATCTGGCGCGAGCGCAGGTACAGCCAGCCGATCATCACGAGATTGAACGTTCCCGAGACGGCCGCCACCGCGAACGGCACGGTGTACGACCCCGTCCAGTCGAACAGGGCGCCGCCCAGGAACCCTCCCAGGCCCATGCCGATGTTGCTGAGGAAGAACATCCAGCCCGTCACGCCGCCCACGGTGTGCGCGGGCACCAGCTCCCGCACGACGATGGCGTAGGCCGGAATGACTCCGCCGTACGCGGGCGCGAACAGCAGCGCCACCAGGTACAGGCCGGCCAGCGTGTGCGCCTGGGTGAACCAGAAGACCATCACGGTCTGCCCGAAGGAGGCCAGCCACAGCGCGCGCAAGCCCCCGATGCGGTCAGCCACGGAGCCGATGCCGACCCGCCCGAAGATGCTGACCGCCATCAGCACGGTCAGGACGCTCGCGGCGGCCTGGGCCCCGATCCCGGCGTCGAGGGCGAGGCTGACCAGATGCACCGCCGGAATGGACATCGTGATGCAGCACAGGACGCTCGCGGAGCCCAGGTACGCGGCGAGCTGGCCGGGTGTGAGGCCGATGGCCGTGCGCCCCCGCGAATGCGCGTGGAGCGCGGCCGCGGCGGCGCGGGAAGCGCGGCGGATGTCCTCCAGGTTGGGCGGCTGGCGCACCAGCAGCGCGAGCGGAATCAGCACCACCCAGGCCCCGTAGCCCAGCGCCTGGAAGGCCTGCCGCCAGCCCAGCTCGGAGATGAGGGTGCGCGCGATCAGCGGCACGATCGCCGCCCCCACGCTCTGCCCGGCCAGCGTCGCCCCCATCGCCAAGCCGCGGTGCCGCTCGAACCAGAAGCTCACGTTGGTCAGCAACGGCGTCATGAACGAGCCCTGGCACAGCCCCCCCAGCATCACCCCGTAGAGCACGTAGAATTCCCAGAGCTGATCCGCGTGGCCCAGCAGCAGGTAGGAGACGCCCATCAGCACCGTGCCCGCGATTACCTGGAGGCGGGGCGAGACGCGGTCCGCCAGATGCCCCATCACGACCGAGCCCAGTCCGGAGAAGAACGCGGCGAGCGTGTAGGCGAAGGAGATATCGCCGCGCGCCCAGCCGAATTCGCCGTTCAGCGGCTGGATGAACACCGAGACGGTGACTTGCGCGCCGAAGCCGGAACCCATGATGAGGCCGGAAACCGCCACCATCAGCCACGCGTAGCCCGACGGACGCTGGGAAGTTTCCGGCGCGGAATCAGCCGAGGGTGGCCCGGCCATTGGCGGCTCGGCCAGAGGGGACTCCGCCAAATGGGTCTCCCTGCGAAGATGAGGGGGGGAACACGGCGAACCTGAGGGATCACCCCTACAGGTAAAGGTGATGTAGGATGATGTCAAACGGGCGGGCGTCCAGGGTGTGGGCCGGTTCGATGAAGGTGCCGTGAACTGCAACAACAGACTCCTCGCATTCGCTCGGAGCGACAAGAATTGTCATTTCGAACGTAGCGAGAAATCTGCTTGTATCTCCAAACGGACCCACTCCCTGCGTCCAGGGTGAGCCCCCGGGCGTAGCGGCAGGGAGGGTTTGCAGTCGGTCTCGCGCGGAGCGGACTAGGAAATCATGGACCTGGAGTGCTACCTGGACAATGCGGCGACCACGCCGCTATTTCCCGACGTGGCGGAGGCTTGCCTGCCGCTGCTGAGCGAGCGCTTCGGCAATCCCTCCTCGCCCCACGGCCTCGGGCTGGACGCGCGGCGCGCGCTGAACCAGGCGCGCGAGCGGCTCGGCATGCTGCTGGGCCTGCCGCCGCAGGCGGTGACCTTCACCAGCGGCGGGACGGAGAGCGACAACCTGGCCCTGCGCGGCAGCTTCGCCTCCGCGCGCCTGAAGGGCGACCGCCTGCTGGTCAGCGCGATCGAGCATCCCGCCGTGCTGCGCACCGCAGCGGCGCTGGCGCACGCCGGGATCAAGGTCGAGCGGATTCCCGTCACGCGCCAGGGCATCGTGGACCTGCCGGCCTTCGAGGCGCGCCTGGGCCAGGACGTGCGCGTCGTCTCCTGCATGGCGCTCAACAACGAGCTGGGCACGATCCAGCCGCTGGAGGAGATCGGCCGCACGCTCAAGCGCGTGGCGCCCCATGCCGTCTTCCACGTGGACGCGGTGCAAGGCTTGGCGAAGATGCCCCTTCCCTGGCGCAGCGCCCACATTGACCTGCTTTCGCTCAGCGCCCACAAGGTGCACGGCCCGAAGGGGGTGGGGGCGCTCGTGCGCTGCCGGCCCGTGCCGCTGGAGCCCTGGCTCGACGGCGGCGGCCAGGAGGACGGGCTGCGCAGCGGAACGGAGAACGTCTTCGGCGCGGTGGCCTTCTCCCTCGCCGCGGAGCGCTCGCTCGCTCTGGCCAAGGCGCAGGCAGCCGAGCGGGTGCGCTACGCGGAACAGTGGGTCGCCGAGCTGGAGCGCCATCCACGCGTGCGGGTCTTCCGCAGCGAGCGGGCCAGTCCCTTCATCGTCCAGTTCAGCCTCGCGCCGCTGCCGGGCGAGGTGATCCTCACGCACCTGGAGCAGGAGGGGCTGCTGGCCTCCTCCGGCTCGGCCTGCTCGACCCGCAGCCCCGAGCCGTCGCACGTGCTGCTGGCCGCGGGTCTTTCCGAGCAGGACGCCCTGTCCTCGATCCGCCTGTCGTTCTCCTGGCACAATACGCTTGCGGGACAGCCCGGCGTGCTGCAACGGTTCCGCGCCGCCATGGAGCGCCTCGCAAGGGTCTGAGGATCCGCGGGAAGCGCCGGGGGGACGCGGGCCCCGCGTGGCCTAATGCGGCGCCATGCTGCTGCGGCGCCATTCTTACTGCCGCGCCATTCTTACTTTTGCGCCTTCTCGCTGCCGTGCTCTCTCGCAACGCGGCTCTCTGGCGGCTTCGCCTTTTCAGGCACGGACGATTCTGTTAGGGGTGAGCGGCAGCGGGAGGGCGGAGACGGGGGGAGACCCGCCTGCGCGGCTGTCCGCAAGCGTCAGGCCGCGTCCGCGGCGGCTTGCCGCCCGGCGCGCGCGAGCGGCGCTCCATCCATGCCGTACCGATCAAGCGAGTGAGACATGAAACTGAAAGGTCAGGCGGCCCTGGTCACCGGCGGTGGCGCAGGCATCGGAGAGGCGACGGCCCGGCTCCTCGCGGAGAACGGCGCCAAGGTGATGGTGGGCGACTGGAACGAGCAGACGGCGCAGGCCACCGCCGCCCGGATCAACGCCGCCGGAGGCACCGCCGCCGCCCTCAAGATGGATACGTCCAAGCGCGAGGACGCCGAACGCGGCGTGGCGGAAACGGTAGCGAAATTCGGCCGGATCGACATTCTCATCAACAACGCCGGCATCACGCGCGACGCTTCGGCGCTGAAGATGGAGCCCCACCAGTGGGATCAGGTGCTCGCGGTGAACCTGAGCGGGGTCTTCTACTGCTCCCAGGCCGCGGCGAAGCGCATGCGCGACCAGAACTACGGCCGCATCGTCAACGCCTCGTCCGTCTCCGCCTTCGGCAATTTCGGGCAGGCCAACTACTCGGCCACGAAGGCCGGACTCGTCGGCCTGACCCGCACCCTGGCGATCGAGTGGGCGAAGTACGGCGTGACCGTCAACGCCATCGCCCCGGGCTTCATCCAGACGTCCATGACGGCCGCCATCCCGGACGAGATCAAGAAGGATGCCGTGAAGAAGATTCCGGCGGGCCGGCTCGGTGAACCGATCGACATCGCGCGGGTCTACCTGTTCCTGGCGTCCCCCGAGTCGAGCTTCCTGACGGGCCAGCTCCTGGTTGTGGACGGTGGACAGACGCTGCTACATTGAGCCGCCTCCGCCGGGCTAGAGCAGGGGGGACGCCCGGCGCCCGCTACCCGCAGCCTGTGCGCCGTCAGCCGGAGCCGAACGCATGGAGTCCTGGCAGCCCTACGTCCTGACTACGCGCAACGTCTCCGTCCACTCCGAGAACAAGATCCACGACGACCGGGAGGCGCGGCGCTACGGATTCAAGGGCGGCCTCGTGCCCGGGACGGCGGTCTACGCGCACATGACGCGACCCGTGGCGGCCCGTTACGGGGAGGCGTGGCTGGCACGCAATGCCGGGACGCTGGCGCTGCTCAAGCCGGCTTACGAGGGCGAGCGGCTCGAGGTCACCGTGCAGCCCGCGCCGGGTGCCGCCGCGCTCAAGGTGAGCATCGCCAATGCCGGACGCGAAGTGGTGGCGACGCTGGATACTGCAATGCCGGAACCGCTGCCCCCGCCCGACCCGCAGTGCCGGATGACCCCGGAGCGCACGGACGGGCCGCGCGTCCCGATCGCCTGGGACGCGGTGACGGTCGGCAAGCCCCTGCGGGCGCTGGCCTGGGAGCCCACCCCGGCCCAGCAGGAGGAATGGTGCGGCGGGGTGTCGGACGACCTGCCGCTCTACCGGGGACCCCGCGCTCCCGTGCATCCCGGACTCATCGTCCAGGCGGCCAACCGGGTGCTCGGCAACCACTACGTGCTCAAGCCCTGGATCCACGTCGGCAGCCGCATCCTCACCCGCGGCCTGCTGCGCATCGGACAGAGGGTCGAGGTGCGGGCCGTCCCGGAGGAGCGCTGGGAGAAGAAAGGGCACCAATACTTCAGGGTCTACGTGGCCCTGATGGCGGACGATCATCCCGTCGTCGAGATCTGGCATACCGCCATCTTCACGGTGCGCCCGGCCGCGTGAGCTCGGCCTCCGGAATGATCCGGAGGAGCCCCCAGGAGGATGACATGAACGGCTGGATCTACACCCACAATCTCAATCCGATCCTGTTCGAGCTCGGCCCCATCCGCGTCGGCTGGTACGGCCTGATGTACGCCATCAGCTTCCTGATCGGTTACTTCTTGCTGCAGCGCGACGCCCGGCTCGGCAGGATCGTCGTCGAGGAGAAGGACGTGCCGAACCTGACGACCTACCTGATCGTGGGGGTGGTCGTCGGCGGGCGGCTCGGGTGGGTCATCTTCTACGGGGGGATGCCGTACCTGCTGGAGCCGATCCGCATCCTGCAGACCTGGCACGGGGGCATGTCGTTCCATGGCGGACTGATCGGCGTGTTGCTGGCGTTCTGGATCTTCGCCCGGAGCCGGCGCGTGTCGATTCTCTCCGTCGCCGACGCGGTGACGCTCTACGTGCCCATCGGGCTGTTCTTCGGCCGGATCGGCAACTTCATCAACGGCGAGCTGTACGGGAAGCCCACCGACGGCAGCTGGGGGGTGATCTTTCCCGGCGACCGGGCGCGCGCCCCGCGCCATCCGAGCCAGCTCTACGAGGCGCTGCTGGAGGGCGTCGTGATCTTTGTCGTGCTGTGGCTGATCCGCCGCCATGGGCACCGGCCCGGCACGCTGCCGGCGGTGTTCACGCTGCTTTACGGCTTGGCCCGGACGGCGGTCGAGTTCATCCGGCTCCCCGATGCGGACATCGGCTACCTGTGGGGTCCGATCACCATGGGCCAGGTGCTCAGCCTGCCGTTGATCCTCGTGGGTTCGATCTGGGTACTGTTCCTGCTGGTCACTCCTCCGCCGGCGAATCGCCCTTCAAAGCGGTGAGCTTGCCGCCGCCCGAAGGGAGCCCATGCCCGCCCGGCCCGACCGCTTGCCCGGCGGGCCGGTCCCCCTTCGGCGCGGACAGCAGCAGGCGCTCGGCTTCCTCGATCACCCCCTCCGGCGCCAGTTCGGTCAGGCAGCGGGTGTGCCCGAACCGGCAGGTGCGGGCGTAGCAGGGGGAGCACGGCTCCTGCCGGTACGCGACCCGTCCCCGCGGATTGAGCGGTCCGGTCCAGGCGGGATTGGTCGATCCGAAGATCGCGACCTGTTGGACGCCCAGGGCCGCCGCCAGGTGCATGGCGCCCGAATCGTTGCTGACGAGCAGCGCGGCCGTGCCGAGCAGCGCGGCAAGCTGGGACAGCGTCGTCGCGCCGCAGAGATTGAAGCCGGAGCGCACGCCCCCCAGGATCTCCTCGCCCAGTTCCCGATCCTTGGGCAGGCCCACGATGACCACGTCCCAGCCCTGCCCGGACAGGGCGCGCGCCACCGCTCCGAAATGCGCGGCGGGCCACTGCTTGGCCGGGCCGTATTCCGCCCCGGGCGCGAGCACGACCGGATGGCCGCGCCAAGTCATGGCGGAGGGGGCATGCTCCGCAAGCCACGCGGGCGTCGCGTCCAGGCGCGGGGGATACCGGTCGGCGCGAAAATCGCCCCACGGGGCGAGCAGGTCCAGGTACTCCTGGAGCAGGTGCACCGAGCGCGGCGCATGGCGCGGCCGCAGGGCCGGCTTCAGCAGCAGGGAGCGGCCTTCCCCCCCGTATCCGACGCGCCACGGGATACGGGAGCGCCACCCCATCCAGGCCGAGGAGAAGCTGGGCGGCAGGACGAACAGGTGCGAGTAATCCGCCCCGCGCAGCGCCCGGCCGAACGCGCCCGCGGAAGTGGCGCCGCGATCGAAGGGCAGCACCGCCCCGTAGCGCGGCAGGGGCAGCCGCTCGAACCCCGCCCGCACGATCAGGTCCAGCCTTGCCCGCGGAAACCGCTCGCGCAGCGCGGCCAGGAAGCCCGTGGCGACGATCAGGTCCCCCAGCCAGTTCGGGGTGCGCACGAGAATGGCGCGGGGCTCCGCGGCGTGCTGCAGGCGGCGGAGACCGGCGGCGGGTAGCGGCATATCCGTTGCGGACGCCAGGAGGGGCCCCTACACTGGACGCGAGCGGCATTGCAAGCCGTCGCGCGCGCCCGGGGCAATCCGCCGGAACGCGGCCGCCCGCGCAGCGCCAGCCAGGAGCAGGCACGATGGTCAAGATCAATCGAGTCTATACGCGCAAGGGAGACGCCGGCAACACATCCCTGGTCGGGGGCCGCTCCATCGCCAAGGACGATCCGCGCGTGGAAGCCTACGGGACGGTGGACGAGTTGAACACGCTGCTGGGCCTGGCGCGCAGCTTCAACGACCTGAAGCCGCCTTCGCCGCGCCGCACCGGGCTGGACCGGCTGCTGCAGGCGATCCAGCAGCGGCTCTTCGACCTGGGCGCCCAGCTCGCGACCCGGCCCGGCGACGAGTACACGGGCCAGGTACTGGTCAAGGCGGAGGACGTGGCCTGGCTGGAGCGGGTGATCGACGCGCTCAATGCCGAGCTGATGCCCCTGGACAGCTTTGTCCTGCCCGGCGGCGGGCCGGTCACCGCCTTCCTGCATCAGGCGCGCGCCGTCTGCCGCCGCTGCGAGCGGCTGGTGGTGACCCTGGCGCGGGAGGAGACCGTCGGGGCGCAGGTGCTGCCGTACCTGAACCGGCTCTCCGACGCCCTGTTCGTGTTCAGCCGCTGGGTCACGGCGAACCTGGGCGAGCAGGAGCTGCTCTGGCAGCCCGGCCTGCCCTACGACGACTCCTGGCGCACGTGGTAGTCCGGGCAACACGCGGCTTGGGCGGAGCGAGCTACAGGTTGACGTCCTCCTTGCGGCCGGGCGAGGCCTGGGCCGGTTGCTCGCGGATGCCCGGCTGGCCGCAGGACGCGCTGCCTTGCAGGCGCGGCGGGATCGAGCTGGCCTTGAACATCTCCAGCCGCGAGCCGGCCGAATCGTCGCAGGGGCCGAGCAGCTGGCCGTTGGAATTCACCCGGTGCATGACCACCGTCGGCGGCGCGGCGAAGGTCTCGATGGGCATACCCGCATCCGCGCGGGTCATGAAATCCAGCCAGATCGGCAGGGCCGCCCGGGAACCCGTCTCGGAGGGTCCCAGCGTGTGGCTGACGTCGTCGAAACCCACGTACACCCCCGCCACGAGCTGCGGGATGAAGCCCATGAACCACGCATCGGAGTAGTTCTGCGTCGTGCCGGTCTTGCCCGCCGCGGGACGGTGGATGACTTCGGCGACGCGGTGGCCCGTTCCGTACTGACTCCGCACCACGTCGAGCAGCATGTCCGAGACGAGGTAGGCAGTCTCGGGGGCGATCACCTGCTGCGCGCTGGGCTTGTTCTCGATCACCACGTTGCCCTTCTGGTCCGTCACTTTCAGCACGTACACGGGCGTGCTGAGCATGCCGCCGGACGCGAACACCGCGTAGGCGCGGGTCAGCTCGGACAGCCGCACCGAGTGGGTGCCCAGCGCGATCAGGCTTTCCTCGGGAATGCGCGTCGTGATGCCGAGCTTGCGGGCGTACTGCACCACCTTGCGCGGCCCCATCTCGTCCACGAGCTGCACGGTCGGGACGTTGCGGCTGCGCACGAGCGATTCCCGCAGCGTCAGGTGGCCGAGGAACGTGTTGTCGTAGTTCTGGGGGATGTGCTTCTTGCCGTTGGCCAGGGTGAACACGCGCGGGCTGTCGTCGAGGACGGTGGCGGGCGTGTAGCCTTCGTCAATCGCGGCGGCGTAGATGATGGGCTTGAACGCCGAGCCGGGCTGCCGCTCCGCCTGGGTGGCGCGGATGAACTCGCTGGCGCCGTTGCCCCGGCCGAAGCGGGTGCCCCCCACCATGGCCAGCACCTCGCCGGTGCGCGGGTCCATGGCATACACGGCCCCGTTGACGATGGGTTCCTGGTACAGGTCGAGCAGGAGCTTTCCGCTGGCGGGATCGCGGCCGATGCCCTTGACCTGGATCAGCTCGCCCGGTTTCAGCAGCTCGGTCAGGTTGCGGTTGTAGAGCGGCTCGTTCTCGTTCTGCGGGTTGAACCGCACGGGCCAGCGCGTGCGGATCGCATCCCAGGAGATGACGCCTTCCACCTTGGGCGCGAGCGCCACGCGCGCCCGGGCCGCGGTCACCTCAAGCACGATGCCGCGCGCGACCCGGCCCGCGTCCACGGCCAGGTTCGGATTGAGCGCGTCCAGCGCCTCCTGCGGGGGCTGGCCTTTCGCGTCCAGCTCGACCTTGTCCTCCGAGCCGCGGTAGCCGCGCCGCTTGTCCACGGCGGCCACGCCGCGCAGGAGCGCCTGGTGCGCGGCCTTCTGCATGGTGAAGTCCATCGCCGTGACCACGTTCAGGCCGCCCTCGTAGAGTTGCCGGCCGCCGAGCTGCTGCAGCAGCGTGCGCCGCACGTACTCGACGTAGTAGGCGGCCGCCTCGCTGTTGGTGTTGCTCGTCTCCGCGAGCACGATCGGCTCGGAACTGGCGGCGAGGGACTCGGCCTGGGAGATGTAGCCTTCCTCGAACATCCGCTGCAGGACGATGTTGCGCTGGCGCCGGGCCAGGATGGGATTGCGCGTCGGCTTGTAGCGGTTGGGCGCGGGCAGCAGGCCGATCAGCGTGGCGCCCTCGGCCAGGGAGAGATCCTCGACCCGCTTGTCGAAGTAGTATTCCGACGCGGCGGAGATGCCCCACGCGTCCCCGAAGTTCACCTTGTTCAGGTACAGCGTGAGGATCTCCTCCTTGGAGAATTCGCGCTCCATCTTCAGGGCCAGCAGGATCTCGCTGATCTTGCGGATCCAGGTCTTGTCCAGCGTGAGGAAGAACTGGCGCGCGGTCTGCTGCGTCAGCGTGCTGGCGCCCTGGGCGGTGGAAAAGGTGATCAGGTTGACCCAGGCGGCCTTCAGCATGCGCACCGGGTCGATGCCGTGGTGCTCGAAGAAGCGCGTATCCTCCTTCGCCAGCAGGCCGTTGATGAGCTGCTTGGGCAGCTGGTCGTAGGTGACGAGCTTGCGGCGGTAGATGAACACCTCGTCCACCTTCACGCCGTTGCGGTCGAAGATATTCGTCGGCAGGCTGAATTCCGGATTCTCCAGGCGCGCCACGGGAGGAAGCGTGGCGTCCAGGTAGATCAGGAACCCGACCAGCGCGACGAACAGCACCGCGCCGGCGATGAAAGCGCCCTTGCCGATCCACTGCACACGTTGAGGTATCATGGGGTCTTGGCTGCCGCTGAGTCGAATTCCGATCCTTCCGGCCCGCCCGGACTGGGGTCCGGCGCCGTGGAAGCGCGTGGCTGGGCCGCGAGAAACGCGTAGCGTTCGCGCAGGAAGGCCGCGACGGCCCCGCGCGTCCCCTCGTCGAAGGCATCCACGCCTGCCAGGGCGAGGTAGGCATCCGCGTCGGACGGCAGGGGCTCCGCGTTGATGCGCTTCAGCGCAGCGAGCGCCGGGGCGATGGCCGCGACGGGGAAGCCGGGCTCCAGGCTTTTCGGCACCCCGAGCCGCCGCAGCGCCCCGCCGAACACCTCGCTGCCGGTGAACGTGAAGGCCACCGTCTCGCAGCGGCAGTTGGGATCATGCGGCAGGAGCGGACCTTCCTTGCGGCGGAACCCGACGCCGAACTGCATGCCGTGATCCGCGATGCAGCCGCGCCCCATCCGCACGTGCAGGGGCGACCATACCAGGAATCCTTCCACCTTGCGCTCCGGTCTCCGCACCCGCTCTTTGCTCTCACTGGGGGGCCTGCGCCTGGCGAAGCGCCAGCCGACTGCCATCAGCCCCAGCAGCAGCAGCACCGCAATGTAGGGGTTCATGACTGCCGCTTGGGGGGCTGCGGGCCGCGGAGGGCTTCCGGCCGCAGGGGAGGTCTGGTCGCAGAGCGCAGGAAAGGCGGACGCTGACGCGCCGGCACCATCGTGCATGTTGACATATTGGCCCGCCCTTGTCGCCCAGGCAAGCGGCGGGGAAGTGGGCCGGTTTGAGCGCCCGGACCGAGAACAGGCGGGATCCGTGGGCGCTGGAGCGCGTGACGCGACGCCAACGGCCCGCGTGCCAAACGGACCGAATCCCGGCGACGCGATTGTGCGCCAGTCAGCAGACACAAGCAGATTTCTCGCTGCGCTCGAAATGACAATCGTTGTCACTCCTAGCGAATGCGAGGAGCCCGTTGTTGCTGCGCACGGCACCTTCATCAAATGGACCCGCAACCGCCGACGCGGATTCATTGACAGCGCGCGTCTTCCGGGGTATTCAATTGGGCTTGCTGGAAATCTCGGACACGCGCTTGCCTCGTGCCGAGCACCGCCGGGAGACGCACGATGAAACGGACTTTTCAGCCCCACGCGCGGCGCCGCAAGAAGGTGCACGGCTTCCGCCGCCGCATGAAGACGCGAGGCGGCCGCCTCACGCTGAACCGCCGCCGCGCCAAGGGCCGCAAGCGCCTGGCGGTCTGAGCCCCTTGAGGCATGCGGCCATGAAGCCCCAGGGGTTTTCGCGCAGCCGGCGGCTGACCGAGCGGCCCGCGATCCGCGCCGTGCTGGAAAAGGGGCGCTACCATCGCCTGGGCGTGCTGCATGCGAAGACCCTCGCTTCCGGCCTGAGCGAAACCCGCATCCTCATTTCCGTGAAGAAAGCCGTCGGCAGCGCCCCGGAACGGAACCGCATCAAGCGGCTCGTGCGCGAGGGCGCGCGCCTGCATCCGCTGCACCTGCCCGTTCCACACGACGTGTGCCTGTTTGTGCCTGCCAGGCCGAAGCACCCCGTGGGTCTGGCCGACGTGCAGCGCGACCTGCGCCTGCTCGCCCGCCGGCTCTCCGGCCGCTAGAGTTCAGCCATGATCCGCCTTGTCCTCATCGGACTGATCCGGGGTTATCAGCTTGCCGTCTCGCCGTTCCTGCCCCCGGCGTGCCGCTTCTATCCGAGCTGCTCCGAGTACGCGGCCCGCGCCATCGCCGCCCAGGGCCCGTTGCGCGGCGCATGGCTGGGCCTGCGGCGCCTGCTCAAGTGCCACCCGTGGCATCCCGGCGGCTTCGATCCGGTGCCGCAAGCCGGGTCTTACCCTTCATCCGCCTGCCCGCGCCCTCCGCATCCGGACGGCGCGGCCCTGCAGAGCCATTGATCGTTTCTACCCCGCGTAGCACGCCCAGGACGACTCATGGAAAATGCCCGGCTCTACATCTTTTTCGCGTTGTCCCTGCTGATCATCGTGGGATTCTACCTGATCGTCCCGACCCCGCGGCCCGTGCCTCCGCCGGCCGCCCCGGGCAAGGCCGCCCCCAGTTCCGCCGCGCAGGAATCCGGCGCTCCCCTTCCCGGCGCGCCGGCCGCTCCGCTCGCCACGCCCGCCCCGGCGGTGCCCGCGCCGGCGATCCCGCGGGCGGCGAGCAAGATCGTCACGGTCGAGACCCCGCTCTACGTCGCACAGGTGGACACGCGCGGCGGACGGATCACGCACTTCACGCTCAAGCACTATCGGCAATCCAAGCGCAGCTTGGACTGGGGCGACCTGATTCCCCCCTTGCGCGTCTGGATTCCCGCGGGGAAGGCGGACAACAGGGCGGAAGTGGAGATGATCAAGCGGGAGGTCCCGGGCCAGGACCTGCTGGGGCTGCGGTTCCTCGGCGACGACGCGCTCACGCGGACCTTCGACGACACGGCCTACACGGTCTCGACCGACAGCCTGGCCGTGGCGGACTCCGACCGCGAGGGCAAGACGCTCACGCTGCGCGCCTCCGGCCCGGGCGGGCTGACCGTGGAGAAACGGATCGTCTTCCGGCCCGACACCTACGTGCTGGGCTACACGGTCAACCTGATCAACTACGGCCCGGCGGCGAGACCCCTGCGCGTGCTGAACGAGTTCGGGGAGGGTCCCGCCACCAATGACACTTCCACCCAGCGCGGGGCGCAGGTGGGTCCGATCGAGCGGGACGGCGGCAAGACCCGCAAGCCGGACGTCGGCGACATCGAGGGCCAAATGACGATCAAGGAGCCGCAGTGGCTGGGGATCGCCGACGCGTACTTCATCTCGGCGGCCCGGCCCCTCACCCCGGTCGCCGCGGGAGTCTATGTCGCGCTTAATCCGCCCGGCGCGACGGTGGAGAAGAAGCACCGCATTCCCGCCTACGGCATCGAGTTGCCGCAGACCGATCTGGGCCCGCAGAAGATGGTCTCCAGCGCGTTCGCGCTGTATCTGGGGCCGAAGGCCACGGACGACATGCTGAAGTTCGGCCAGCGCCTGGAGGATTCGCTCGACCTGACGCTCGACTTCCTTGCCGCGCCGATGCTGGCCATGCTGCGCTGGTTCGAGAGCTTCACGGGGAACTTCGGCATCGCCATCATGATGCTCACGATCCTGGTGCGCGTCGTGCTGTTCCCCTTGACGTACCGGGGCATGGTGTCCATGAAGCGCATGCAGAAGCTGCAGCCGCGCATGGCCACCATCCGCGAGAAGTTCAAGGGCGACCGCGAGCGGATGAACAAGGAGATGATGGAGCTGTACCGCAAGCACAAGATCAACCCGCTCGGCGGCTGCCTGCCCATCGTCGTCCAGATCCCGATCTTCTTCGCGCTCTACAGCGCGCTCATCAGCGCGATCGAGCTCCGCCACGCGCCCTTCATGCTGTGGATCACGGACCTGTCGGCCCACGACGGGCTGTACATCCTACCCGTCATCATGGGGGGCACGATGTTCATGCAGCAGCGGTTCACCCCCACGTCCCTGGACCCGATGCAGGCGAAGATCATGATGTGGATGCCGGTCGTTTTCTCCGTGTTCATGCTGACGTTTCCCTCCGGGCTGATGGTCTACTGGTCCACCAGCAACGTCCTGTCCATAACCCAGCAGGTCATCATCAATCGCGTGAAGGTGCCCGAGCCCGCGGAGGGCTGAGCGGCGCCGCGGCCGGCGCGGACCAGGGCCAGGCGCGCTCAGTATCCCGCCGCGCTGCCCTCGCGCCGGGGATCCACGCCGCTGTGCAGCCGCCCGTCCGGGGCGATCCAGATGCCGTGCAGCCCGCTCCCGAGCCGGCCCATTTCCACCCGGTGGCCCAGCTTCTCGAGCGCGGGCTTCAGGGCCGGGCCCCACTCCGGCTCCAGCACGGTCGTGCCTCCGCCGTGGACGACGAGCGGGGCGGCAATCGCCGACTGGAGGCTGCGCCTGCCGTCCAGCGCCCGCAGCAGGGTGAGCGCCACGTAGGGGATGATGCGCGGTCCGCCCGGCGAGCCGAGCGCCAGCACCGGGCGGCCCTGTTGGAACACGATCGTCGGGGCCATCGAGCTGCGTGGACGCTTGCCGCCGCGGGACTGCGGGTCGTCGAGCGCGCTCGCCCGGGCGCGGCGCTCGCCATCCACGCGATTGGCGACGGGCCGCCCGGCCTCGTCGCGCGGCTTCGCGTTGAAGTCGGTCAACTCATTGTTGAGCAGGAAGCCCCAGCCCGGCACGATCATGCCCGAGCCGAAGGCCTGCTCGATGGACGCGGTCAGCGATACGACGTTGCGCTCGCCGTCCACGACGACAAGGTGGGTCGTGGAGACATGCTCCTCGGCACCGCTTCCCGCGCCCGCAGGCGGCGGGGCTCCCGGCGGCGTGCCGGCCGCGGCCGGGCCGAGCGGCGCATCCCAGTCCAGCGCACGCGCCCGCGCGTGAAGGTAGCCCGGATCCAGCAGTCCCGGCAGCGGCACCGGCACGAAATCCGGGTCCGCCACGTAGCGCTCCCGATCGGCAAAGGCGAGCCGGGACGCCTGCACGAAGGGGTGCACCCACGCCGACTCGGATGCCAGCAGGGATTGCGGCGGGGTTTCCGGCAGGGATTGCGCGCGGCTGGTTTCCGGCTCCGCGGGCGGATGGCCGACCTTGGGCGGTTGCGCTGCCGGGGACGGGGTCTCGGCCAGCAACTGCCCGGCCGCGGACGGGCGCCGCGCCTCGAGCAGTCCCAGCAGCTGGAATATCGCCACGCCCCCCGAGCCGGGCGGCCCCATCCCGTACAGGGTGAAGCCCCGATAGGCGATCGTCACGGGGCGGCGCTCCGGCGCCTCGTAACCCGCCAGATCCGCCAGGCTCATGCGGCCCGGATTGACCGGCGCCTCGTTTACGGCGCGCACGATCGCCTCAGCCAGCGGCCCCGCGTAGAACGCCTCCGCGCCGCGCTGCCCGATCAGCCGGAGCGCCTTCGCCAGGTCCGGCTGGCGCAGCCGATCGCCGGCCTGCCATGCGCTTCCGTCCGGCCGCAGCAGCACGGCCCGCGTCGCGGGAAAGCGCGCCAGCCGCTCCCGCTGCAGCGCGAGCAGCCGCGCCAGGCGCGGGGAGACGCTGAAGCCCTCCTCGGCCAAGCGGATGGCCGGCAGCACGGCCCGCGCCAGGCCCAGCCTGCCGTGGCGGGCGAGCACCTTGTCCAGCAGCTTCACCAAGCCGGGCACGCCGACGGGCCGGCCGCCGGTGATGCGGTCCGGATAAAAGGGTTGCGGCGATCCGTCGGCGCGCAGGAACTGCCCCGGCGTGGCGCCGGCCGGCGCCTCCGCGCGCCCATCAAAGGCCAAAACGCGCTCCTCGCCCCCCAGCGCCAGGAGCAGGAACGCCCCTCCGCCAATGCCCGACGACTGGGGCTCGACCACGTTCAGCGCCAGCGCGGCGGCCGCGGCGGCGTCCACGGCGTTTCCGCCCGCGCGGAGCAGCTCCAGGCCCGCCTCGGCGGCGAGGGGGTTCGCCGTGACGACCATCGCCCGGTCCGTGACCAACTCCGCCACTTCGCGCAGCGGGCCGGCGCCGGCCTCCGGATCGTCCTGGGTCTGGGCTTGCGCGGGCGCCGCAGCCAGCACGGCCCCAAGCAGGATCGCCGGCAGCAAGGCCAGCAGCGCCGCCAGTAGGGCAGCCGGCAGCCTGCGCCGGGCGGGGCGTCGGCCGATCGGCTTGCCGGCAGTGCGGGGACCGGCCGTCATGGGAGGCTCTTTGCCGGAAGGGTCACCGCCGGGGGGCTCATGGCTGGGGGCTCATTGCCGGCAGGCTCGCAGCCGGGGAACTCATTGCCGGGGGGGCTCTATGCCGGGAAGCTCACAGCCGCGTCGCTCACCGCCGCGCTGCTCACTTCAGCGTGTAGCCGCCGTCCACCTGGAGCGTCGCGCCGGTGGTGAAGGCGGCGTCGTCCGAGGCGAGAAACGCCACCGCGGCGGCCGTATCCTCCGGCCGCGCCACGCGCTGCAGCGGCGTGTTCGTGTGGAAGCGGGCGACATACTCGGGCGTGACGTGGGCCATCAGGTCCGTCTCGGTGTAGGCGGGCGCGACGCAGTTGACGCGGATGTGGGGCGCGTAGGCCTTGGCGAGCGCCTTGGTGATGTTGATGACGGCGGCTTTCGAGGCGCCGTAGGGCAGCGAGTTCGGGTCGCCGAGGAACCCGAAGCGGGAGGCGATGTTGACGATGGCGCCCTGCTCGCGCGCCAGCATGTGCGGCGCGATCGCGCGGCAGCAGTAGAACAGCCCCTTCACGTTGATGGCGAACGTCTCGTCCCAGTGGGCGTCGCCAATCGCCTCGAGCGGCTCCTCGTATTCCACGCCCGCGTTATTGACCCAGACGTCGATCGCGCCGAAGGCCTGCACGGCGTGTCCGGCCATCGCCCGCACCGCCGCATCGTCGCGCACGTCCGCGGGAAAGATGGCCGCGCGGCAGCCCTTCGCCTCGATCTCCAGCGCGACCTGCTCGGCCCGCCGGCGCTCGCGCCGGTAGTTGATGGCGATGTTGGCGCCCTCTTCGGCAAGCCGCAGCGCGATCGCGCGGCCGATGCCGCGGCTCGCCCCGGTGATCAGCACGGACTTTCCTTCGAACCGGTTCATGGTGCTCCGTTCCCGCGCCCGCCGGCGCTCCCGCCTTCCCATTCAGGCATGCGGCGCGAAACCGGCGGTCGGCGCGCGGCTTTCCGTGCCCAGGGCCAGCAGCTTGCGCGCGATCTTGAAATGATCCAGCTCCGCCTGGATGCCCGCGACAGTGGCCGCCGGCAGGGCAATGCCCTGCGCCGCGCGCTCCCGCTCGATGCGGGCCTCCTTCTCGCCCGGGGCGAGCACGCGCTCTCCCGGCGCGGATCTCGCGCCTTTCAGGTACGCGATCAGGCCTTCCAGCTCCCGCTTGAAGTCGGGCAGCGCGCGGTAGGCCGCCACGTTGAGCAGGATCATCAGCGAGCTGTTGTTGAACGGCGGCTTCTCGGACTTGCCCAGGTGCC
Organism: bacterium; assembly: GCA_041476685.1. Classification (GTDB taxonomy): domain Bacteria; phylum SAR324; class SAR324; order SAR324; family JACQKK01; genus JBGPEV01. Next base: position 5,453 of record JBGOTW010000038.1, on the reverse strand, counting down.
CGCCGCCCGTGAGAATCCCGCCCAGCACCTCCACGAGGAAGTTGAGCAAGTAGCCTTTGTAGCCCTGGTCGCCCCCCAGCGGGCGGATCGCCCCGCCCGCGTAGAGGTCGAGGGGATCGGTCGAGGGCGTCCCCTCCTTGTCGAGCAGGACGTTCGGCGGCATGCGGGCCCCGGCGTCCCGCATCACCTTGAACTTGCCTTCGGCGTAGGCGCTGGTGGCGAAGTCGAACACGACCGGGTCCGCCCGGTCCGACGGAAACGCCGCGGCGAAGGGATTGGTGGACATGCGGCGCTCGAACGCGCCGTAGGGGGCGACCAGGTGCGAGAAGCCGCCGGTGGACGTCCACATCATTCCGATCAGGTTCTGCTGCGCGGCGAGCACCACGTAGTCGGCCAGCCGCCCGACATGGTTCAGGTCCGTCACGCCGATCGCGGCGAGGTTGTACTCGCGCGCCCGCTGGATGGCGATCTTCATCGCCTCGGTCGCGATCGTCTGTCCGAAGCCCCGCTGGCCGCTGAGCACGGCGGTGGATCCGTTGTCCTTGACGAACTCGACCTTGCGGCCCGGCAGGATGCCGCCGGCGCGCTGCATGTCCATGTACTGGTGCAGACGGATGACGCCGTGGGAGTCGTGCCCGGTCAGGTTCGCCTGCACCAGGCGCGCGGAGACCAGCTCCGCTTCCTCCGGGGGCGAACCCGCCGCCCGCAGCACCTCGCGCGCGGCGTCGCGCAGGGCCTGCGCGGGAAACAAACAGACCGGATCCATGACTGCGCTCCGCGGGCGGAATCGCCGCTGACGAAAGACGACGCCGTACTATCCGCAGGCCCGCACGGTCCGTCAATAGCGCCGTCAGTCAATGGCGCGGTCCAGCAATGGCACCGTCCGTCGAAAGACGCCGTGCGAGAGCGGCGATCGCACTGGATCGTCGGCGCTGAAGCTTGCCTGGGCGGACTGTCGCGCCTCGCAGCGCCGGGGCAAGGCGGCGGGAGTCCGCACTTGGCCACTTGACCGCGGCCCGGAGCAAGGACTAGGAAGTGCGGGGCGCCGAAAGATCGCCGGCGCCGCCCGCCAGAGCTTCGGGCGCCGATGGCCCGCAGCGGAGGAGCGCGCCGGCCGGTACCCCGCGCCCCGCGCGGCCGCCTTCGCTTTGGGCTGCGCCCTTGGAACGGTTGGATCCCCCCACTTACAGAAGGATGCTCATGAAGATCGCGTACCTGGTGAAGGCCCGCCCCGACCTGAAAGCGCGCATCCCCAAGGACGTGGAAGGCGTGGTGCTGGAAGCGGGACCGGGCGGGGTCTATTCCAAGGACGCGCTGGCCCAGGTCGCGGACGCGGACGCCTTCGTCGTCAGCATGGAGCCGGTCAACGAGCAGCTGCTCGCGGCGGCGAAGCAGCTCAAGATCGTGCAGCGCCTCGGCGTGGGCTACGAGACGCTGGACCTGAAGGCCGCGGCGAAGCGGGGCATCCCCTGCTGCAACGTCGAGGGGGTCAACAAGGAGGCCGTCGCCGAGCACGGCATGACGCTGATCCTCGCCCTGGACCGGCACCTGCTCGACGCCGACAAGATGGTGCGCGACGGCAAGTGGGGCGACTCGCGCCTGCTGATGAAGACGACCTTCGAGCTGGCCGGCAAGACGATGGGCATCATCGGCCTGGGCAACACCGGCTCGTCCCTGGCGCGGCGCTGCAAGGCGTTCGGCATGCGCATCGTCTACAACGACGTGCGGACCATCGACCCGGCCGTGATCCGGGAGCTGGATGCGACGTTCCTGCCGAAAGAGGAGATCTACCGGCAGGCGGACGTGATCAGCGTCAACACGGACTACAACGAGACCTCGCGGAACATGATCAACGCGGAGACGCTGTCCATGATGCGGCCGCACACGCTGTTCGTCTGCTGCGCGCGCGGGGGCATCGTGGACGAGGCGGCCCTGCGCGACGCGCTCAACGCGGGGCGCATCGCCGGCGCCGGCATCGACGTGTTCGAGACCGAGCCGATCCTGAAGAACAACCCGCTCTTCTCCGCGAAGAACATCGTCCTCACCTCCCACGTGGCGGGAGTGACCGAGGAGACGACGCAGCGCACGTTCGAGTGGGCGCACGAGAACGTGCGGCGCGTCGTGGAGCGGGGAGAGAAGCCCCGCTGGGTGCGCAATGGCGTGACTTGACCCCATGGCGCGCGCCAGCCCGATAGCGCGAGCCAGAACCATAGCGCGAGCCGAAGCCCGGAGGCCGCGCCTTCCCGCGCGGGAGGGCCACAGTGGCCCCGCGCCCTTCACCCTTGAATCCGCCTGTATCCAGGAGCGCGATGAAGATTGCCTACCTCAGCAAGGCCCGGCCCGAACTGATGGCCCGCATCGACCAGACCATCCCGCACGTCCTCGTCGCGGCCGGCCCGGACGGCCGGTACAGCGCCGAAGAGCTGGCCAAGGTCGCCGACGTGGACGCCTTCCTGGTCAGCGCGGAGCCGGTGCACGAGCAGATCCTGGCCGCGGCGAAGAAGCTCAAGATCGTGCAGCGCCTCGGCGTGGGCTACGACTCGCTGGACCTGGAGGCGGCGAAGAAGCGCGGCATCCCGTGCTGCAACGTCGCGGGCGTGAACAAGGACGCCGTCGCCGACCACACCTTCGGCATGATCCTCGCCCTGGCGAAGAACCTGAAGGAGGCCGAGCAGCTCACGCGCACGGGAACCTGGGCCGAGGCGCGCCTGATCACCAAGCGCAGCTTCGAGCTCAAGGGCAAGACGCTCGGCATCGTCGGCTTCGGCGCCATCGGCTCCAGCCTGGCGCGCCGCGGCCACGCCTTCGAGATGCCGATCGTCTACAACGACATCCGCCCGATCGATCCCAAGGAGCTCGCGCCCACGGGCGCCCGCTTCCTGGAGAAGCCGGAGCTGTTCCGCAGCGCGGACATCATCAGCATCCACACCACGCTCAATCCCACGTCCGCGGGGATGGTGGACGCCAAGCTGCTCGCGCTGATGAAGCCCACGGCGCTGCTGTTCTGCGCGGCCCGGGGCGGCATCGTGGACGAGGCGGCCCTGCGCGACGCCCTCGATGGCGACAAGATCGCCGGCGCCGGGATCGACGTGTTCAGCCACGAGCCCATCCCGCCGGACAACCCGCTGCTGACGGCGAAGAACACGCTGCTGACCTCGCACCTGGCCGGGCACAGCATCGAGAGCATGAAGCGCTCGATGACCTGGGCGCTGGAGAACGTGCGCCGCGTGGTGGAGCGGGGCGAGCGGCCCAACTTTATCGTCAACGGGGTGTAGCCTCAGCTCCGAGTCCTCACCCCCCGCCCCTCTCTCCGGTCTAAACAGCAGTGGAAAGGGGGAGACGGCAGCGCAACGGCGATTTGTGCGGAACGGGGCGAGTGGGGCGAAAGCGGCACGGGCGGATCCTGCTCCCTACTCCGCCTCGGGTAGCCACCCCGCCACGACAAAACGCACGGCCTGCGGGTCCGTCGCCCGGCCCGTGAACGCCTCGAAGGCGTCCAGCCCCTGGAAGAAGAACAGGTCGAAGCCGGTCAGCACCGCGAGGCCGGCGGCGCGGGCGCTGCGCAGGAACTCCGTCCATACCGGCGTATAGACGGCATCGAAGGCCCAGGCCTGCCGCTGCAACGCGGCCAGGGGAAATGCCGCGCCGGGCAGGAGGTGCGTGCCGAGCGGCGTGGCGTTGACGAGCCCTGTCGCCGTCTCCATCGCCTCCGGCAGATCCCGCATCGCAACGACGGACGCGGGCGTGTCCGTTCCCGCCGCCACCGCAGCGGCCAGCGCGCCGGCCGCCGCGTCCGACGTGTCGCAGATGCGCAGATGTGCGGCCCCCAGGCCCGCCAGGGCAAACGCGATCGCGCAGCCCACGCCTCCTGCGCCCGCCAGCAGCACCTCGCCGGGCGAGGCCGAGCCGAAGCGGCCGCGATACGCCTTGAGGAACCCCATGTAGTCCGTGTTCGTGCCCGTCCACCTCTCCGGCCGCAGCCGCACCGTGTTGACCGCGCCGATGCGGGCGATGGCGGCATCCTCGATCCGCACATGGGCGTGCAGGGTGCGCTTGAAGGGCTGCGTCACATTGACGCCGGCGAATCCCACGTCCGCGCAGCGCCGAGCGACGGCGAGCGGGTCGAAGCCGGCTACGCCGCGCCCGTCCAGCAGCTCGTACGTCACCAGTAGCCCGTGCACGCGCCCCAAGTGCTCGTGCAGCCGCGGCGCCAGCGAGCGCGAGATGCCCTCGCCGATCAGTCCGAGGCGGATGCGCGCGCCCGGCATGGCCCCTCCCTTGGGTGAGCGGCGCGCTACCCCGCCTTCTGCTCCAGCAGCGCCTTGACGCGCGCGGAGGCGGCGCCCATGTCGAGCGCGGCGCCCGCCTTCTTCAGCACGCCCATCACCTTGCCCATGTCCTTCGGACCGGCGGCGCCGACCTCGGCGATGGCCTTGACGACGAGCGCCTCCAGCTCCGCCGCGCCCAGCGACTTGGGCAGGTGGCTCTCGAGGATCTGGATGATCCTCGCGTTCTCTTCGTAGGTCGGGTGGCCGGGCTTGAGGAACTCGTTGGACTCCAGCCGCTCCCGGATTTCCCGCTTCGCGGAGGCGACGAATTCCTCCTCGGTCAGGTCCTGGCCGTAGGGCCGGCCCGCCTCGGAGAGCTTGAGAAGCACTTTCGACTTCAGCGAGCGGTAAGCCGTGACCGCCACCGGGTCCTTCGCCTTCATCGCGGTCTTGAGGTGGGCGTCAACGTCAATCATGGCGCGGCCTGACGATTGGGTTCGATTTCAAGAAACGCGGTGGAGCGGCTGATCCGGCGGGCAAATGGTCTCGCGCCGGTCGGGCGCCGGGGTCGGACGGCCAGGTCTCGCTTCTGCGCGCTTGGCTGAGTCTACCCTGCTGGAGCGCGCGGACCTACCGCGACCCGGAGTTGCCGTACGATTCCGTTCCCGCATTGGCTTCGTTTTTTTGATTTTCTCTAAGCCTCTTATATTTTGGATGATTTCGCCGCGGTTTGGATCAACTCGCGGAGCCAATCCACCCGCACCAGGGCCGCGCGGAGTGCCGCCGCCTCGGTCGGATAGACGCCGGCCGCGTAGGCGCCAATGGGATACCAGCCGCGCGGATCCTCCCCATCCCGACGATACTCCTCGAAGCCGAAGCTGGCATCCGGGCGCGCGAAGAGGTCCACGCAGCGCCCGCCGTCCGGAGCGGAGATGGAGCGGAGCACGCGGTGTCGCGCCCGCGGCGCGCCCTCATTCCCCTGCGCCATGCGCCCCCCTCAAACGCTTCGAGGTGCGGTCCCCTGGGGAGCCGCACCTCGAATCCGGTGTTGCTGTCTGGCTGGCTTGCTATGGTCCAATGAGGAGCCGCTAGCTGATCTTGAGCATGCGGTCCTTTTCGGCGCCCTCGTGGTAGATGACCAGCGGCTCGGTCTTCTTGAAGATGACCTCTTCCGTGAGCACCACT
>JBGOTW010000037.1:0-22972 GCA_041476685.1 bacterium | reverse complement strand
TCGCCAGCATTTTCATGGTCGTGCTCTTGCCAGCCCCATTCGGACCTAGAAGCCCGAACGACGCACCGCGCGCCACACGCAGGGAGACGGTATCAACCGCGACGAAAGAGCCGAACCGCCAGGTGAAGCCGATGGTTTCTATGACCAGTTCTGCTTCAAATCCAGTCCCGTCCGTGGCAGCCGGGGCCGCAGTGCCGTCCATACCGTTCCCGCATTGACTGACGCCGAACTGCCGGTTGTACGTGCGCAGGGCGATCCATCCGCCGACTGCGCGCCGCAGGAGTTCCACTCCGGTGCGATCCTTGCGCAAGCCAGCGGCCAGGCTGCTTCTAATCGAGCTTACGCCTGACTCGAGTGCGCACGATGAATCCGGACGGTACTCCAGGTTGATGCAAGTCAACTGCGGGCTCGTGCCGATTCGTGAAAGAATTGTCCAGGCACCTTGCAGCCGCGCAGTCCTCCTGTCAGGACATGGGAGGAATCCCGCCAGCGGTTACATGGTAAGCCGACATTGAGGCGTCCATCGAAAGCGTGCCCCGGCGGGGAGATTCGCACGATTGGCAAACGCAGGCTGTCCGCTCCGACCTGTACGCTCTTTACTCGGGAGTACACCCATGATTCGCAGCATTTTTTCGGCGGTAGACGGCTCGGTTTCCTCTCTTGCAGGCCTGCGTATTGCCGCGGACTGGGCGGCGCGCCTGGATGCTCGACTGCTGGCGGGGTTCGTGGAGGAGCAGCAGCGGTTCGTGACCTACACCGTTTCCCCGATGATGGACGGCGGCGTCTACCCGATTCCCCTCTCACCGGACAAGCTGGCCGCCGAGCAACAGAAGGTGGCGGACGAACGCAAAACCATTCAGGAAGCCTTCGAGCAGATCACAAAGGGCAAAGTGAAAGACGCACGGTTCACCTCCATCCCCGGCGATACCAATGAGGTCTTGATCCGCGAGGCCAGACAGGCGGACCTGGTGGTGATAGGCAAACGCGGGCGGTTCGATCCCCCCATGTCGCGCCAGGCGGGCCCCACGACGGAATCCATCATCCAGAACGCAATGCGCCCGGTGCTCGTCATGCCGGATCGGGCTCGCACTACAGGACCGGCGGTGATCGCCTATGACGACAGCAGGGGGGTGCAGCGCGTCCTGCCGTTCGCGGTTGAACTCGCGGAGCGGCTCGGGTGGGAGACGATCGTGGTGACCGTGGATGACAAGGCCGAAAATGCGCTTAGCAGACAGGCGCTCGTCAAGCCGTTTCTGCTGGCCCACCGGCCCAATGCGAAGTTTGTGGCCGAGAAAGGCCGGCATGCGGAAGGGATCCTGCGCATCGCGAACCGCGAGCGAGCTGGCTTGATCGCGATGGGCGCGTTCGGCGGAAACCCGATCTACGAACTATTCTTCGGCAGCACGACCCTTTCCGTCCTGGAACGCGCGGAGTGCCCGATCTTGCTAATGGCTTAGTGGGACGGCGGTGGCGGAATCATCTCCGTTCCGGAAGCTTTCCGGCCCGCGCAGCTACAATTTTCCTGTTGCCGCCCGCTGGCGCTCCCTGGCGGAGGGTGGACGGCTCAACGCCATGGTGGGGCCTCCGCTGAAGTTGTATCCCTCGATGGGCAGGCTTGAAATTTGGGTTCAGTGCCCAACCCAGCGGCGCGATGGTGCTGGGGCGGGATTGGGATAATGCCGTGAAGATTCCGAGACGTCAGCGCCGGCTGAGTCACTCGGTGTGCGTTGTCCCAAGCACCTACTGCATTCCTCTTTCCCGCAGGTAAGCGCCCAGCTTCATGTCCTCCTGTACGATGTGTTCCAGCAGCCAGTCGTAGAGGTATGTGCCGAATTCTGTTGAGCTGATATCGCCCAAGCGGCATTTTTCGATATGACGCATCAGGTTCCGCAACAACCGGTCATGGCTGCCACGGTGAGCGTCCCGATCGGGGTAATAGGTACTCTCCATGACGATTTCTTCGTGGTCGAATTGATGAAGGATATCGTCGACGAGCGTGCCCAGTAGCTTGCTGACCCAATACATTTCATGACGCCCGATATTCGCGGTCACGATCCTGTTGATCCGATCGAGCAAGGCTTTGTGTTCTTCATCGAACTGCGCAACGCCCACCCGATATCCGTCCTGCCATTCAAGATAAGCGGTCATATCGAGTCCTCTCGGTCCTTCGCTCGCGGGCCATGTTCGGATGCCCCCGGGACCCTACTGGCGTTTGGATTGTTTCTCCTTACTTTAGCGGGTCGAAATCAAGTGTCGCAGTATCCACTCAAAGGCTTCATCCGGCAACAGTTCTCAACGCCGGGCAGATGAGTTCATTTTAAGACGGCAGTTTACGTGCGGCATGACCCAACTTCGGGCGGGCCCCTCCGCCGGACAGATTCATTTTCCCTATTATCGGTCCTGGCGAGTACTTAATACAAATGGCGATCAAGGACCATTCTTCCTGGACGGAGTGCTGACTTCCCGCGCTCCTGCGGCCTTCTCGTCTCGAGCGCTCACATAGAACCGCGCCCTTATCCTTCCTTCGCCTGAGCGATTGCCGGCATGCCACAGGCATGATGGCTGGACACTTGAAGATCCAGGTTCTCCGGAGGAGCGCGAGCCTTTCCTTTGCGTGAGGCCGAGTTCCGTGCGGGAAGAGGTCGGGCGTTGGGGTCGCCCTTGAGCTGCGCCCCGGTCGCTGGCTCCGAGCGGAATAAGACGAGATTGCACCCGCGAGTCGATTGCTGCCCCCATAGCCACATTGCGCGATGAAATGCGTTTAAACAAGGATACTCTTGATGAAGATCAAAGACGCAGCCTCCAGGTGAGTTTTGGGGGCGTGCTGGATTCCGGATGCACTCGTTAAAGTAATTGGAGAGGATTCTTTGGGTGTTTGAAAAACTATATTATTATTACGTTAGCCCTCATTTCACGTTAGCCACCGAAGCTGCCGTGAAGGGACTTGGCGCTGAATTCGACTGTCCCCGATCCGCTGGCTCTCTGCGCACGGAGGCCGGGGAGCGGAGTCCGGAGCTCACCAAGAAAGAAAGCGCCGAGCGGTTCAATGCCCCTCGGGCAGATATTGGCTTCCCTCTCGGGAATCACGCCACATGGACAACGCTTCCGAACGGACCGCAGTGAGATGGACAGCGCTCCTGGCCGGTCCGCTGTTCATCGTGGGTATCATCCTGTTCTTGGAATTCATGCGGCACTATGTCGTTCGCATTCCAAATCCGGTCGGGTTCTACGTGATCGGGGTGATGATCTGTGCGTATTTCGGCGGCATTCGGATCGGACTCGCAGGTGCCGTCATGACCCTTTTGTACGGCGCATTGATCGATCTCGACCCACCCCAGTGGTTCGCGAATCGCACGAACATTGCGTGGCTGGCCGTGATGCTGGTGGTGTTACCGGCGATCGCGTTGCTGGTCGGCTTCCTGAAATTCCAGCTGGAACGCCAACACCGATCCCTGCTCCTGAAGACGCGGGAGCAGGAATCGTTGGCAAGAGAGCTTGCCGTCACCTATGGCCAGCTCGCGGACGCGGTCGAAAGCTTCAACGACGGCTTCGCGTTGTTCGACACGGCGAACCGACTGGTCGTCTGCAACGAGAACTATCGGGCGCTGACTCCTCAAGTACCGCGCACCGCGTTCGTCCGGGGGGCCTTGCGGTCGGATATCCTCCGCGCGACCGCCTATAGCGGTCAGATCGAAGGTATCGCCGGGCGCGAAGAGGAGTGGATTCGGCAGAAGCTCGCCACGCAGGGCGAATCGAATCGCAGGGAAGAACGTCTGCTCAGCAACGGTCGCTGGATCGAGTATACGGAGCATCCCACTCACAACGGAGGCGTGGTCTCCCTGCGCCGGGACATCACCAACCGCCACCGCAGGGAGCAGGACCTGACGGACCGTGAGGCGCATAGCCGCGCCATTCTGGACAACGTGATCAACGGAGTCATCACCATCGACGAGTCCGGAAATATCGAGGTGTTCAATCCGTCGGCCGAGCACATCTTCGGCTACGCTGCCGCGGAAGCCGTCGGGCACAACGTCAACATGTTGATGCCGGAACCCTACCACAGCGAGCACGACGGCTACCTCGCCCGCTATTGCCGCACTGGCGCGGGCAAGGTGATGGGGCGCAGGACGCGAGTCACCGGCATGCGCAAGGACGGCACCGTCTTTCCCATGCAGTTGGGGCTGGGAGAGTATCGCCTGGCGGGACGGCGCGTGTTCATCGCCAGTGTGCAGGACTTGGGAGAGGCGGAGGCGCTCGAGGGTCAGTTGCGCCAGTCTCAGAAGATGGAAGCGTTGGGACAACTCACGGGAGGCATCGCGCACGATTTCAACAATCTGCTTTCGATCATCGTCGGAAATCTAGAATTGCTTGGCAGCAAATCGCGGAGCGACGAGGAGCGGGGATCGCTCACGGAATCCGCGACGAAGGCGGCCATGCGCGGAGCGGAATTGACGCTGCGCCTGCTTGCATTCTCGCGGCGCCAGGCGCTGCTGCCGCGCGTCGTTGCGGTCAACGACCTGGTGGCTTCGGTGGCCAAGCTTCTCCGTCGCACCTTGGGGAAACAGATCGCCATCCAAACCCGCCTGGCGGAAGGACTGTGGAACGCGTTCGTGGACCCCGGCCAGCTGGAGAACGCGTTGGTCAATCTCGCCGTCAATGCCCGCGACGCGATGCCCCAGGGCGGGACATTGCTGATCGAATCCGCCAACGCGAAGCTGGATGAAACCTACGTGAAGACGGAACCCGAAGCGGTCGTGGGCGAATATGTTGCGGTCATGGTCAGCGATTCCGGCACGGGAATGTCCTCCGACGTCTTGCGGCGGGCGTTCGATCCGTTCTTCACGACCAAGGAGCCGGGCAGGGGTACGGGTCTGGGCCTCAGCATGGTATACGGATTTGCAAAGCAATCGGGCGGCCACGTCAAGATCTACAGCGAATCGGGTCACGGAACGACCGTGCGGCTCTATCTGCCGCGGCGGGCCGAAGGCGCGATCGTTCCACAACAGCAGCTGCCACGGCCATCCGTTCCGGAAGGTCTGGGACGGGCGATTCTGCTGGTGGAGGACGACCCGGAAGTGCAGCGAGTCGCCGTCACCATGTTGCAGGAGCTGCACTACCTCGTTTACCCGGCTTCGACCGCGGATTCGGCCCTTGAATTGCTGCGGCGGCACCCGGACATTCAGTTGCTGTTCTCCGACATCATGCTGCACGGCGAGACCGATGGAGTCGCGTTGGCCAAGCGCGCCAAGGAATTGCACCACGATCTGCGCGTGCTCCTCACTTCCGGCTTTACCGAGCACGCCATCGGAAATCAGTCGGGGATTGCACCCGAATTCCTCTTTATCAGCAAGCCCTACATGAGAGACCAGTTGGCTCGCACTCTGAGTGCCGCGTGGGATAGCGGCCGCCTCGAGCCGCCCCAGCCGAACTGAATGCCGCGCATCTTCCGGCGGCCGCGTCAATTCTGTCCGAGCCGGGGGTGGAACATGGCCGAGTCCGAGGATTTTCTGGACCAGAGTGATCTGAAACCACCCTTGCAGTGGCAGACGGCGACCCGCGGTCTGCGCTGGGCAACCGTTTGCGCCTGCATTGCACTGGTCTTTGCGATTCTTGCCGGAGCCGCATGGCAGGTATGGCACCTGCGCAGCTCCGAGATGGACTCGGCTCGTCACACGGCTGCCACCCACAGTCTTCAATTGGCGGAGCACACGGCACGCCTGTTTCAAGCGGCGGATCTCATTCTGCGATCAACGGACGATTTCTTGCGCTTGGCGCCGGCGAGCCGGCTTGCGGACACGGCCGGAATGAACCTGATGCTGCGGGAGAAGATCGCGGGCGTGCCAGAGGTTCAGGGGCACACGGTATTCGGGACGGACGGCGTTCCCTTGTTCAGCAGCCGCCCGGATATACCACGCGTCTCCTTCGCGGACCGCGCCTATTTCCGGGTTCAACAACAGTCGCGGTCGGCCGGCCTTTTCGTAAGCGAATTGCGCGCGAACCGGGCGGACGGAAAATCGTCGATTTTCATGAGCCGGCGCGTGAATCGGCCGAATGGCGGATTTGGAGGCGTGATCGGCGTGACGATCGAACCGACGTATCTCGAGCGCCTTTACCAGTCAGAATCCCCCGGCGGCGCGTATACGATCAGGCTGATCAATTACGGAGGCCAGGTGCTTGCGAGCGATCCGGCCTTGCGGGTCGGCGGAGCATCCGGCTCGCGCGGATCGCAGGAAACCGGCGGGTCCAACCGTCGCGTACCGGCGAGCATTGCGAGCGTCCACCCGGTGGCGGGCTATCCGCTGCGCCTGGAAGTATCCGCCGACGAGGAGACCGTCTTGGCGGAGTGGCGGCGAACAGCGCTGCTCATCATGGCCTGCGCGGCCGTTGCCGCCGCAACAATCGTTCTCCTTACGTGGCTTCTGTATCGGGGGCTGACTGTGGTTGAGCGCGGCAGGCGGAAGCTTTGGAAGAGCGAGGCCACGCTGAGGCTCATTTTTGACACGGTGCCGCTCGGCATCCAGATCAAGGACCTGGCGGGACGACTGCTGATGATAAACCCCGCGCTTGCACAGGCGGCAGATGTAGCTCCGGATCAAATTCTCGGCCGGACCGCACATGAATTGACTTCTCTCGAGAGGATGCCGGACGAGGAGCGCCGTATCATTCTGGAAACGGATGCCCAGGCGGTGAAGGCGAGGGCGCCGGTCGAATTCGACATGGACCGCAAATTCCAAGGTGGCACCCGGAAACTCAGGATCATCAAGGCTCCCATCCAAGATGTCCATGGTTCCGTCAGCGGCCTCTTATCGATCGTCGAGGACGTCACTGAAAAGGCCCGCATCCGCCGGGAACTGGAAGACAATCGCAAGCTGCTGCAAAGGGTCATCGATAACCTGCCCCAGGCCATCACGGTCAAGGACCGCGAGGGGCGCTACACTCTCGCCAACGCGGTGGCGGCTCGATTTCGCGGCGTCACACCGGAGCAGTACATCGGCAAGAGCGCCAAGGATATGGGCCAAATACCTGAGCACATTCGCTTGCTGGAGGACGCGGATCGCCAGGTGCTCCAGACCGGGGACATGCGGATCATTCCGGAAATGAAGTTCACCGGTGCCGGGGGGAAAGAGGTCTGGAGAAGAACGTTCAAGGTTCCCCTGGCGAACGAATCCGGTGCCGTGCAAGGCATCCTGACCGTCCACGAGGACTTGTCGGCCATCAAGCAGATCGAGGCGAAGCGGATGGACCTTGAGCGCCGCATGGCCCAGTCGCGAAAGCTGGAAAGCCTGGGTGTCATGGCTGGCGGCATCGCGCACGATTTCAATAATCTGCTCACCACCATTTCCGGCAGTGCCGAATTGCTCGTGAACGGGCTTCCGCCGAACGATGCGCTTGGCTCGGACGCCAAGACCATCGTCCACGCATCCCAGGTCATGGCGGAGATGATCCGGCAAATGCTGACGTTTTCGGAGAACGGACGGCTGCTGCTCCAACGCGTGGATCTGAACTCGGTGCTTCGGGGCCTGGGAGGCCCGCTTTCCGTTTCTATTCCCAAGCACATCGACACACGCTATCAGCTCGCCTCAGGCCTGCCTGCGGTGGAAGGGGACCCCAGCCAGTTGAACCGGGTCGTGGCCAACCTAGTTGCCAATGCAGTGGAAGCGATCGGCGAGGCGCCGGGCATTGTCACGCTCTCGACCGGAGTGATCCAGATCGACGAAACTCACGCGGGAGCCGCGGATTCCCGTCTGCACCTGGCGAAGGGCGAATACGTTTATTTTCAAGTTGCCGATACCGGGATCGGGATGGCGGAATCCGTCAAGACGCGCATCTTCGAACCGTTCTTCTCCACCAAGTTCAAGGGTCGCGGGCTGGGCATGGCCGCCGCCAACGGCATCATCCGCAGCCATCAGGGAGCGATCGTCATTGACTCTGAACCCAGGCGGGGCGCGTCGGTGCGCGTGCTGCTTCCGCGTGCGAAGAGCGAGGGATCGAGCGAGGGTTCCCTTGGTCTGGACCTGCTCCCGTCCGACCCCGCGGGCAACACCTGGAATTGAAGCCGATTTGCTGCGCCTCCTCCGTCGGAAACAAGAAAGAAACGTCAGCGGGCAAGAAGGAACCCGCGTCGGCCCATCAAGTCATCCACGCGGCGATGTTCATCGTGGGCCTTGTTCCGGGCGGTCGTTCGAGTACGAGGTTACTGGGACCATGTAGAGGCATGGCCGCGCTTATTGCTCCGGATACTCGACTCCGCCACCCGGGAGGAACGGATCATTCCGCCGCGCGCTGAAGCCGCCTATGTGAACGCGACGCCCCGCCGTGACCTTGCGCTCAACGACGCTGCCGTGGAAGTCGAGCCCCGCCGTGCGCCGCACAGGTTCCTTCCCCGCCGTCAAGATTCCCAGCGTTCAATCCAGCGCCTTGCGCACAACTCCGAGCAGCTCAGCCGCGGCATAGGGCTTGCGCAATACTTCGATCCCCTCACGTTGCGCGAACTCTTCGCCTGCCAGGTCCGCATAGCCCGTGCAGAACAGCACAGGCACGTCCGGATCGAGTTCTCGCAGACGTTGGTAGACTTCCCGCCCGCTGAGGCGGGGCATGATCATGTCCAGGATGATCAGGCCCAGTTGCCCTCGGTGGGCTGCAAAGAGCGCAACGGCTTCCGCGCCGTCCTGCGCCTCGATCACTTGATAGCCCTTCTGACGCAGCACCCCGGAGACCAGCTGGCGCACGGACGGCTCGTCCTCAGCCACCAACACGGTCTCCATCCCCCCCGGAGCTTCGGCGGCCGGCAGGATGGCGGTTTCGTTCACCGGTGCGTCCGCCACGGGCAGGTAGACCCGGAATGTCGTGCCCTGACCCAGCTCGCTGTCGACTTCGATCATGCCGCCATGTTGCTGGACGATGCCGTAGGCCATGGACAATCCCAGGCCCGTGCCCTTGCCCGCCTCCTTCGTCGTGAAGAACGGCTCGAACACGCGTTGGCGCACCTCTGGAAGCATACCGACTCCCGTGTCGCCCACGACGACGACCGCATACAGCCCCGGTTTCGCCCATGGGCACTGGGCGCAGAAGGTGTCGTCAGCGGATAAGGTGGTCACCTCGATCGATAATTTGCCGCCGTCCGGCATCGCATCCCGGGCATTGAGGCACAGGTTGAGCAGCCCCTGCTCGAGCAGGCTGGCGTCGCCATCTACGAGGGGAGGGCTTTCTCTGACGTGTACGGCAAGTTCGATGTGCTCCCCGAGCAGGCGCCGCGCCATCTTCAACGAATCCTGGACCACCGTGTCGAGCTGGAGCAGCGACCGCTTCAGCACCCGCTGGCGGCTGAACGCGAGGAGATGGCGCGTCAGTTGCGCGGCCCGGTCGGCCGCATGCATCACCTGGCCGAGCGCTTCAGACGTCAGCGCGGAGTTCCCCGGGTTGCCGGCGGCTAATTCGGCGTAGCCCTTGATGACCTGCAGCATGTTGTTGAAGTCGTGTGCCACTCCTCCCGCCAGCCGGCCCAGGGCCTCCATTTTTTGCGACTGCCGGAGCTGGCCTTCCAGCTCCACCTCGCGGGTGATGTCATGCTTGATGGCCGCGAAATGGCGGATTTTTCCCTTCCGGTCCAGGATCGGAACGATGGCCTCGGCCTCCGTGAACAAGGTGCCGTCCCTTCTGCGATTGACCATCTGTCCCCGCCACGTTCCCCCCGAGCTGATCGTGCTCCAGAGCCGACGATAGAATTCGGTATCCTGCTTGCCGCTTTTCAGAATGCGCGAATTATGCCCCAGGATCTCCTCCTTGGGGTACCCGGTGTTGCGGAGAAATGCCGGATTGACGTACCGGATGCTTCCTCTCGCATCGGTGATGACGATGCCCTCTTCGGTCTGCTCGAAGGCGGCAATCAGCAAGCGGTGCTCCTCCTCGGTGCGGCGCCGGGCCAAAAATTCCTGCCTCAGCAGCGAGTTCTTGCCTCTGAGCCGGGCGATAAATAGCTGAATCTGCTTGCCTCGGCCGCGGGCGACGAGTTGAAAATACAGGACGGTCAGGAATGCGGCGATGAATCCCGCGATTTCGAGCGCCTTGTGCCGTACGATCTCCTGTTCCGCTCCGGCGATGTACTCCCGCAGGAAATTGTCGTAATCGGCCATCAACAATTCTGCCGCCCCCAGGATTGCCTGCACTTCGGGATGTTCGCTGGACATTCGCATCAAATCTTGTGGACTCATCCCATAGATGGCTTCCACGTTCCCGACGAGTTGCCCGATGTGCGGGGCCATCTGCACGAGGATCTTCCGCGTGGCGACTGTGTTCTCGCCGGATAGGCCCAGGCTCTTGTCCCCCCTTGCGAGTCCGAGTTGAACCCGCTGGAACTGCGCGGCGACTCCGTGCGCCCGTTGACGCAGCGCGATGCGGCGCCCGACCGTGCGTTCCTGAATCAGAATCAGGACTTCCTTGGCGATTTGCTGCGCCAGCATGCGCTGCCGTCCCGCCAAATTCACCGTTTGACCCGCGAATGGCTGTACGGAAAGCCAGATGCTGTAGATCGAATAACCACTGAGCAGCACCAGCAGCGTTACCGTCAGCAGGCCGGTGGGGATCGCCCCAATTCTCCATCTCCACGTCTTGATGACGCCCAACATCGCACTCCTCCCTTCACCGAGCAGCGGCCGTCCGCGTTTCATTCCCCCGACTCTGTTCTTGCGGGTCGCCACGGGTTGGCTGGCCCGCGCCGCATGGGGCAGCGGGGCGATCGGCTGGACAACGCTCCGGGCGCGCCTCTCTCCCTCAGGGCGGCCCTGGCTGCCCGTCAATTCGACGTTGCCGACAGCGCCCCGAAGTGAAGGCGCAGCTCGATAGTCTGATCGTAGAGTCGCATGAGCGTGTCGATCGCATCCTGCCTCCGCTGCGCGGCTAACCCATCTCCCTTGACGAGAAGGGGAGGAATGACTTGTTCGCCGAGAAACCGCAGCACAAAGGCGATTGTGGACAGGTTTCGCGACATCGCGTGCCGTTCGTCCGCGGAGAGTCCGCCAGCGGCCATCCGCCAGCGAGCCAACATGGAGTCGAGCAGGATGGCGGACTGCTTCAGGCAGAGCAGCACGTCCGGTTCCGAATAGAGCGGTCGAATGGTTTCCATACAAGACCTTTCGCATGGCCCGGCGGGGATGCGGCCTGCAGCGGGTGAACCGATGTGACGGGGTTTCGCGTACCCATCGGCGAAACGGCCCTGACAACCGCTCCGGGCAAGTCCATGCCCGGCGCGGCGATCTCGGGAGGCCGTGCGGCAGTGGGCTACTTCCGGATGTCGTGGAAGTGCGGATCCGCGCCGTGCGTGGCGAGCGGCGCCCAGTTGGCATCGTGGGCGTCCTGCTGCCGCTCGATCTGGGCGCGCAGCCCGCCGTTATGGCCGGCCCCCGCATTCGTTCCGGAGTCCGCGGCACGATGCACGGGCGCAAGGAGCCGGGCTTTGTCGTGGGCCGGCTGCGCCAGCGCCGCGCCGCCATTGGAATGCGCGGCTCCGTTTCGATTGCTGCCGAGCACGAGGTCGGACAAATTGCGCACGATGGCGGCCTGGCTGGCGGCCTGGGCGGAGAGCTCCTCGCTGGCCGCCGCATTCTCCTCGGCATTGGCCGCGTTGGCTTGGGTCACCTGGTCCATCTGGGTGACGGCCTGGGAAATCTGTTCCACGCCGCGAGACTGCTCCTTGCTGGCGTTGGATACCTCGCGCACGACGCCGCTCGTTTCCTCGACGTTGGAGTGGATGCTCTTCAGCAGCGTTTGGGCCTCCGTCGTGGCGGTGACGCCTTGCTGGGCGCGCTGCTGGGACTCTTCGATCAGCGCGCTGGTGTCCTTGGCGGCCTGGGCGCTGCGCAGCGCCAGATTGCGCACCTCCTCCGCCACCACAGCGAAACCCCGCCCCGCGTCGCCCGCGCGTGCCGCCTCCACCGCGGCGTTGAGCGCCAGCAGGTTGGTCTGGAACGCGATCTCGTCGATGGTCTTGATGATCTTCGCCGTCTTGTCCGAGGACTCCTTGATGGCGCTGATGCGCTCCACCATCCGCTCCATGGCTTCGCTGCCCTTGCCCGCGCTGTCGCGCGTGGAGTCGATCAGCTTTTCCATCCGGACGGTGTTCTCCGCGTTCTGCTTGGTCGTGCTGGAGATCTCCTCGAGCGTGGACGAGGTCTCCTCCAGGCTGGCGGCCTGTTCCGAGGCCCCTTGAGCCATGGATTGGCTCGACGTGGCGACTTGTTCGGAGGCGTTCAGGGTCTGGTCGGCGCCCGCACTCAGGTCCGACATGACGCGCGAGATGCCCCGCGTTATCGCTCGCAGGATGAAATAGGCCAGCACGATGGCAAAGACCAAGGCCGCTGCGCTGACGGCTAGGATAGTGATGCGACTGGCTGCCGTGATCTCGTTCGCTTCGACCTTCTTGGCTTCAATGAACTTCTTGTTGCGATCGACGAGGGACTTAACGCTATCCCTCATCTTGTCCGTGAGTTGTGCCAATCGGCCCGTGAGCAGCGCCACAGCTTCCGCGGTCTTCTTGTTGCGGTGCAAGCCGCGCATTTCCTGGCCGACCGGGCGCCACGTGTCCAACAGCGCGGCAAGGTCGTCGATATTCTTCTTGCCCGCCTCGTTCAGCGCCATCGACCGGAACTTCTTCATGGTGTCGCGCAAGCGCGACTCCGTCGCGTTCACCCGGCCCTCGGAGGTGTTCATTCCCTCCGGCGTCGTTTCCAGGACAAATCCACGTTGCTGCCCCCGGATCTCAAAGATGGCGGAATCCATCTCCAGGGCCATTTCGATGCGGTCGGAGGAGGCGGAGAGCCCTTGCACCACTTCGCCGAATTGCATTTCGGCATATACGGCGGCCGCGGCCACCACGATCAATCCCGCCACCGGCACGCTCAGCACGCCCCACATCTTGAAACTCAAGCTGCGCTTTTTCATGACTTCCTCCACTGGCAAGAGTTGGTCCGGGTCCGCACTCCTGCGCTTTTTTGGTCCCCCGGACGCAGGAAACGGAAAGAGAAAAGTTATCCTATAAACGTCACATTATTACCTTGGTTTCAAATCTTTATATATATTTAATTACCTTACAATAGGATGTCGTTTGTCGGTCTTGGTCCGATTGCGATAATCTTGATCTGATTGCGATAAGGTGAAATGCGTCGTTTTTTAGCGTACTTCTATCACGGTGCCTCAGTGCATCTGACCGACGAGCAATGGTCGGTGGTATCGAAGCTGCTCGCGGAGGATTCGAACGGACCGGAGCGGAGGGGTCGGCCCACGCGGAACTTGCGCCACGTGCTGGACGGTATCCTGTGGTACTTGTGCACCGGAGCGCCGTGGCAGGATCTCCCCCCGCGCTTCCCGCCCCATCAAACCTGCCACCGCTGGCTGTTGCGCTGGACCGCGAACGGCACATTGCAAAAGGTGTTGGATGCGCTGGCGCAGGACCTGAGCCGCCGCGGCGGGATGGATATCAACGAGGCGCTGCAGGATGCCGCCCACGCGGCGACGGCGAACGAGAACCGCATCTGGACGGGTTTCCGCATCGGATCCGGGCCGCGCTCCTGGCAGACCTGGACCACGCAGATTTTCGTGTCGCTCGCCGTCTCGAAAGCCTGGGACCGGGGCAGATGAGCGAAGGTCGCAATATGAGCTCTCCTCGCCCAGCGTCCGGCCATGTGCAATTTGCGTAGCAGCCTGAAACCCGACTCCCGGCAGACCCACCGCAACCGAAGTAGCCATCGGGCCGACGCCCAGACGGCTCCCTAGCGATGCTGAAGCAGCGCAAAGTGCTATCGAGCGCTACGTTGCGCATCCCCCGTGTCGGCGCGCTTCCCGCTCTTCAGGGCCTCTCGGCGCACAATTAACACTAGCAATATCAGATTGATAGGGTCAAATTACGAAATCGAACCCACGCCGCACGGAATGGAGTCAGAGGACCGCGCCTTCATCCCCGCACACGCGGGGATCTCGAAGGCGTTCCCCGCGCCGCACAGCATCACCACGCTCTCAGCCAACAGCCCATGCAATGACTTGAGGCCCTGCTCGACCACTACTTCTATCAGTAGTTCCCGCCTGTCCAATATATGAGCGGCGGCAGCGGCTCAACTGATCCGCGCGAACTCGCCGCCACCGCTTGGCGGCGGCGCTTCGGCTTGGATTTTTCCCGCCCCAACCGGTACAGATTCCAGGGGATCACGCACGAATGGCTGCCATGGCGCTAGCGTGGTTCAATATCGGAGGGCTCAACAGCGGAGGATCGTCAGGCCATGTACATCGTGATGAACCGCTTTCACCTGAATGCCGGCGCGGGCGCAGCCTTCGAGGCTCGTTGGCGCGAGCGGCGCAGCTATCTGAAGGCGGTGCCGGGATTCATTCGTTTCCGCCTGCTGAAACTGGACGATACGCACTACAGCTCTTATGCGGAGTGGGAGAGCGAAACGGCGTTCCAGGCGTGGACTCGGTCCGACGCCTTTCGCAAGGCGCACGGCCAAGGCGTGCCTCCCGGGGCTTTGGCGGAGGGGCCGCAGCTGGAGTGCTGGGACGTCATCTTGGACGAGGCGTAGAATGAGCCCGGCCCACCGTCAGGGGGCGGCTGCCGTGAGCCCAACCGGCGGCAACAGCGAAAGGAGAGCCCAGTGCGCTGGATCCGGTACCATCGCGATGGAAATGTGACCTTCGGCGTCGTCCGGGGTGAGGACGTGGAAGAGGTGGCGGGGAGCCCCTTTGACACGTACACGCTGACCGGGAAGCGCTATCCGCTGAAATCGGTCAAGCTGCTGGCGCCGGTGGTTCCCCCCACCTTCTATGCTGTGGGTCTCAACTACGTCCAGCACATCAAGGACCAGGCCTCGAGCCGGGGAGAGGCGCCAAAAATTCCCGCAAAGCCCGATGTCGGATATCGGGCCGTGAACGCGCTAATCGCGCACGATGAACCCATCGTCATCCCTCGCGATGCCGGGAAACGGGTGCACTACGAGGCGGAACTGGTCGTGGTGATCGGGAAGAAGGCGAAACACTTGCCGGAATCCGCTGCGTTGTCCTGTGTGTTGGGCTATACGATCGGCAACGATGTCAGCGAGCGGGATTGGCAGGCGTCGGATCGGACGCTGTGGCGGGCCAAGAACACGGATACCTGGAAACCCATGGGGCCGTGGATTGAGACGGATGTGAAACTGGACGAACTGAAGACCACTGTTCGCGTGAACGGAAACGTCACCAGCGAGTTTCCCACAAACCATATGCTCTTCGGCGTTCCCCAGTATATCAGCGCCATCACGCGCTACGTGACCCTCTATCCGGGCGACGTGATCTGGATGGGAACCGAGGGCGCTTCCCCGAACATGAAGCCAGGCGACGTCTGCGAAATCGAAATCTCCGGGATCGGAATGTTGCGCAACACATTCGTCGCGGAATCGTGACCAGCGGCCTGACGTGCCCGCGAGTCCAAGCCTGAATGCCGGGAGAGGCCGCCCAATGAGCCGTGGACCCGATTCTCCCACCGGTGCGGCGCCGCCGGACCTCGCCCTTGCATTCGAAGCCCGCGTCACGGTCGGTACCGCGCTGGAGCTCGGGGTGGGGCAGGGCGTCCGGCGCCGGATCATCCCGATCACGGGCGGAACGGTCGCGGGGCCGCGGCTGACCGGCAAGGTTCTGCCGGGAGGTGCGGATTGGCAGGTGATCCGTGCCGACGGGCTGACGGAAGTGGTAGCTCGCTACGTAATTCAGGCTGACGATGGGGCGCTCATTCAGGTGGTCAACTCAGGTCTGCGACGCGCCCCGCCCGATGTGATGCGCCAGCTAATGGAAGGGCAGCGCGTCGATCCCGCCTTGGTGTATTTCCGCACAACGCCGGTGTTTCATCCTCCGGACGGACCCCACGCGTGGCTGGGGCGCTCGATTTTTCTTGCGCATGGCGAGCGGCAACCCGACCTGGTCGTCATCCGCGTGTTCGAGGTCCTCTAGCGCCCGAGCGGCGCTGCCTGGCCGTGCCCGTCAGAAGTTCATGTTTCCAATCGCGTTCATGGCTTGTACCGCGTCGGCGCCGGAATGGCGCCGCAACGGTGCCACTGTCTGCCGGCAGCATGACGACTCGCGCAAACTCCATTCGCTCACCGCGGTCGGCCTGTCCCGGAATTCGTCACCCCGCTATCCTCGCGCGGATCTCGTCGCCGGCCCTGGTCGGAGGATGTTTGACATGGGTCAAGCACAAGATTGCGGCCAAGTGATGCAGTCAGCAAAGTTAACGGGAAATTCGGCCGGATACGCTCGCCTTCGGGCAACGACCGATACGGCAATGCCCCCAATTCCGGGAAACGATCATTCAACGAGGGAATCACTCTTTTGACGAGGGAGACACGATCATGAATAACGGCCTAGTCGACCACAATCTGGTGCGCGAACCCACCATGGACGAGCGCGTGCAGTACACCCTGAAGCCCGTGCTCGACGCGTCGGGCAAGCCTTACAAGGGGCTGTATTCCGCGTGGATCACGCTCAACAACGAGAAGCAGCTCAATTCCTACACGACCGACATGGTCAAGTCGGTGATTCTCGCTTTCCGGCAGGCAAGCGCCGCTCGGGATGTCGTAGCCGTCGTCTTCACAGGAGCCGGCACGCGGGCGTTCTGTACGGGCGGCAACACCAAGGAATACGCCGAATACTATTCCGGCCGCCCGCTCGAGTACCACCAGTACATGCGCCTGTTCAACGACATGGTGAGCAGCATCCTGGCTTGCGACAAGCCCGTGCTCTGCCGGGTCAACGGGATGCGCGTGGGAGGCGGCCAAGAGATAGGGATGGCCTGCGATCTCACGATCGCCAGCGACCTGGCGGTTTTCGGCCAGGCCGGACCGAAACACGGCTCCGCCCCGGAGGGCGGCGCCACCGATTTTCTGCCGCTGTTCGTCGGCGTGGAGCAGGCCATGCTCAGTTGCACGCTCTGCGACCAGTGGAGTGCGCACATGGCCCGGCGCCTCAATCTCATCGCGGATGCGGTCCCGGTGTTGAAGGTGGATGGGCGCTTCTTCCCAAATCCCCTCGTGATCAGCGACCGCTGGGTGGACGAGCAGGGACGGCCCGTGTACGGAGAGTTCAAGCGCGGCGAGGAACGCGAACGCGGCAAGAAGATTCTGGCCGGCGGCACGATCGACCTCGCGCCGCTGGACGCCATCGTCGAGGGCTACATCACCCGATTCGCGTACACGATGCCGGGCTGCATGACCAAGACGGTCGGCGCCATCCGCAAGCACAAGCTGGAACACTGGGATCGAAACAAGGAATCCGCCCGGGAGTGGCTCGCCCTCAACATGATGACGGAGGCGAAAGCGGGCTTCCGCGCCTTCAACGAGGGACCGAAGGACCGCCGCGAGGTGGACTTCCTCAAGCTGCGGTCGCTGCTGGCCCAGGGGGCTGCGTGGGACAACGCCCTGATCGATCAGATCATGCCCCACTAGCGGCCGCAGCGCGGCGCATCGCTCCCGTGACCGCGCGCCGCTATCGCTTCAGTGCGGCCTTGACGGCCTGCTCGACCGCCTGGCCCAACTGGACGGTATTGGCCTTGCCGCCCATGTCGGGCGTCTTGACGTCGCTGTCGCGCAGGGTCGCCTCGATGGCGCGCTCCAGCACGCGCGCCGCCTCCGGGTGACCGAGGTATTCGAGCATCAGGGCGCCGCTCCAGATCTGCCCGATCGGGTTGGCGATCCCCTTGCCGGCGATGTCCGGTGCCGAGCCGTGCACCGGTTCGAACATGCTGGGGAACTTCCGCTCCGGGTTGATGTTGGCCGAGGGCGCGATGCCGATGGTGCCAGTCACGGCCGGGCCGAGGTCCGAAAGGATATCGCCGAACAGGTTCGACCCCACCACCACGTCGAACCAGTGCGGGTTGCGCACGAAGTGGGCGGTCAGGATATCGATATGGAACTTGTCGCTGGTCACGTCCGGGTACTCTGCGCGGAGCTTCTCCCAGCGGGCGTCCCAGTAGGGCATCGTGTGCACGATGCCGTTGGACTTGGTGGCGCTGGTGAGATGCTTCTTCGTCCGCGTACGCGCCAGCTCGAAGGCGAAGCGCAGGATCCGATCCACCCCGCGCCGCGTAAAGCGCGATTCCTGCCAGCATTCCTCGTCGTCCCGGCCCTCGTTCCGGATGCCGCCGACGTTGGAGTACTCGCCTTCGGAGTTCTCCCGCACGATAAGCATGTCGATATCTCCCGGCTTGCGCCCCGCCAGGGGACTCGGCACGCCCTCCATCAGCCGCACCGGCCGCAGGTTGACGTATTGCTGAAACTCCCGCCGGATGGGGATCAGCAGGCCCCACAGGCTTACGTGGTCCGGAACCGTGGGCCAGCCCACAGCGCCCAGGTAGACCGCGTCGTGCTTGGCAATCTGGGCCAAGCCGTCTTCAGGCATCATCGCTCCGGTTTTCGCATAGCGTGCGCAGGACCAGTCTTTCCAGTCCCATTGGAATCGAACGCCGATCGCCGCGCCCACTGCGTCCAGCACGCGGATGCCCTCGGTCACGACTTCCACGCCGATCCCGTCCCCGGGAATCACGGCGATGCGGTGGGTGGGTGTCATGCAAGACTCCTGTTGAGCCGCAGTTTTGCCGGTATGGACAAGGAATCGCGCGCGAATGGCCCGGCACCGATGACCCGCCCCCTTGAGACTCCACCCCTTAAGACTCCACTCCGTATGTTAGTCCCGGGTCAAATGTCCATCCTGCCGACCATCCGCGAGGCATCCGCCTCTGGGAAAGATCTCACTGCCTTCGAAGCGCCGCGCCGGTGTCAGCGGGACCGCCTGCAAAAAAACGGGTCTTGATGGGAACAGGAAGCAATCTCCTCGGGAATTCGAGCTTGACGGAATGGACGGAGTGTTCTCAGAATCGGCGCTCCCGACAGGACCGGGGAGATGCCGCTCCTGTGTGTGCGCGGCGATCGGTGCATACGGCAACGGGTGCGCTCGGCAACGGGTGCGCTCGGCAACGGGTGCATGCGGCGTTCCTTGCGGGTCCGGGCAGCGCACATGGAAGGGCAGGGTAGGTATGCCGAAGCGCGTCATCGCCACCGACAGACTCATGCAGCCGATCGCGCACTTCTCGCACGCGGCCCGCATCGGCAATGCGATCCACGTCGGCGCAACCGCCGGGACGGATGCAGCGCGGCATCTCGCGGGGTCGCGCAAGGGCGGCATTGACATCGCCGCGCAGACCCGCCGCATGTTCGACAATGCCGAGACGGTGCTGGGTTTGCTGGGAGCCCGCCTCGAGGATACGGTGCGGATCAAGACGTACATTGCTGACATGCGCGATCTCGCTGCATATCGCGAGTTGTATGGCGCGCGGTTTGCCGCGTGCCGCCCGAGTCACGCCGTGGTCGGTTCCTGGGGATTCCCGCTGCCCCAGGCGGCGATCGAACTGGACCTGGTAGCCTTTGTGGACACCCCGCGCGAGCGGCCCGAGTCCGACCGCCTGCCCGCGGCCGCCCCGGCGTGCGCACAGGCCGGGGTGCGTCTTGGCGCGCGTCATTACTGCACGGCCCTGCCGCTCGACCGGTCCGGAAAGGTGGCGCGGGGCAATCCCGCCGTTCAGAGTGAACTCGCGCTGGCCAATCTATCGCTGATGCTGGGTGCCGCCGGATTGCGCGCAGCAGACGTCGTGAACGTGCATGTGACCCTCTCCCACGCCGGCCATTTTGCCGCATTCGAGACGGCGTACCGGGGGCTGTTCAAGGCCCCTTTCCCCAGCCGCACGATCGTCATCGCGCCGCTGGAAAGCGAGGCAATGCTGGTGCAGATCGAAGCCACCGCGTTCGAAGGCGGCGGCCAGCCGGTGCTCGGCCGCGGCGGGCCACCCGGCATTGGCGCCGCATCGCCGGCCTGCCTAGCGGAGGAGGAGTGCTACGTGAGCGGTCACACCGGCGCGGGCGAGGGGGCCGACGGCGATTCCGGCGTCGAAGCCCAGACCCATGCCGCCTGGGACGGGATCACCGCGCTCCTGGAAGCGGCCGGCATGCATCCCGCATCCGTGCTGCGCACGAATAATGTGCTGACCGACTGGCGCGGGTATCGCGGATTCAATGCAGGTTACGGCGCGTCGGTGAGCGAGCCGTATCCGCCGCGCGCGACCGTGCTAGGCGGCCTGCTCGATGCGCGGGCCTGCGTGCAGATCGAGGCCGTCGCCCACCGCTCCGGCGGCGATGCCGAGGTCGTGACCGCGCCCGGAAAGGCGACAAGCTGACCATGGAACCTTCCAGCCCGAAGTCGCGCACGGAGCCCGGCCACGGGTCCCCGCAACCCGCCGGCGCGGTAGCGCGTCCCTACGGCGCGATGTGGTGGGCCGCCAACTCGCTCGAGATCCTCGTGGGGGCCATGCTCGTCGCGATCTGTCTGATCGTGTTCCTGGGCGTGTTGTTCCGCTACTTCCTGCACATCGGGCTGGGCTGGACGGACGAGGCGGCGCGCTACCTGCAGGTGTGGATGACCTTCGTGGGGGCGACCATCGCCGTGAAGCGCTGGTCCCATTTCCAGCTCACCCTGGTCAATCAGTGGATCCCGAAAAGCGCGCACCGCTACGTCCGGGTGATCGCGATTCTCACGGTCATGACGCTCGCGGGGGTGATGATCAAGCACGGCATCGACATCACGCGGGTCAGCTGGGATCAGGTCTCGCCGATGATGGGCTGGAATATCGGATACCTGTACCTGGTCGTTCCGCTGAGCGGCGTGCTGATGGAAATCTTCGCGCTGGGCCACCTGGTGTCCGCGATCCGCGGCCGCCCACCTGGGGGGAATGGCACCGAATACGAGAGCCCGGTGATTCCCGCCGAAGTGGAATAGCCGGCCAAGCAAAAGGGGACGAGGATGGTGGTCGCGGCGATGATCGTAAGTTTCCTGGCGATGACGCTGCTCACCGTGCCCGTGGCTTTCGCGGTCGGCCTGTCGGCCACCCTCGGGCTGCTGCTGTCCGGAAACGCCCCGCTGCTGGTCGTTCCGCAACGGATGTTCGCGGGAGCGGACTCGTTCGTGCTGCTGGCCATCCCGCTGTTTATCCTCGCGGGCGCGCTGATGGAGACGGGCGGGATTTCCGTGCGGCTCGTGGGCCTGGCGCGCGCCCTGATCGGTCACGTGAAGGGCGGGCTGGGGATGGTGGTGGTCGTGGCGGAAATGCTCTTTTCCGGCATCTCGGGCTCCACGGTCGCGGACGTTTCCGCGATCGGGTCGCTGATGATTCCCGCCCTGATCCGGGCGGGGTTCAAGCCGGACCGGGCCGTCGCCATCGTGGCCGCATCCTCCGCGATGGGCATCCTGATCCCGCCGTGCCTGCTGATGGTGATCATCGCGCAAATCGTCGGGCTATCCGTCGGCGCGCTGTTCCTTGCCGGCTTCCTTCCGGCGATCGTGCTGGCCCTGGCGATCATGCTGCTGATCTATGTGCAGGCCCGGCGCAGCCACATCGGGGGCGAGAAGCGCGCGACCCTGCGCGAGACGGGGCGGGCCCTCAAGGAGGCGGCCATCCCGCTGCTGATGCCTGTCATCATCTTCGGCTCGATCCTGGGCGGGATCGCGGACCCGACGGAAGCGGCGGTGCTCGCCGTGTTCTACGCGTTCATCGTCGGGGTGTTCGTGTACAAGGAGATCGCCTGGGCCCAGGTGCCGAAGATCCTGGTGGACAGCGCCGTCACCACCGGCATCGTGATGTTCATGGTCGGTACCGCGTCGAGCTTCTCGTGGATCCTCGCGGTGGAACAGGTGCCCATCCAGCTTGCGCAGGTGATGCTGGCCATCTCGGACCAGCCGTGGGTGTTCTTCGTGATCAGCACCTTCGTGTTCATCGTGCTGGGCGCGATTCTCGAGGGATTGCCCGCGATCATCATCTGCTTGCCGATCTTCCTGCCGATTACGGCGCGGCTGGGCATCAATCCGTTGCACTACTCGGTGGTGGTGGTCGCCGCCATCGGAGTCGGCCTGTTCCTGCCTCCCATCGGGATCGGCCTGTACATCGCCACCACGTTCGCGAACCTGCGCGTGGATCAGACCCTGCGCGCCATGATTCCCTACGTTATCGTTCTGTGCCTGGGCATCCTGGTCCTGATTGCATTCCCCTGGTTGACTCTGGTCGTTCCCGATGCGGTATACACACGCTAAGGCACCGGGCGGGGGGAAGACGGCGGCAAGGTCACGCAAGAGCGAGCGATGCCGCGATGCATCGAGATGACTGATGCCGCGCCGCAGACGCGGACACCGGCTTAATGAAAAAGGACACCTGAAATCATGAAGACAAAAAGTCCGTACTCCATGGGCCGGCGCACGCTGTTGGGCGTGGCGGCCAACGCGGTCGGCGCGGCTTCGATCGGTTTGCTGTCGGGAACGCGCCTCGCGCGGGCCGCAGAGCCAGCCCAACGCGCTCCGGCCATTGTCCGCGCACCCAACAAGATCGTGATGAAGGTCGCCACCATCGTCGCCGAGAGCTTCCCTTACGTGGATGGGCTCCGGCACTGGAAAAAGGTCGTGGAGGAGCGCACGGCGGGCACCGTGGAGATGCAGGTCTATCACACCGCGCAGCTGGGCGATGAGCGCACGATCAACGAGGGCGTTCTCGCGCAGTCCATCCAGGTCGGTATCGGGGCGGGCGCCTGGGCCGGCTACGTGCAGGCATACAACGTCGTCGAGCTTCCATTCATCATCCGGGACCTCAAGCATATGTACCAGCTCGCCGACGGCGATCTCGGCGAGCGCATCGCAGCGCAGGCGGAGCAGAAGGGTTTCAAGGTGCTCGCGTACTACAGCGCTGGCGATGGTCATTTCCAGACCCGCAACAAGCCGATCCACTCTCTGGCCGACATCAAGGGCCTCAAGATGCGGGTGATCGAGAACCGCGCGCTGGTCGAGGGCTTCAAAGCGTTCGGCGCGGTGCCGACGCCCCTGCCGTACCCGCAGATCTACACGGCATTGCAGCAGGGCACCGTGGACGGCACGG
>JBGOTW010000036.1:0-22989 GCA_041476685.1 bacterium | reverse complement strand
GAGGGCGTACAGGTCGTCCCCGATGACGCGGTTGTTCCGGTCCACCAGCTCCTGGGGCGAGAGGCCCTCCTTGTCCGCCTGCACGGTGATGGGCGTGCCGTGCTCGTCCGTGCCGCTCACCATCAGCACGTCGTTGCCCTTCAGGCGGTGATAGCGGGCGAAGATATCGCTCGGGACGCCGAATCCGGCGACGTGGCCGATGTGCCGCGGCCCGTTCGCATAGGGCCAGGCCACGCTGACGAGAATCTTGGTCATGAGCCGGACAATCGACTGGCAAGAGGGAAGCGGAAGCGCCGGGAGCGGTGCGCCGGGGACTGTGCGCCTTGGCGATGGCGGGCCGGAAGCGGCCCAAGGGCAGACTGTAGCCGCTGGCGGCGGCCCGGGGCAAGCGTGCGAGCGGCGGTGCGCCTGCGAGGCGGCCCGGGAACGCGGCCGCGCTAGACGAATTCCCGCAGCGCGTGCGCCGTGTCCTGCACGTGGAAGGGCACGAGCTTGAGGGCGGTCGCCCCCTTGCGCACCCAGAGCCGCACCATCGCCGCCATGGATCCGTCGCCCAGCGCGAGGCCGGGCGCTTCCTCCATGTACACGATATCCGCCGCGCGGAATTCGTACACGAAGGCCTGCTGGCTGAACGGGTCGCTGATGAGCAACACCTTGCCCGGGTCGGGATTGCCGCGCGGCGAGCCGGTGAAGGCCACCGCCACCTGGCGCAGCTTGTCCGGCGAACCCCGGTACGGCTCGAGGGCCGAATAGCGGGCGATCAGCGTCATCGTTTCCATGGCGGCTTCTCGCTGAGGGTCGAAGACCGGTGCGCCGCACTCTCCCGCGTCCCTCGAATCGGGCGGGCGGGTATGCCAGCGTGAATGCCCATGGTAGCAGCGGGTCCGCGGGGGTGGCAATGCGAAGCGGGAAATGCGGGTCTGGCCACTCGGCGCGGGCGATGCAGTTCTGGCCATCCGGCTATGGAGACAGCCCCGCCGGTGCCGCGACCGAATGCAGGGCCTGCACCGCATCGATGTCCGCGCCCGAATCCCAGAGGTCGGTCTGCGTGTTGCCGTAGTCAGGCCAGAGGGTGCCGCCATCCGCGATGCGGACGTAGCAAGCCTGGAAGCCCGCGGGGATGGGTGGAACGGCCTGGGCCAGATCGAAGGAATCTCCCCCTTCCGCGGTCGGTGTGACGCCCGCAAGGTTGGCGTAGCGCCGCGTCTCGATGGCGGGGATGGACGTATCGTCGCGGGGCGGGAACAGATGCCACGTGATCAGGTCAGCGGAGACCTCGACCGTCGCCACCTCGTTGTCGGTGCCGGCATTTCCCGCCGCGTCCACGGTGCGGAAGGGATTCTCGTACACGGTCAGGTCGGGCCCAGGTCCGTCCACGACGCAGGCGTGCCCGGCGGCGTTGCCGAAGCCCAGCACGACAAAACCGCCCAAGCGGGGAGGACTCGTCGCGCCCGGATCGTAGCCCAGGGAAAAGACATCCAGCGTGCCACCGGGCGGCCCGAGCGTAGCCTGAGGTTGGAAGAAGAATGGCCAGTCGGCGGCGGTCGCCCCGAGCGGATTGAGATGGCCGTCCTGCACGACGCGGTCGGCGTAGACCGGAACGGAAGGCGGGGCGCTGCTCACGCTCACGCTTCCGCCTCCGCAGGCCCCGGCCAACAGACACAGCCCGGCCATCAGCCCTGCCGGCAGCAGGGTTGCGCGGGCAGGTTCCGCACCCGGGTTCTCCCGTGATCCGTACATGGGATGCCCCTAGTTGAGCGCCGTCCAGGCGAATCCGCCGCAGCCGGCCACGCTGGGGTTGGTGGCGTTGGCGGGAGCGGTCGCCTCCGCAGCCGCCTGGCTGGTCGCATTGTAGGCCGTCTGGCAGTAGTACAGATGCGTCTGATAGGTCGTCCAGTCGAAGCGGCTCCACAGACTGGGGAAGAAAGCGTTCGCGGCGTCATTCTGGGCGATTGCGGAGCCTGCGGCGTTCGAGAATTCGGCGATATGGAAGACGTCGCCGAAGCCGTCGGACCAGGTACTCGACGTGAGGGTCTGGGTCGTGCCGAACTGATCCACGTACGTCCCGCCGATGGCCAGCGGCCCGGCGAGGTGGTTCCATGCGCCGCCCGCGCAGCCGCCCGTGGCCGGATTGGCGGCATTGGCGGCAGGCGTCGCCGCGGCGGCAGCCTCGCTTGCGGCGCTGCCGTCGGTGTGACAGGCATAGAGATCGCCCTGGTACGTCGTCCAATCGAAGCGGCTCCAGAGGCCCGGGTTTGCCGCGTTCGCCCCGTCGTTTTGCGCAATGACGAAGAATCCGGAGTTCGAGTACGTGGCGATGTGGTAGAGGCCCGTCGGGTCATTCCAGGTCGTGCGCGTGATCGTGGTGCTTTGGCCGTTCGGATCGAGATGCGTCCCGGCAATGACCAGGGGCGCAAGCGGGGCCTGGGCAACTGCGTGCGTCCCGCCCGACGAGGTGTCGCAGCCCGCCAACCCAAGAAACAGCGCTCCCCCTAAGCCCACCAGGCCCGCCAGGCCGCGGGTCCGGCTGAGACGGATGGAGAGGGGGAAATGCGTCAAATGTGTGCCGATGTTCATGGTGCACTCCTGGGAGAGATGTGACCCGTCAGGGTGTGTTGAAGGGGGCGCAGGACACGGGGCCGTTTCCGGCCTGCAACGCCGCCGCGGAGATCAGGTGACCGTCCGTGGGATCGAGTTGCACTAGCCGCGCCGCGCCGAAGCCGCCCGTCCCTGCGAACAAGAGCAAGGTGGGCTCGGCAACGCGCAGCATGGAACCGGTGATGGCGGGCAGGCCGGGATTCGGATTCAGCGCGAACGTGCCCAGGTCCACGGCCTGCACGTGGTCGCTGGGATAGGTCGTGACCCAAGCGGTGCCGGCGTCGAAGCCGAAGATGCCCGAGGGCGCAAATCCGGCGGGGATCGTGGCGAGGGTCTCGTTACCCGCAAGGCCGTCGCCGAACTTCGCCGTGTCCAGGACTTGCAGCGTGCCCTGCGGCGCGCCTGGATTGGGCGGCGGCGGCGCATATCCCCCGTTGTTCACGATCCACAGCCGCCGCCGCGCCGCGTCGAGCAGCATATCCTCGAGGGGATTGACGCCGAGAGCGACGCTGTCGAGCCAGACGGGGTTTCCCGCCGCGTCCGGGGCCAAGACCAGGAGCGTTCCCGTGCGCAGTACGCCGTCGAAGCCGTTGACGACGGCATAAACGCAAGGCCCTCCGCCGCTTGCGGCGCGCGCCGGACATGCGTCATCCCAGACGAAGTTGACGAGGGAATGCAGGTCTGCCGCGTTCGGCAAGCCTGTCAGCGCGGTCAAGGGGATGATCTGGCCGGCCATCGTCCCCATGTGCACGACCGCAATGCCGTCGGGGCCATAGGGGAAGTTGAAGGTGGAACCCCGCACCGCGATCCAGGCGACATCCGCGAAGCCGGGCAGCGGCAACAGGGCGTTGGGATTGGTGTTGATGCCCAGGCCGAGCCGGCGCGTCTCCAGGGCGGTCTTCGGGTTGAACTCGATCAGGGCGTTGGCGCCGCGGCCGGAGGTGTCCACGCGGCTGATGTAGAAGCCGCGTGTGCCGGAGAACCAAGGGCCGACCGGGTCCAGATCCAGGTAGCGCTGCAAGGCGCTGCGCACCTGGTTCACCGCCAAGTCGTACAGCACGAGCGTGTGGCCGATGTTGGTGATGCAATAGAGATTAGGTCCCGCGGGAATCGCGAGCGCAGGAGGGGTGGCGGTATCGCTGGCGGCGCTGGGCTGCGGTTTTCCGCCCAGATTGTCCAGCGCCCGCTGCAAATCGCTGTCGCACCCGCTCCAGCTGGGCAGGAGGAGCAGCAGGAAGAAGGGAAGGACGATTCGCCGGTAACGTCGGGCTTGTCCCGGCTTTGCTCCCGCCCAGGCGTGCCGGTGCCGGACGGGGACGCCCGGCGGTTGGGCGCCGCCTCTGACGAGCCGACAGGGACCGCGGGCCGCCGGGTGCGGGCGCTGCGTCCCGGGGACGGTGCGGCAGCCGCGGCGAGCCGGCCCACCCGTGCGCTCAGGGGGCTGGGGGGTGAAGTGTGCCTGCGCCGGAGCCATCCCGCTCTCCTGCCGGCCCAACCTCGCGCGGTACGCTCCCCGCTCGGCACGCGGGGCTGCTCAAACCCAGAGCAGACCCGCACTATCGGGGTACTCTCCGCGGCGGTACGCCGGACATGAGGCACGGCCATTCTCCGCCCACGCGGACCGGAACCGGGCGCCGACGCACACGTCGGCGCTCCCTGGCCGGTTCAGCGGCGGAGGCCGGGACGGAGATCGGAAGAAGACTGCCGGGATGCGATGACGCAGGGCGAGCCTGACAGCCCGGCCTGCGGCTTCACTCCTTCCCTCCGAAGGCGTCCCGAAGCCGTGCGTCAGGCAGGTTTCCTGGCTTGCGCGGGAACCTTTGCCGGGCCTTCCCGGGGTGTCAGCCCCAGTGGCCGCTCCTGCTCGGGCAAAGGCGTCATGCGCTTACAGTTACGGGGGTAGCTGCGGCGTTGCACCGCATTCCCTTTTGACCCCGACATCCGGGGCACCTGACCCCCGCAACGTAAGTCGACCCCCCGGCACGTGTCAAGGGTTGCGTCCAGGCGCCCCTTGGCTTGCGCGCGCGCGTGCTCCGTCTGCTCGCCGGCTCGCTTGAGGCAAGGCCGCTGTGCTAGCGTGCCCGCAACGTTTTTTCTCGCGGCGCGCCGCGTCCCTTTCATTCGTTTCCTGGGAGCCCCCATGCCACGCTCAGCGCACCTGTCCCGCGCCCTTCCTTGCCGCAGCGGAGTGGCGTGCCTCGCCGCTTGCCTTGCGCTGGCGGCTTTGATCCTGCTGCCCAACCGAGTCGCCCAGGCCGTTGAACTCAATGTCCTCGCGGCGGGAGCCACCCAATCCACCGTTCATGACATGGTCGGCCAGTTCGAGAAGCAATCGGGGCACACCGTCAAGCTCAAGTACGGGGCGGTGGGCGCGCTCCGGGATCGGATCTACGCGGGGGACCCGGCGGACCTGACGATTGTTACGCCCGTCATCATCGAGCAGCTTCACGCGAAGGGGCTGGTGCGGATCGAAACGCGTACGGACCTGGGCCGCGTGGGCGGCGGAATCGCGGTGCAGGCGGGTGCGCCCCGTCCGGCCGTCGGCACGGCCGAGGAACTGAAGCAGGCTCTGCTGGCTGCCGATCTGGTGTATTACGCCGATCCCGCCACGGCCACCGCGGGCGCCTACCTCGTGAAGGTGGCGGACCGGCTGGGTGTCGGCGACGCCGTGCGCCGCAAGAGCCGCACCGCCCCGGGCGGGAAGGAAGCGATGGAGATGATGGCAATGGACACGGGGAAGGCGATCGGGCTGACCCAGATCAGCGAGATCGTCTCCGCCAAGGGTGTGGTGCTGGTCGCCCCCTATCCCGGCGACCTGCAGGTGATGACGACGTACACCGGCATCGTGCTCACCCATACTCCGCATCCGGAGGCCGCTGCGGCTTTCCTGAAGTTCCTGATGAGCCCTCCGGTGCAAGAGCGTTTCGCGCGCGCGGGCTACGACGTGTCGCATTGACAGAGAGCGCGCGCGGCCGTTTGGACGCGCGCCGATTCGGGCGCACGTCCGTCCGGGCACGCCGATTCGGGCTCGCGGCCGTTCGGGCGCCCGTGCTAACTTCTTGGCATGGAACCGTGGACCTTTGCGCGCGCTGTATCGTTCTTCCTGGCCCACGCCCGGCAGCCCATTGTCGTGCGCCAACGTGGCTCCACTCTGCGCGTGGCAGGTCAGCTCGCGGCCTTCGACGAGCGCGACGCATGCAGCATGGACCTTGTCGAGGCGGGGGTGGACCTGGGCCTGCCGGGAGTGCATTGCACGCTGACCCTGCACGAGACGACCCTGCTGATCCACCTGACCGGCGAAGCGGGCGAAAGACGGGTGTTCCTGCCCGTGAGTATTCCCTACACGGACCTGGTGCTCGAAGGGGCGGCGGCAGCGCAGGCGGAACCGGCCCCGGAGCCGCGCTCGCCGTACGAGTTGCTCTGAGCGCGCCCCTGTTCCGGGATGCATTGCTCCAGGATCCGTCGCTCCGAACTCCCATGCGTCGCAGCAGCAATCGGGCCACCCGATTTTCCCATGATTGAGCTGAAGGCCGGCCTTGCGGCGAGCTTGCCTGCGCCCGAATGGCTCGTTCCGCGCGGCGGGCCCGCGGCCGGGATGCGGCTCGCCTTCCGTGCCTATCCCGCATCCGGCGGCCTGCCGCGGGCGCACGTGCTCGTCTCCCACGGCTTCTCCGAGCACAGCGGCTGGTGGCAACATGTTGCCCAAGCCCTGCAGGCGCGCGGCTTGTCCGCCTATCTCTTCGACCATTATCACCACGGCCAGTCCGACGGCCGCGTCGCCGATGTTCCGAGCTACGACGTGCTGGCCGCCGGGCTCGCCCTGGCCCTGGACGAGGGGGTCCTGCCGCGCGCCGGCGGCGCGCCGGTCGTGCTGCTGGGCCACAGCAACGGCGGGTTGGCGTCCCTGCACGCTTTGCACCGGGTGGCAGCGCGGCTGAGCGGGCTCGTGCTTTGCTCTCCGCTGATCCAGATGCCTTGGGTGTCGCAATGGCTGGGCGCGTTTCCGGCCTGGGCCATGTCCCTGGTCAATCCGGGTGCCTACTGGTCCCTGCCCGAGGAGCCGCGCCGCCTTACCTCCGATGCAACGCTGTGGCCCATGTACCAGCGGGATCCGCTGCGCTTCCACAAGATCACGCCCCGCTTCTACCTGGCCATGCGCGCGGCCTGCGCGCTGGCGCTGGCGCGCACGGACGTGGAGGGATTGCCGCTGCTGCTGCTCAGCGCGGACGGCGATCAGGTCGTGAATCGTCCGGCCATGCTGCGCTGGTACGCTCGTCTCGACACGCGGGACAAGACACACATCGCCCATCCGGACTGCCGGCACGAGCTGTTCAACGAGCGCGACTGGCTGCGCGTCGTCGAGGAAGTGGTATCCTGGATCGCTGCGCACTGCGCGAGACCCTGACGCGGCGGCACGCCGGGCCGCCGGCGCGCCAGCGCGGCTTTCGACGCGGATCGGTTCATGCCCAGTATCGCGTTCACCCTGATCGGCCACAACGAGGCCCACAACCTGCCGCGCACGCTGGAGAGCGTGCGTTGGGCGGACCAGGTGGTCTACGTGGACTGCGAGAGCAGCGACGGCTCGGCCGAGGTTGCCCGCCGCTACACGCCCCTCGTGCTGTCGCGGCCGAACATCCCCAATCTCAACCTGAACAAGAACGTCTCCATTGGCGCGGCGACGACGGATTGGGTATTCCTGCTGGACGCCGACGAGGTCGTCCCGCCTGCCCTGGCCGGGGAAATCCGCAGCCTCATGGACGCCGACCCGCCGCAAAGCGCGTTCCGTCTGCCGCGGCGCAACCTGTTCTGCGGACGCTGGGTGCGCCACGGCGGCCAGTACCCGGACTACCAGACGCGGCTGTTCCGGCGCGGGTCGGCCCGTTTTCCCGGCCTCCATCTTCACGAGCGCCTGAGCGTGGACGGCGCGGTCGGCATCCTGCGCGAACCGCTCGACCATTACACCGTGGATACGCCCCTGACGGCGATCCGCAAGATGAACTTCAACTCCAGCTTCAATGCCGCCGCGCTGGTGCGCGCCGGACGTAGGCCGGGGCCGGGCATCGCGCTCGAATACCTGCTGCTCAAGCCCGCCAGTCGCTTCCTGCGGCGCTACTTGTTCAAGGGCGGATTCCTCGACGGCTGGCCCGGCCTGATCGTGGCCACGATCGACTGCATGGACTTTCCGTTCAGGCTCTTCAAGTTCTGGTACTGGGCGGAGCATCCCGAGACCCTGCCCGATACGCAGAGCGCCGCCGGCGCACAGCCCGCGGGGTACCAATGAGCCCGGGCGCGCTTCAGACCCACCGCCTGCTGGGCGCGGTCCGCTTCGCCGCCGAGCGGCATCGCGACGACCGCCGCAAGGGCGAGACCGCCGCGCCCTACATCAACCATCCCATCGTCGTCGCCGAGCAGCTCGCCGCGCACGGCCTGGGGGAGGACGTCGAACTGCTGATGGCGGCCGTGCTGCACGACGTGATCGAGGACACGGACGCCACGTTCGAGGACGTGCGCGATGCGTTCGGGGCGCGCGTGGCGGACATCGTGCAGGAAGTGAGCGAAGACAAGTCCATCGAGAAGGAGGCGCGGCGGCAGCTCGTCCTGGACACCATCGGGCACAAGAGCCGTGCCGCGCGCCTCGTCAAGCTCTCCGACCTGATCGCCAATGTCCACGACGTGATCCACCATCCGCCGCAGTGGTCGCTGGAGCGCAAACTCAAGTACCTGCTCCGGGCGGAGAGGATTGCCGCGGCGGTCGCCGGGACGCATGCGGGTCTGGAAGCCATGCTGAGCGGGGAAATCGCGGCGGCGCGCAAGACGCTGCAAGGGAGCTGAGGCCCGCCGGGGCGAGGCCGGCCGGCCGGCACGTGCGTATGGGTCCTCATCCTCGCGCCGAACCTGCCGGCGCGGTCCTTCTCCGACTGCGCGGAGAAGGACAACAGCTTGGTGCCGCAGGCAGTTCCCCTCTCCGCGCAGTTGGAGAGATGGGGATGATGGCCCGCTACCGATGTGCAAGGTTGATGGTGACCAAGCCGTAAACCTACACAGGAGCAACGGGCCATGAACAAGATACCAGTGAGCGTGGGATTGGACTACAGCATGAGCGGCGTGCAGGTGTGTGTGCAAGACAGGAGTGGCAAGGTGCTGCGCAACAAGAAATGCGACGACAACTGGCGGGCGGTCGCCGGCGTGGTCGGCAAGGATGAGGGTGTGACGGTGGCCGTGATTGAGGCTTGCACGGGAGCGGCGGACCTGGCCGAAGAGCTGAAGGCCCAGGCGGGCTGGCCGATGAAGATGGCGATGCCGGGAATTGTCAAGAAGATGAAGCTCAATCCGGACAAGACCGATTGGCAGGATGCCCATGTGCTCTGCGATCTGGGCCGCATCAACTATGTGCCTCCGGTGTGGCTGGCTCCCAAGCCGGTGCGCGAATTGCGGTTGGTGGTGCGCTACCGGCAACAACTGGTCAAGCAACGGCGGGCAGCGAAACTGCGCATGGGGGCGATTCTGCGCGAGCAGCGCGTGGTGCTCACGGGCCGGCGCTGGAGCAAGGCCTGGCAAGCCGCCCTGGTGGCGCATAAGGACTTGAGCGAACAAGCACGCTGGGTGTTGCAGCAGCACGCGCGGATGGTGGTGCGGCTGTCGGCGGACATCGACCAGGTGGAAGCACACCTGGAAGCGATCGCGGTCAACGATTGGATGGTGCGCCAGTTGATGACTTGCAAGGGCATCGGCCTGGTGACGGCGTGCGTGATCCGGGCCGAGATCGGCAGCTTCGCGCGCTTCAAGTCGGCCAAGAGCCTAGCGCGCTATTGCGCGTTGACGCCGCGCAACGCGTCCAGCGGAGCGCGCCAGGCAGACGCGGGTGTGATTCAAGCCGGTAACCGGATGCTACGTACCATCTTGATCGAAGCCGGCCATCGCTTGGCACGCTTTGAACCGCGCTGGAAGGTTCTGGCGGCCGACATGCGCGCACGCGGCAAACACGGCAACGTCATCGCAGTTGCCGTTGCCAATCGCTGGATGCGCAGCCTTCACCACCAAGGCAAGCAACTGGAAAAGGCCGCAGCCTGATTCCAACACCCGAACCGGAAAGGCCACCGCGGTCCACCCGGCGCTCGTGACGCGCTCGACGTACCCCTGGGCTCCAACGCTCGTGGAGAGATTGGGCAGTCACATTCTCGAAGCACCCTTTTGGGCAGGGGCATCCACCCCGCGCTCGGATAGAAGATTGGGAGCCGCCGGTACCCTTGACTCGGATCGGGCCGTCATAGAAGGGGTGCCCGCGCAGCGGGCGGGGTGAGGACCCGGGGCGGCGGGCCTGAACTGGGTGACTTTCACCCATCCCAGGACGGACGTGCACGTTATCCGGGGATTTCCGCCGCTACCCGAGGAAACAGGTGCAGCGCAACCGCAACATCGAGAATCAGCCGTTGTGGCTCAAGCGTTGCCCGATCGTCCGCTCAATTCGCTCCGGGCGGGGAGTTCTTCTCCACGCCGGCCGTTCGGCGTTGGAGAAGGTGCCCGAAGGGCGGATGAGGTCCGCCGCAGGCGGGAGCGCACGGCCGAATCGACACGACCGGGGACTTTGCGGTTGCCCTGGGGGGGGGGAATGCAGTCGGAACGAGACGCGCTGCCTACTTCCCCGCCTCGTTCCAGGTGATCTTGTCCGTGTTCTTTGCGCCGCAGCTGACGACCATCTCCCTCCAGCGGACGTCCACCTGCGCGCGTTCCAGGTCCGCACCGGTGAGGATCGCCTGCTCCAGGTTGGCGCCGACGAGGTTGGCCTCCATCAGGTTTGCGCCGAGCAGATTGGCGCGGTTCAGGTTCGCGTTCATCAGGTGCGCCCCGCCCAGGTCCGCGCCGTCAAGGTTCGCCTGGCTCAGGTTCGCGTGCAGCATGTTCGCGCCGAGGAACATGCCGTTGCGCACGTTTGCTCCGCCCAGATCCGCCTCCACCAGGAAGGCGTTGTCGAGCTGCACGCCCTCCAGATTCGTTTCCATCAGCTCCGCGCCGCGCAGGTTGGACTTGACGGCGGCGATGGTCTCGCTGGCGAAGGCCTTGAGGATGGCGCGCTGGCTCTGCTGCAGGTTCTGCAGGGCCTCGAGCGAGTACTTGCGCAGCAGCATCAGGTTGGCGCGGGACAGCTCGGTGATGGCGCGCGACTTCCACACTTCCTGGCTCGTGCCGGTCGCGGGGTCCGTCCGCTCGGCCACGTTGTCGGCGAGGACGCGGATGTTGGCGAGCACCTCCTGGATCTTGAGCTGGTGGAGCTGCTCCTTCTGCACGTCGGCCTGGCGCTGGAGGAACTGGGTCTGATGGATCATCTCGCGCCGGCTCTTCTCCAGGTTCTCCTGCTGCTTGGAGATCTCCCTGCGCTGCATCCACAGGCTCAGGATGAAGCCGATGAACGTGATGCCGTTGAAGAAGCCCTCGACGAATTGGCCGATATTGCCCTTGTCCGTCCAGGAGATGCTCGGATCGGGCAGCAGGAACACGAACACGGTCAGCATGGCCGCCGCCGCCGCGGCCAGAATGAGAGGGAACCAGTATTCCTTCAGCACGCGCAGCGATCCGCTCATGACGCCATGATCCTTGTGCTCGTCCCCCCGCGGCCCATTCGCGCAGCCCGCCGCCCTCAGGCCGTCCTGCTCCGCTGGAGACGCGAATTCGCCCACTGCACCTTGTCCGTATTCTTAGCGCCGCTGTGCTCGATCATCTCGCGCCACTTGGGGTCCACCTGCGCCAGGCTCAGGTCCGCCCCGGCCAGCACCGCATCCTGCAGGTTGGCCCCCTGCAGATTGACCTCGATCAGGCTCGCGCCGAGCAGGTTCCCGCGCGACAGGTTCGCCCCCATCAAGTGCGCGCCGGTCAAGTCGGCGCCGTCGAGGTTGGCGTCCTCCAGATTGACCTGCAGCAGGTTCGAGCCCAGCAGCACCGCGTTGCGCAGGTTCGCGCCCCGCAGGTCCGCTTCGGCGAGGAAGGCGCTGTCGAGCATGATCCCTTCGAGGTTGGCGCCCTGGAGCTGCGCGCCGCGCAGCTTGCCCTTGAGCGCCAGGATCGTCTCCGTGCCGAAGGCCGTGAGGATCGGCCGCTCGCTGAGGCACAGGCTCTGCAGCGCCGGCAAGGAGTGCTTGCGCAGCAGCAGCAGGTTCGCCTGCGCCAACTCGGTGATCGCCTGCGAGCGCCACACCTCCACGGCCGCGCCGGTCGCCGGGTCCGCCCGCTCGTCGATGTTCGCCGCCAGCATGCGCACGTTCGCCAGCACTTCCTGGATGTTGAGTTGGTGGAGCTGCTCCTTTTGCAGCCCCCACTGCTGCTCGAGATACTGGGTCTGCCGCAGCATGTCCTCGCGCGTCTGCTCCATCTGCAGCTGCTGCTCGGGAATGTCCCGGATCTGCATCCACACGGCCACGAAGAACACCAGCATCGTGATGCTCGTGATGAAGCCCTTGAAGAACTGCCCCAAGTTTCCCTTGTCGCTCCAGTCGATGGTGCGGTCCGGCAGCAGAATCATGAAGACGGTGACCAGCAGGATCGCAAACAGCACGAGCAGCGCGGGCAGCCAGTAGGGCGCGGCCCGCCGCAAGAAGGAACTCGCTCCGGAGCTTGCCCTTGAGCTTGACCCGGCGGCCGCGGGACTCCCGGCGGAGGGTGCGTTCTGCATGCCAGGCGACTCCCGGCGCCCGATCCACTCGTGCAGCTAGGGACGGCGAATGTACTGCTCCGCATACTCCCGGACGTGATGCCCGTCCAGCACGTGAAACGATCTGATTTTTCTCAAGGTTCCAGGTCCGAGCTGGCCGATCGGCAAATAAACGAGCTTGCGGC
Source organism: bacterium (assembly GCA_041476685.1). Taxonomy (GTDB): domain Bacteria; phylum SAR324; class SAR324; order SAR324; family JACQKK01; genus JBGPEV01. The sequence continues at coordinate 10,563 of JBGOTW010000036.1, read as the reverse complement.
CCAGCCGCTCGGCCCAGCCGCGGAACCAAGAGCGCGGCGGACGCGGGGCCACATAGAGCACCTGCCGCTCCAGCGAATAGTCCAGCCCCGCCAGCAAGAGCCGTTCGGCCTTCGAGCGCGCCGCGTCGAAGTACGGGTCGCTCCACACATCCAAGAGCCGCCGGGGAGGGGAGGAAAGCAGGAAGCCGCCGTACTCGCAGCGCGAGATGCCCGGGCCGATCACGTCCTGGCCGGCGGCGGTCGCGTAGAGCGCCATGTCCGACTCCTGCTCGTGCTCCCCCAGCCACGTCACGCGCCACGGATAGCGCTCCGGGGCCGGCGCCGCTTCGACCTGCGCCGTCGCCGCCCTCCGCCCGCGCGCCCGCGGCGCGTCCCGGTCCTCGTCGAAGACCACGATGACCGAGCCGAACCGGCCGCCGAAGGGCTGGATGTCCCGCACGAACAGCGCGCGCTCGTGCCAGTGGCGCAGGGTCTCGCGGACGTCAATCCCGTCCTTGAGGGAAACCTGGAAGGGCTCGACCCGGGTGCGCTCGGCGGTGAGCATGCCCTTGGCCTTGTGCTTCAGGTAGCGGCCGAAGTCCTCGATGACGAGATCCTCCGGCTGGTGGGAGCAGATGAAGCGCCCGGACCATTGGGACTTCCAGCGTCCCCCGAACTGCTCCTTCAGCCGCCTCTTCTGGGCGAAGTCGCGCAGGCGCGGGCGCTGCCGCCTGACCTTGCGCCGCAGCGTCAAGCGCCGCCCGTCGAGCCAGGCAAAGGTGTCCTGCAGGTCCACCGTGGGCAACAGGCCCGAGCCGTCCTGCCACGGATAGTCGCTGCCCAATTCCCACAGCTCGTAGCCCAGGTCGTCGTCCACCACTCCGCGGGCAGCGACCACGAGCTGGTACAGGTCCGGCACCAGCATGCCCTGCACCAGCGCATATTTCTTGGCGAACACGCCGATCTGGCGGAATTGGTTGCGGGTGAGCGCTTCGCCGCCGGATTCCGCATAGCGCTGCGCAGCACCGCCCACGAGCCGCTCGCTCTCCGCCTCGCGGTCCGGCGGGGGAGTTCCGGCTGGGGCCGTCCGCCAGCGCTCGTAGGCCGCGGCCAGGAAGGGCGCGTCGCTCATGAATTCCCGGGACGACTTCTGCGCCCAGTTGCACAGGCGCAGCGGTCGCCCCTTCGCGCGGCCCAGGGGCCGCGGCTGGGAGGAGGATAGCCGCTCCAGCACGCCCGGCAGGTGCGCCGCGCCCAGCACGCAGGTCACGCGCCTGCCGTGCCCGGCGAGGCGCTGCAGCGCATGCGCCATCATCGTTTCCCGCTGCGCATCCATCGCTCCCTGCGCTCCGCGCCCTTGGGCATAGTACGCGTCGAGGGTGCGCTCGTAGCCCAGCCGCCGCACGGCGTAGCTGTCCGGCGCGGCATCGTGATGCAGCGGATAGGTTTCCAGATCGAGGTCGATCAGCTCGACGGGAATGCCCAGCTCCCGCGCCGTGCGCAGCGCCTCGACGATCGGCTCGGTCGGCTCGACGGGCAGGAAGCGGCTCGCCTCCGGCTCTTCCCCCAGGATCAGCGAGAGCAGGGGCAGGCGGTTGACCGCCTGCAGCACCGGCTCGCGCCACGTTGCCGGCAGCTCCACGGCCACCACTTCGGGCGGCGCCGCCAGCAGTTCCTGGCGCACGATGGCGGCGAACTCCATCCGGCCATGGAAGACGGGCACAAAGGTCAGGCTTAGGTGGGTGCGGACAGTCATGAAGCGGGCCGGCGGCGCACGGTGCACTGCTTCCGCCCCCGTCATCGGCGCAGGGGACAGGCCGGACATTGCGCCATGCCGGACGGTCGGCGTTGCGGAGCCCGCGCTTGGGAGACCCCGGGGCGAGTCGGAAGGAGTCCGTGCAGAGGGAGCGGCGCGGAACCTAGCCTGCCAGCAGAGTGGCGACTTCGGCAAGCAGGCGGCGCGCCACCGCCGGCTTGTCCAGCAGCGGCAGGGCCACGGGCTGGTCCGGGGCCGCGCGGCGCAGGAGCGTGACCCGGTTCTGGGCGCTGGCGAAGCCCGCATCGGGCTGGGTGATGTCGTTGGCGGCGACGATGTCCGCGCGCTTGCTGGCCATCTTCTTGGCCGCATTGGCCAGCAGGTCCTGGCTCTCCGCGGCGAACACGACCAGCACCTGCCCCTCGCGCTTGCGCGCCCCCACCTCGGCCGCAATGTCGGCATTCGCTTCCAGTTCCAGCGTCAGCGTGGACTTGCCCTCGCGCTTGATCTTCTGGGGCGCCACCGCCTTGGCGCGATAATCGGAGACGGCCGCCGCCAGGATCAGGGCGTCCTGGGCCGGCAGCAACTCCAGCACCGTCGCGCGCATCTGCTCCGCGCTGCGCACGTGCTTGACCACCATGCCCACCGGGTCGGGCACCGTGACGGGTCCGGCCACCAGCGTGACCTGGGCGCCGGCGTCGCGCGCCGCCTCCGCGACGGCGATTCCCATCCGTCCTGTGGAGCGGTTCGCCAGGAAGCGCACCGGGTCCAGGTCCTCCAGCGTCGGACCGGCCGTCACCAGCACGCGCCGTCCCACCAGCCGCTCCAGCCCCGGCGCGCGGGCGCCCGCGGCGCGGAAGTGCCCCTCGACCGTCTCCACGATCCGCGCCGGATCGGCGAGCCGCCCCAGCGCGTGCTTGCCTTCGGCCAGGAAGCCCTCGTCCGGGGGAATGATGCGCACCCCGCGCTGCTCCAGCACGCGCAGATTGTCCTCGGTCGCGGCGTGGAGCAGCATGGCGTCGTTCATCGCCAGCGCCAGGTAGAGCGGGGCGCGCGTCGCCAGCAGCACGGTGGTGAGCAGATCGTCCGCCAGCCCCGCCCGCAGCTTCGCCACGACGTTGGCCGTACAGGGGGCCACCAGGGCGAGCTCGGCCCGGGTGGCCATGGCGATGTGCCCGATCCGGCTTTCCTGGTCCAGATCGAACAGCCTCGTTCCGACGGGCCGGTTGCTCAGGGTCTGGAAGGTGAGCGGCTGGACGAACTCCCGCGCATGGTCGGTCATCACGACCGTCACCTCCGCACCGGCCCGCTTCAGTCCGCGCAACACTTCCACGGCCTTATAGCAGGCGATGCCGCCGCTCACCCCCAACAGGATTTCCTTCCCTTCAAGGTAGCTCATGCCGCCTTCCTCCGCTTCCGCCGGTCGCCGTTCGGATTCCTCTTGGCGATCTTAGCCGGTCTTGACGAACACCGCAGTGGTTTCTGGGCCGGGCCGGCGTGGATCGTGCGGCTGCACCGGCTCGTGCGCCTCCAGCCGCCAGCGCGGCGGGGCAAAGAGCGCCTGCGCCGCGGCCAGGGAAATCGAGAAGGGCGGCGGCCGGACGCCGGCCACCTCCATCAGCACGGCCAGCAGCTTCCCGCCCGGCTTGAGCAGGCGCCACACCAGGGCCTCGTAATCTGCAAAGCGGGTGGGCCCGAGGGCCACGAGACAGGCCAGCTCCAGCACCGCATCGAAGGTGCCGTCCAGGTCGCTGGGCAGGTCGAAGATATCCGCCTGCCGGATGTCCGGCGCCAGCCCCTGCCCCGCGGCAAGGGCGCGCAGCTCCGCGATCGGCTCGGGCGCAAAGTCCACCGCCAGCACCGCGTGCCCCTGCCGCGCCAGCAGCAGCACCTCGTGCCCGCGACCGCAGCCCGGAACGAAGACGCGGGAGGCCGGGGCGAGCTGGTCCGCGGCCAGCTTGCGCGCCGGGGCGCTGGGCTCGCCCAGGTCCCACGGGGTGCGGCTTTCCTGGTAGCGCGTGCGCCAGAATTCCAGATCGGGGGCCTTGCCCATGGGATCTCACGCTGGGCAGGAGCGGTGCCGGGTCTCCCGCCGCGATTCTTTTCCGCCCAGGCACGCGCCCGCTCAGGCACGCGCCTGCTGAGGCCAGTGTCCGCTCCGACACGTGTCCGCCCGGACGCAGCGGCGCGGAGATGCCCTGCCCGTCCGCCGCGCATCCCTACGTTCAGTAGTACGGCGTGCGCGTGCGATGGTAGGGCTTCAAGCCGTCGGACGCCTGGCCCGCAATCCAGAGCCACAAGTCCACGTCCGCGGCCAGGATGCGGCCCGGCCCGGATCCGGAACCGCTCAGCGCACGCGCCACAGCCTCGCACGCCCAAACGGTCGCCGCGCGGATTTCCACCTCTTCCTCGCCGCCCGGCGGCAGTTCCTCCCGCCGGTCCACCCGCTCGGCCAGGGCCGGCGCATACTCCAGCATGCCCAGGTTGCGCAAGACCTGGGGCACCTTGTAGTCGGCGAAGGCCGTCAGGTGCTCCAGCCCGCGCAAGCGTCCCAGCGGGTGGGCGCGCGCCCCTTCGCCCGGCAGCATGCGCGCCAGGTCCGCCACGCAGATCTGCGCCCGCTTGTAGAATCGCACCGGGCGCCCCTGCCACGACGCTTCATCGCGAAAGGACGGAAACTCCTGCACGATCTTGTGGACGAGCGCCACCGCGTCACCCTCCGCGGCCGCGACGACATGGGCGAACTCGCCGGCCCAGCGCGCCAACAGTGCCGCGCCGGCCTCGCGCAGGTGGCGCGCACGCTCGGCGAGCAGCGGCGCGGGCCGGCCCTCTCCGCGCAGCAGCCGCGCGAGGCGCTCCTCGTCCAGCTCGGCCAGGAAGCGCGCGTCCCACAGCGGCGCCGCGTCCTCGCGCAGGGCGCGCTGCAGCGCCGCGGCCAGCGCCCAATAGCCGTTGTGCCGGCCTTCGCCCCACGCCACGCGCCAGCGCGGCTCGGCGTCCCAGAAGCAGAAATTGAGCGCCTCGAGCGCCAGCAGGTAGTTCAGGAAGCGGCGGGGCGGAAGCCAGGTGCAGTGCAGGGTGTCCTCGACCGGAGCGGGCGGTGCCTGCCGGCCCGGCCCGGCGGCGAAACGGGCGATCGCGTCGGGCACGATGCGCACGTGCCGCGCCCCCTGGACGACCGGGAGCGTGCTCTCCAGCACGCCCAGGGGATCCGGGCCCGTCAAGGTCAGCAAGCCGTCCGCGTCCGTCATCGCGCAATCCGGAAATGCGGGAGGATGAGCCGTCCGGGTCAGACTAGCGCGCGGGCCGCGCCCTGTCATGCGGCGGGCCTCTCCAGTCCGCTGGCGAATTCCGGAGCGCTCATTCCCGCCGCCTCCGGAATCGGCTATGTCAGTCTCAGCGCCGCCGGCCTCCTGCACTCGGAGGACCTGAGGGTGGGCCTGGCGACGCTGAGCCTGCTGGGCGTGCTGTTCATCGGCGCCAGCGGCCTGGCGGAGCGGTGGGCGGTGCGCTGGAAATGAGCGCCAACGCGGGCGCGCCAGGCTAACCCGAAGCGAAAGGCATGCCTCCCATGAGCGACGATGCCCGGCTCCTGCGCCGCATGCGCGCGGCGCTGCCCGACCTGAAGCGGCCGCAGCGGGTGCGGGGCCTGCACGCGCCCGCCACGATCGCCCGCGACCGCTGGGGCATTCCGCACGTCAAGGCCCGCACGCCGCATGACGCCTGGTTCGGCCAGGGCTTCGCGGCGGCGCAGGACCGCATGTCCCAGATGGACTACGACCGGCGCCGGGCGGCGGGACGCTGGGCCGAGCTGGCCGGGCCGTCCGCGCTGGCGGCCGACCGGCAGGCGCGCCGCTTCCAGATACCCCGCGCCGCCGCAGAGCAGCTGCCCCGCCTGAAGCCCCGCACGCGCGCCATGCTGGAGGCCTATGCGGCGGGCGTCAACGCATTCCTCGACGGCTGCCGCCGCGCCGGGCGCCCGGCCGCATTCGAGTTCGAGTTGACCCGGAGCGAGCCGGAGCCGTGGAACGCCGCCGACTCGCTCGCCGTGTTCCACGTGCGGCACATCCTGATGGGCGGATGGGAGGGCAAGGTGTGGCGGGCGCGGCTGCTGAGCCGGCTGGGGCCGGAGAAGATGGCCGCGCTGCACCCGGGCTACGAGCGCGGCCAACTGGTCATCGTCCCGCCCGGCGCCACCTACGACGGCCCGACGCTGAATGCCCTGGAGCTGCTGGCCGAAGGCCTGTCGCACCTGACCTACCTGAAGGAGTGGGTGGAGCAGGGCTCCAACAACTGGGTCGTGGGCGGCGCGCGGACGCGCTCGGGCAAGCCGCTCCTGGCCGGCGATCCGCACCGGGCGCTCGACGTGCCCAACGTGTACTACCAGAGCCACATCGCCTGCCCGGCGTTCGACGTCACGGGCCTGGCGTTCCCGGGCGTGCCGGGCTTCGCGCACTTCGGCCACAACGCGCGCGTCGCCTGGGCGGTCACCCATGCCGAGGCCGACTACCAGGACCTGTACATCGAGCGCTTCAACCCGGCCCATCCGCACCAGGTCGAGGAAGCGGGCCGCTGGCGCGAGGCGGAGGTCACGCGCTCGCCCATCCGGGTGCGCGGCGGCGCAACGGAGATGGTGGAAGTGGCGCGCACCCGGCACGGGCCGATCGTCGCGGGCGATCCGCGGCGCGGCACCGCCCTCGCCCTGGCCTACACCGGCACGCTGCCGGACAATCCCACTTTCGACGCGATCCACGACCTGCACATGGCGCGCAGCGCGGACGAGCTGGAGGAGGCCATGCGCGCGTGGGTCGACCCGGTCAACAACCTGGTCTATGCGGACGTGGACGGCGAGTTCGGCTACCGCACGCGCGGCCGCATTCCCCTGCGCGCGGAGGCCAATGCGTGGCTGCCGGTGCCGGGCTGGACGGGCGCCCACGAGTGGACGGGCGCGATTCCCTTCGCCGAGATGCCCGCCACACGCAAGCCCGCCGCGGGCTTCGTGCATACGGCCAACAACCGCATCGCGCCCGCGGGCTATCCCCACCACCTCGGGCTCGACATCCTGCCCGGTTTCCGCGCCCGGCGCATCTACGATCAGCTCAAGGACGCGCGGGACCTGACGGTCGCGGACATGGCGCGCATCCACGCCGACGTGGTCTCCATCCCGGCCCTGGAGTGGCGGGCGCTCTGGCCGCGGGTGCTGGCGGCGGGCGAATCCGAGCGGCGGGCGTTGGAGCTGCTGAGCGCGTGGGATGGGCGCGTCACGCGGGACGGGGCGGCGCCGGCGATCTTCCATGCCCTGCGGGCCGAGGTGCTGCGCAAGGTTCTGCCGCCGCTGCTGGGACCGCTCGCCCCGCCCCTGTTCAGCGCCACGGACCGGGGCGCGAACGGCTTCGTGCGCGAGCTGCTGGCGCGGCTGCACCATGAGGTGGGCGAGAATCGCGCGACGCTGCTGCCGGCCGGCGCGACCTGGGAGCGCGTGCTGAGCGAGGCGCTCACGGCGGCCGTCGCCCGCCTCGCGGAAAAGCTCGGACCCGATCCCGCGGCGTGGCGCTGGGATGCGGTGCACCGCACGGCCGCGCGGCATCCGCTCTCCGCAGCCTTCCCCGCCGCCGCCGCCAGGCTCGATCCGCCCCCCATCGCGATGGGCGGCGACGGGGACACCGTCCAGGCCGCGGGCTTCTATCCTCTGCAGACGCACACGGTGCACCTGGTGTCCATGGCCCGCTACGCCTTCGACCTGGACGACTGGGAGCGCAGCACCTGGATCGTGCCCGGCGGCGCTTCGGGGCACCCGGCCAGCCCGCACTACCAGGACCAGGTGCCCCTCTACGAGGAGCACCGGACGATTCCCATGCTGTTCGGCTGGAAGGGCATCGCCACGGAAGCGGAGAGCGTGCAGAGGCTGACGCCCGGGTGAGGCCCGCCGTTCGACCGGTCAAGCGACTTGATCTATTCCGTCCCGCGGGGAAAGGAGGGCACGGCCCGCGGTGCGCGACCCGCGGTGCGCGACCCGCAGTGCGCGGGGCGACCGTTCAGCACGTGCGGAGGTTGCGTCGCGCGTTGGGGGCGCTCCCGGCCAGAAACGCCGCGCTTCCGCAAGAGACCGACGGAAGAGGCCCGGCGCGACAAGACGGACTTGCAGCGGGACGTGCCGCTAGGCGGCCTTGGCGGGCAGCTTCGCCTTGACCTGCGCGCAGATCTGGGCGAAGGCCTCCGGCTGCTCGATGGCCAGGGCGGCGAGGGACTTGCGGTCCAATGCAATCCCCGCCAGGGAGGCGCCGCGGATGAACTGGCTGTAGCTGAGCCCGTTCGCCCGCGCGGCGGCGTTGAGCCGCGTGATCCACAGGCGGCGGAAGTCGCGCTTGCGCACCTTGCGGTCGCGGTAGGCGTACTTGCCGGCGCGGTCCACCGCGTTCATCACCGTTTTCCACAGGCGCTTGCGCCCGCCGGTGAAGCCTTTGGCGGCCTTGAAATACGTGCGGCGGGTCTTCTGGGAATGGACCCCGCGTTTGACTCTGGACATGGCGACCGATCCTATCCGTTGGGCAGCAGGCCCTTGATGAAATTGGCGTTGGCTTTGTCCACGTAGCCGCGCGTGCGCAGATTGCGCTTGGCGCGGACGCTGCGGCGCCGCATGAAGTGCCGCAGGCCGGCCTTCTTGCGCTTGATCCTGCCGCTGGCGGTGAAACTGAAGCGCTTGGCGGCGGCACGATTGGTTTTTGCCTTGCGTTGCTTGGCCATGGGAAACGTCTTCCTTCGCTGCGGAGCCTGAGGTTAAGCCGTTCTGCTAAGTCGTCCTGCGGTATGCCGGCATCGGCGTCCGGTCTGCCGTTCCCGGGGACGGTTGGGAGCGAGGACCGTGGACGGCCCCGGTTTCCAGCGTCCCGCGCTGCGCGATCGGCCTTCCCGCGCCCCTGCAGCCGGTCGCCGGGACCCTGCCGGCGCGGCCGCTTTCCGTTGCGGGGGACGTGCGGGTGACCCGCTGTGGGATTGGCCGGCCTGCGGTGAGCCGGTCTTCCATGCCCTCATCGCCGCGGGTATCCAGCAACCCGGAGGCCGCCTCGCTCAGGAGCCCGCGCTTCCTGTCGGCTCGGCCGCGGCGGTCCCGGTGGCTTCCGCTTTCGCTCCGGTCGCGGCGGTTGCCGTGGCACCTGCCTTGGCATCTGCCTTCACATCCGCTTTAGGTTCGGCTTTCGCGTCCGCTTTTGGCGCGGCCTTGGGTGCGGCTTTCGCCACCTGGCCGCCGGTGTTCTTCTTCGGGGCCAGCACGCCGGAAAGCATGCGGCCCTCCATGCGCGGCGACGCCTCCACCTGCGCGAAATCCTGGGTCGCTTCGATGAAGCGGGCCATCAGCTTGTGCCCCAGGTCCTGGTGGCTCAGCTCGCGGCCCCGGAACATGATCGTGACCTTGACCTTGTTTCCCTCGGCGACGAATTCGAGCGCGTGCTTGAGCTTGAACTGGAAATCGTGCTCCTCGGTGCGAGGACGCATCTTGATTTCCTTCAGCAGCACGATCTTCTGGTTCTTCTTCGCCTCGTGCTGCCGCTTGCTCTGCTGGTACTTGTACTGGCCGTAGTCCATGATGCGGCACACGGGCGGGTCGGCTCCCGGCGCCACTTCCACCAGGTCCAGCCCCTGCTCCTGCGCCACACGCAGGGCCTCCGGTAGCTCCAGCACACCCAACTGCGCGGCGTCCGCGTCAATGACGCGCACGCGCTTGGCCATGATCAGGCTGTTGATGCGCGTACTGGGCCCGGACGGCTTCTGACTGAATCGTTGACCGCTAGCGATAGGCTGCTCCTCCCGATGACGGATGCCCCGGCGTTCCTGCCTGGGGAAGTTGCTCTCCCGCGCCGCAGTGCGCATTGCAGACTGCGCCGCTCCCGGGCGCCCGGCGGGAATCCACCGCGCCCAGCGTCAACGCGACGGGAATCGTCACCCTACCGGATGTGCGCGCACCCGTCAATTGGAAGCGGGAACAGACATCTACCCAACCCGCCGCCGTCTCAGCCAAACACCGCATCCGGAATTGGGTTCGTTCCCGAATTCTTGCCGTAACTCCTTGATCCCCGGTGGGGAAGGTCATGGCCGCTGGAGGCGCGGCCGTGCGTAGCGGTCTGAGTCCCTGGCCCCTGGGGCGGGGGTGCTTCGAGATGGGTTTGTTTTCGCTTTTTTCAGCCAAGCCATGAAAGGACGGACGTTTCTGCTCCCCTTCGACTTTGCTTCCGCGGGAGCTTGGCTGCGTTTGCCCGATCTTTCGCTTGGGGTTGATTGCCTGGCATTCGCATGCCCGCATTCGTTCACCCGGACACCCCGGACCCAAATCCTCGCTCCACGATCCCAGCGCTACCCTCGCATCTCAACCTGGCCTCAATCAGGATGGACTGCACTCGCGCCCGCTGCGCGCTGGGCCGTGGCCGGGTGCACTCCCTACCCATCCATCCTGCTCGGGCGGAGCGAAAAGGCGAGCGGCCCCGCGTTCCCGGTCGCCGGCGGGGAGGCACGAACGGGATGGATCGCCCCGCGACTCTGGCGTATGGATGGGGCGCCAACGCGCAGGCACCCGGCCGCGCCGGCGAACCCGGCGCTCCACCCAACCGCATCAGGAGACAGGACCCCATGGCAGGCGAAGAATTCCAGTCGCTGCACGAGATCATCCGCAAGGCCAAGCTCAACGTGAACCGGAACGTGTGGGACTACATCTACGGCGGCGCCGAGACCGAGACGACGGTGCGGCGCAACCGGATGGCGCTGGACGCCATCGCCTTCCGGCCGCGCGTGCTGCGCGACGTGCGCAAGATCGACCTGACGCGGAGCTACTTCGG
>JBGOTW010000035.1:0-23233 GCA_041476685.1 bacterium | reverse complement strand
CCGGGAGGGCAAGAATGCCATCGGGGCGTTCAAGCAGCCGGCCGGGGTCGTCATGGACCTGGAGTTCCTGAAGACCCTGCCCGCGCGCGAGCGCAGGGCCGGGCTGTTCGAGCTCATCAAGCACGGCATCATCCGCGACCGGGCGCTGTTCGACGACCTGGCGGCGGGGCGCGCGCTCCTGACAGGCGAGCCCGGCGCGGACGGGAATTGGAGCTTCTGGGAGAATGCGGTCGCCCGCAGCTGCCGCGTCAAGGCCGCAGTGGTGCGGGAAGACGAGCGGGAGGAGCACGTCCGCGCCATCCTCAACTTCGGCCACACCCTCGCGCACCTGGTCGAGACGCACACGGGCTACGCGGCCTACCTGCACGGCGAGGCCGTCGGCGTGGGCATGCTCTTCGCCGCGTTCGCCTCCCACGCCTGGGGCCTGCTGCCGGCCGCGGAGCTGGAGCGCATCCGCGCCGTGCTGGAGCCGCTGGTCACGCCGGTGCGCCTGCCGCCCCTGGACGAGGCGCGCTTCGCCGAGCTGCTGCTGCACGACAAGAAGGCCGCCGGGCGGAGCCTGCGCTTCATCGTGCTCGAGAAGCTCGGCCGCGCCGCGCTGCGGGACGGCACGACGCCCGCCGAGCTGTGGCCCCTGTTCCAGCGTTTCCTCGCCGCGCAGCCGCAGGTGCTGCGGCTGCAGGCCGCCTGATGACGGGGCCCGCCGTGATTCCCGACGCTTACGCAACGCGGGACTTCTTCGAGCGTCTCGCCGGCCTGCCCCTGGCCGCCGAGGCCGCCGGCGCCTTCGGGCGCCTGTTCGCCCGCTCTCCCGCCCCGCACCGGCCCGGCCTGGCCGCGGAGCTGTACCGCGCCCTCACGGGGCACCTGCTCGACTGGCTCGGCCTGGCGCGCAGCGCGGGCGGGCTGAATTGGGAATGGCGCCCGCTCCTGCTGCTCGAGGCGGAGACCGATCCGTTCTACGTCAACGAGGCGCAGCTGGCGCGGCGCCTGGCCGAGTGCCCGCCCCTGCGGCCCGAGCAGCGGGAGACGCTGCTGCGCGCCCTGCACGGCTTCTTCGCGCTGCGGCGCGGCGGACTGCTGGAGCGGGGGACGCCCCTGGTGAGCGAGGCCCTGCAGGAGCAGTGGATCGTCCTGTTCCCGGCCGAGTTCGCCTGGCGCTCCCTGGAGGCGTTGCGCGCGGTGGGGCTCTACCCGGTGGGCAGCGCCGCGGCGTTTCGGAGCTTGGTGCGCTTCAGCGCGGGGGAGTTCGCGGCGCCCCTGACGGTGCCGGCCCTGCGCGCCTGGCAGGAGGCGTGCCGGACGGCGGCCGGGGAGGATGCGGAGTCATCTCCGGCCCGGACAGCCGCGGCACCGGCCTCCGCCGTCCCGATGGCGGGCGCCCAACCTTTCGCGGCGCACCGCGCGGACTTCCTCGCGGCAGCCTTTGCCGGGGAGCTGACGGCGCTGGGGATCGCCGGGCCCTGCGGCGCGGTGCCGCGCTGCGACGAGTGTCCCCTGCGCACGGAATGCAACTGGGCCAGCGCGATCGGGATGGCCGCGGGCGGGGTTGGCGCCGGCCGCACGGCCGCAGCCCGGACTACCGCCGTGCGGACCGCCGCGAGCGGAGCCGTCGCGAGCGACGGAAACGCCGCCGCCGCGCGGGCGAGGCTTGGCCAACTCGAAGCGGTCGGACTGGAGGGCCTGCTGGAGGGCCTGTTCGACCTGCCTGCGGCCGAGCGGGAGCGGCTCGAGGCCAAGCTCAAGGGCGGTTCGCTGCGCAGCCTCGCGGCGAAGAGCGCGGTGGAACTCGAGGAATGGCTGGACGCGGCCGGCGTCTCCGGCGGCGGGCTGAGCGCGGAGCGGCTGCTGCTCCTGTTCGAGGTGTGCCGGCGCTTCGGCGAGGAGCGCATGGAACCGGGCGTGGCGTTCGGCCACGGGCGCGACGTGTTCCGGCATTTCCGGCTGCGCTTCCGGGACCTGAAGCAGGAGCGCTTCCTTGTCGTGCTGCTGGACATCAAGAAGCGCTACCTGGGCGACGTCATGATCACCCAGGGTGGGCTCGACTCCAGCCCCGTGCACCCGCGCGAGGTGTTCGCTGCGGCGGTGCGCGAGCGGGCCGCCTTCGTGCTGCTGGTGCACAATCATCCCTCGGGGGATCCGGCGCCGTCCCCGGACGACCTGGTCGCGACGCGCGAGCTGGCGCGGCTGGGCAAGCTGATGGGCATCCCCGTGCTCGATCACGTCATCCTGGGCAACGAGCGCTACGTCAGCGTGCGCGAGAGCGGGCTGGTCGAGCTGTAGCCGCCTGGGGTAGCCTGAATGCGGCGGCGCCTGGGAAGTTCCGGTGGCGCGCCCGTCCCCGTGCCGCCGCGATGCCGTCGTGGTGCCGCGCCGCCTGCGCTGGACAAGCCTTCCCGGTGACGCCGTCGCGCGCGGGACGCCGCCGCGCCGGGACCGCTCCCGCGCCGCTTCCTCCCAGTGCCGGGCCCGATGTGGAGTCGCGCCCGATGTGGAGTCGCGCCGGACGCTCCCGCCGCACCGATCGCCCAGCACAGAGCCGATGCCCATGTCCGTGACGGCCGTGTTCAAGCTGGGCGGGATGGGGGACCTGCTGATGGCGACCCCCGCGCTGCGCGCCTACCGCAAGAGCTTTCCCGGGGAGCGCATCGTCTTCATCGTGGGCCGCTCCAACGCGGCGGTGATGGCGGGCAATCCGCACCTGGACGAGCTGGCCGTGGTGGACGACGCGGCGCTGTTCCGGGGCCCACCCTGGCGCCAGGCGCGGGAGACGCTGCGCCTGATCGGCTTGCTGCGCCGGATGCGCGCGGAGCGGGTGTTCGTGCTGCACCGGGACTGGCGCTGGAACCTGGTGGCCCGGCTGGCCGGGGTGCGCGAGCGCTACGGCTTCGCGCGCGACCTGCGCGGCCTGTTCCTGAGCCGCGCGGCCGTCACCTCGGAGCAGGAGCACGAGACCGCCAAGTACCAGCGGGTGTTCGGGCTGAGGGCGGGGTACCGGCCCGACGGCGTCGCGATGGACCTGCTCCCGCAGCCGAACCCGCCGCGCCTGCCGCCGGAATTCGCGCGCCTGGACGCGGGAAGCGGGGCCTGGGTGGCCCTGTCTCCGGGCGGGGCGTCTAACGTGAAGGAGGACATGGACACGCGCCGCTGGCCGCTCGAGCAGTATCGAGCCCTGTGCGCGCTCGTGTTGGAACAGACGGCTTGCCGCATCCTGCTCGTCGGCGCCGAACGGGACGTGCCCCTCACGCGGCAGCTCGACCTGGACCCGGAGCGCACGCTCGACCTGGCGGGCAAGACCGATCCGGCGGGCACGGCCGAGGCGCTGCGGCGCTGCGCCTTGCTCGTGACCCACGACAGCGGCCCGATGCACCTGGGCGCGGCGGCCGGCATTCCCGTCATCGGCCTGTTCGGGCCGACCCGGCCGGAGGAGAAGGTGCCGATCACTCACCCGCTGAGCCGCTTCCTCTGGCGCGGAGCGGAGTTGGCGTGCAGCCCGTGCTACCGGGACGGCGTGCTGCCCCCGTGCAGCCATCCGCACTACAAGTTCTGCATGGTCTCGCTGACGCCGGCCGAGGTGTTCGGTCACGTGCGGGAGATCCTGCGCGCCCGGAGCTGAGGCCGCGGGCGGGACTCCATCCGGCGCAGCGCCGCCGCAAGCCCGCCGACCCGCAAGCCTGCCCAAGCAGAAAGTGGCCGGGGTCGCCCGGCGGATAACGGGTCAGTTTGAAGACACAAGCGGATTTCTCGCTGCGCTTGAAATGACAAGTCATGTCACTCCGAACGCATGCGAGGAGTCTGTGATTGCGGTTCACGGCTGCTTCATCAAATCGACCCACTACCGCCGGGCGAGCGGGCTTCCCAGCGGCGGGCGATTGGGCCATAGTGCGGGGCTGAGGCTCAGCGCCTTGGGGCGCGCGAGGCGTGCCCGGGGCGGACCCGTCCCGGCTCCCTTGAGGGGGAGCTTTCGTGCAAGCAAGGAGGAGGCATGGCCGGTGGAACGAAGACGGCGCGCCGCAAGGCGTCGCGCAATGCCAAGCTGCGCAAGCGCGACAAGCGCGTGAAAGGTCTGCTCAAGCCCATCGTGCGCCGCAAGCAGTTGGTGCGCCTGCACGCGAAGAAGAAGAAGAAAAGCCGGATGCGCGCCGCCTGAGCGGCCGGTCGGGCCGGTGCCTTGGAGCGCATTTCAAGACCCGGTAAACGGCTCCAATCTTTCTGACTGCCGTCGACGGGCCTTACCCCGCCTGCTGCGCAGGCTGCCCCTCTCCAACTGCGTGGAGAGGGGCGTCCCAATGGACAAAGTCCCTCTCCGGGCAGTCGGAGAGGGACCGGCGTGAAGCGCCGCGGGTGAGGCGCAGTCGGTCGCATCCACCGCAATGTCGGGTCTTGAAACGCGCTGTTAGTCCGGCCTGAGCGGCCGGTCCCCGACGGAACTTCGGTCCCCCGCGAAACTCAGTCCCGCCCCCCGCGCTGCGCGGGGACTCCGCCCGGCGTCCCGCCCGGCGCGCGGCCGCGGAGCCGGCGCACGACCGCGGAGCCGGAACGCGGCCGCGACCTGCCGAACGGCCCCAGCAGCTTGAACCCGAGATAGCCCAGCGCTGCCAGGAACACGGCCAGCGCGACGGCGAGCTTCATGACGGCCCCGCTACAGGGTGCCCCCCGGCGGCACGATGCCGGCGGCGAGCGCCTCGCCCATGCGGCTGCCGTGCACGTGTTTCACGACGCGCAGGAACTCCTCGGAAATCTCGCGCTCCTTGATCTGCGCCTGTTGCGCGGAGTGGGCGGTGTCCACGCTGTTCGGGTTGACCCAGGCGCGCAGCTGGACCTGGGTGGGATTGATGTCCTTGGCCTTGAAGAATTTGGCCAGCGTGATGTGGATCGGCTTGGCCATGATCTCGGACTTCAGGCTGGCGCGCAGGTTGTGGGCGCGGGCGAACAAGTCGGGATGCTCCCACTCGTCGCAGTACCAGGTGAGCAGGTTGTCGCGGTACAGCGCCGACAGCCTGCCGAAGCGGCACAGGTTCAGGAACAGCATGACTTCGACGACTTCGCGCTTTTTCTGGACGCAGTCCATGTAGTGGTACTTGCGGTAGGGGAAGAACTCGATGATCTGGGTGAGGATGCGGTGCACGTTGTCGGGGCGGACATAGGCGAGCGTGTTGTCCGTGCGGTTGCCCAGGTCCATGTACTTCGCGTCGAACTCGACGACCGTGCGCGTCTCCTTCAGCGTCCCCTGGTTGAGCACGCCGTAGTAGCCGTTCAGGACGCAGTCGGCGAGGCCGGCGAGGAAGGCGGAGCGCTCGCGCAGCATGACGTCCTCGGGCAGGTGGTCCAAGTGGCCGAAGGTGTCGAAGCGCTTGCCCACCTTCGACTCGCGCTGGAAGCTGCTGAAGAACCAGCCCTCGCCGATCTTGTATCCGATCTGCAGCCGCCCGCGCGCGACCTTGAGGTGGTTGAGGATCGTCTTGGGGATGACGTTGGGGGCGGGCTCGAAGTTCGACTGGTAGTAGTGGTACCAGATCTCGAATTCGCGCTGGTTGCCCTGGCCCTGGATGTTGAAGGACGCGATCTTCTGGTTGACGCGATTGAGGCAGCTCTTGAACAGCTCGCGCATCTCCTGCTCGAACTGGTTGACCGAGCGCACCTCGCCGATGAAGAGGTGCTCGAGGAACTTGCGCTTCTCCGAGATGGGCGGGAAGGCGCGCTTGAGGAACTCGATCAGCACCTGCTCGCGGTGGGTGTCGAAGGGCCGGGTGTCGCCGGGCTTGGTGAAGACGTCGCTGATGCGCACGTGCAGCGCGAAGGCCATGTCGATGATCCTCGACGCGCGGCGCCGCTCGGCGACGTCGAGGCCGGGCACCCCCGTCGGCTCGGAAAAGGCGATCTTGAGCGCCTTGAAGCGCTGCCACCAGGGGTCCTGCAGCAGCAGGGGGAAGCGGGTCTCCATGTCCAGCAGCGCCCAGGGCGGCGCGCCCGTCTGCTCGTCCATCATCTGCGCCAGCTCGGCCGGCGCCTCCTTCGGCCGCGGCGTCGCCATCGGGTTGAGGAGCATCGGCTCCTTGATGATCTGCACGTTCGTCTTCAGGAACCGCTTGTCCAGCAGCATCTCGTAGCGGAACAGGTTCAGCAGCGCCTTGGGCAGGTTGCCCGAGGACGCCTTGAACGCCTCCCAGTACACCGCCCCGGAGTGCCGCGCGACGTAGGTCAGCTCCATGTCCGGCGTCGCGCCCAGGTTCACCAGGCGCCCGCGCACGTCCTTGAACGGCTCGAGCAGGCCGACGCGGATGTAGTCCACGATGCGCTCGTAGAGCGCCGCCTCGTTGTTGACCTGCTTGGCCAGGACGAAGTGCGTGGGCACCATCGGCGTCATCTGGATGCCCGGCATGAGCGTCTCGTAGTTCAAGATCAGCTCATAGGCTGACCCGGACGCTTCCTTGTTCGTCAGCGTCGAGCCGTGGTGGCCGCGCCGGTAGTCGTCGTTCGAGCAGGAGAACAGGTACACCTCGGTGTTCGGGTAGCGCACGCCGATGTACTCCTGGATGCGCTTGAGCTTCTGCTGCAGCAGCGTCTCCCTGCGCTTGAGCTCCTCCGGGTGCGCCAGGCGCGGCAGGCGCTTGAGCAGCACGACCATCTCGTTGACGAGTTGGCTGCGCAGCGCGGGCCCGTTGGGCGCTGCGAGGTCGTCGGTGTAGTTGCGTCCCGCGCCGGCAAGGTAGCGCAGCAGCTGCGGGTAGAGCCTGGCGGTGTGCTGGGCCGCCTGCTGGGCCAGCTGCTGCTCGGTCGCGGCGAGAGGGGGCTTCTGCTCGGCCTTGAGCCGGGCGAGCTGGCCCTGCTGCTCGCGCAGCAGGGCCTCCTTCAGCGTCGCGTCGCTGTGCGGTCCGATGTCGATCAGGAACGGATCGAGTTCGTACTGCACCTGCAAGTCCAGGTCGGAGGAACGGGACTTGTGCCCCACCGTGCCGATTGAGCCGAGCGAATGCACGCTGACGATGGGGTTGAAGGCGTACGCGGACTGTCCGGACACCGTCATGCCGAAGGTCTGCTGCACATGCTCCAGGAAGCTCTGGCGGAACACCGCCGACAGCCGGTCGATCCCCTCCACCCCGCACGGCGCGGCCTCCACGTACAGGTCCGCCTCCGCATCGAACGTGCGCTCGCGCAGGGCGCCGCCGACATGGTCCAGGGCCGTGCCCTGGAACTTGTAGCTCTTGAAGCGCGGATCGTTGACGTGCAGGAGGAACAGCACCTCGTAGAGCGCCTTCTTCATGTCCGCGTCGAAGGACCCGAAGGCGAGCTTGAGGCGCGACTCGTTGAAGGACTCGAAGAACTTCAGCCCCTGGCTCAGCCCGTCGCGCAGCAGGGTCTCCCGCTCCGCGGCGAGGGCGAGGGGCTTGGCCAGCAGCGCGGCCAGGCCCGTCGGACCTTTCGCGGCTGCGGGGCCGGCGCGCTCCGCGCCGCTCCCCGGTTTGGCGGAGCCCGGGGCGGGTTTCATGAAGCTGGGGCTGGCCATGATGACGGATGATCGGGTTGACCGGCCCCGCTCACGATGCCGGCGCCGCGTCGGGCGGCTGATTGGGAAGCGTCAGGCTTACGGTCGTGCCCTCGCCGGGACGGCTCTTGATCTCGAGCCGGCCCGCGTGCGCCTTGACGATCAGGTAGCACAGGGGCAGGCCCAGGCCGAGCCCGCCGCTGTGGTGGTCCGGATTCTCCTCCCGCTCGAATTTCCGGAATACGGTGCGCACCGCGTCCTCGGGAATACCTTTACCGGTATCCATCACATGCAGCAACGACTGGGGACCCGTCTGTTCCAGGGTGACGCGGATTCCGCCCCGCTCGGTGAATTTGACCGCATTATCGAGAAGCTGGTGCACCGCGACCTCGATCTTCTCCGGATCGAACACGGTCAGCGGCCCATTGTCCGGGCCGTGGAAGTCCATCGTCAGGTTGCGCAGGGACGCCTTCGAGCGCAGCATGGCGACCTGCCCGCGCACCAGCTCCGACAGGCTCGCCCGCTGGAAATTGAGCAGCAGCTGCCCGCTCTCCAGCTTCGTGATCGTCAGCACCTTGTCCACCATGTCGCTCAGGTGCAGCGCCTCCTGGTGGATGATCCCGAAGAATTCCTGCGCCTGCTGCGGCTCGGCCATGCCGCTGACGGCCGTCTCCGAGTA
The DNA here is from genome assembly GCA_041476685.1 of bacterium. GTDB lineage: Bacteria > SAR324 > SAR324 > SAR324 > JACQKK01 > JBGPEV01. The sequence continues at coordinate 15,068 of JBGOTW010000035.1, read as the reverse complement.
GGCCAGGATGGACGTGATAGGCGTGCGCAGCTCGTGGGAAATGAGGGTCAGGAAGTGGCTCTTGATGCGGTCCAGCTCCTGGAGGGAGCGGTAGGCCTTCTTGAGCTGCCGGCTCTGGAGCAGGATGCGCTTCTGGAAGGTCTTCTCCGCGCGGATGTCCCGCAGCAGCACGCTGTAGGCCAGCCGCCGGCCGCGCTCGTCCTGCACCAGGAAGATGGAGCAATGGGCCGGAATGGGCTCGCCGCTCGCCGGAGTGACCAGCGCCTCGCCCTGCCAGCCGCCCGGCTCGAGCTGGGCGCGCAGCTCCTGCCACATCCGGTCCGCCTCGGCCCCCCAGCCGAGCAGCTCGGTCACGCGGTGCCCGGTCAGCGTGCCCGGCTCGATCCCGAAGCTTTGCTGGAGGGCGGGATTGGCCTGCTGGACGCGTCCTTCCAGGTCGGTGATGACCACCGCGTCCCGCGCGCTCTCCACCAGGTGCGTGAACAGCCGCAGCCGCGCCAGGTTGCTCTCCACCTGCTCCTGCAGGCTGGCGCTCTGCTCCTCCACGTCCCGGCTGTGCAGGATCGCGTCCTCGTACAGATGCGCCCGCTCGCTGGTTACGCGCAGCTTTTCGCTGAGGATCAGGTTGAACAGGTGGCTGAAGGTGTAGCGGATCTTGTAGGAGGCGGGCTCCGCGCCCCGGAATGCGCTGCGGGCGTCCAGGACAAGGAAGACGCTGGCCTGCTCGGCGCGCACCGTCGCCGCGCGGTCCGCCGAGCTGATCAGTCCCATCTCCCCGACGACGTCGCCCTTGCGGGTGAGCCGGAGGATGAATTTTTCCGCCAGCGATACCGTCACGCTGCCTTGCAGCAGGAAATACACGCGGTTGTCCGACGCCTCGCCCTCGCGGATGAGCACGTGACCTTCCGGATGGCGCTCGACCCGGCACAACGGGACGAGTTCCGCCAGCTCGGCGGCGCTGAACGCATCCGGCGGCAGGAGGCCGCGCAAGGCGTCCAGCGGCTGCCAGTCCGCGGCGGGCGCGCTGGTCAGCGGCGTCATGGGACCTCCCTCCCGCGTTCCACCGGCGTCCTCCTTGACCAGATGCAGGCGTCTCGCCGAGCGCTGCGCGAGCTTTCGGAAGTATACATCTTTTGATGGCGCAGGTTTCCTCCCGGCGGGCCCAAAAGCCCGCGGAATGGAGCACTCCCTCCCCTGGGCCGCGGCAGTCGGTCAGGCCGAGGCAGGCAGTGGGCGTTAGCGCTCGGCCACGCGGGCGGTGAATCGGGACACGATGGATTGCGCGCGGAGCCGCTCCGGCTCGGGGAGGCGCACCTCGAAGGACACGGGCTGGTCTTCCCGCGCACCCCGGCCCGTCACCAGCAGCGGATGCAGGCCCCGTTCCCGGAGCTGAACGACCAGCGCCTGGGCCTCTTCGAGATCGGAGGAGACGAACAGCGGCCGCGGAGTGCGGCGCTCGCCCTCGCGGGGCTCCGCCGCGCCGCGCGCCAGGCTGCGGGCTCCCGCGCCGCGCCGCGCCGCGGACTTCGGCCTGCGCGCCGGCGCGTTCCCCTTGCGCGCGCCGAAGGTGCCTGCGACCAGTCCGTCCGCCGCCGCGCACGCGCCGATCAGGGCGAGGATGGCGGCAATCTCGATCAGGCCGTGGGAGGGCTCGATCCACGCAAGCAGCGCTCCGCCCCCGACGACGTACACGGCCATCCGGATCGCGTATCCCATGACCACCCCCGGCAGGGAGAATTCCAGGATCCCGGCAGGTCCAGCCCGGCGGCGCCGCGGCGCACCGCTCCCGCGCGCGCCCGGCCCGGCACGGAGGAGGCGGCGCAAGGCGGGCCTCGCGGGGCCGCGACCCCCTTGCTAGACTCCCACCAGGCCCCGGCCCGACTATAGCCGGATCGTCCGAATCCCCACAACTGCGCCAAAGGTCCGCCGCGTCATGTTCCCGCGCTTCGATCCCCGCGCCGAGCTGCTGCCGCGCCGCATCTACACGCTGGTGAAGTGCGGCCGCCAGTTTCGCGTGCCGTACCTGCCCGCGGCCTGGCAGGCGCTCGTGGCCAGCGGCGAATACGGGGAGGACTTCTTCGCCTTCCTCGGCCGCTTCCTGGCCGCCCTGCGCGAAGCGGAGTGGCCGGCGGGAAGCTACTTCCCGGGCGGGTGGTACCGCGTGCTCCTCGCCCGCGGGCAGGACCCGGCCCGCGTGCCGATCACGCCCCATGCGCTGGGGCCCTTCTACGGCGACGAGGTGCGCGTGGACGAGGCCGGCGTGTGGACCGTAGGCCGCAAGATCATCACCGGCGCGGTGCTGCAGTTCTTCCTGCGCAACCTGCACTTCGACCCGGAGCTGCAACGCTACGTGATCCGCTACGACCTCGAAAGCTATGTCGAGACCCGCTACATCCACCATGAGTCCCTGCCCTTGCGCATCCTGGCCTTGGAAGGCGATCCGGCGGGACCGTGGGTGCACGCGAACGACGGGACGCGCGAGCCGCTGCGCTGGGATACGCTGCGCATGGACGCCGCCGAGCAGGTGTACTGCGCCGTCCGCCCCGAGCGGCTGCCGGCCCAGTTCGCGGACGGCCCGCGCTTCCGGCTCCTCGATCGCCTGACGGAGCGCCCGACGGAGCGCAGCGAGGATCGCTCCGGAGTACGAGAAGGGGAGCGGGCCTGGGAGCGAGCAGGCGAGTGGGCCGTGCGGTGGGGAGAGCGGGAGCACACGCTGAACCTGGCGGCGCCCTGGCCGGGTGCCGCCTCGCTCGAGCCTCTGCCCCCGGCCGAGAGCCCGGATGAGGGGCGCGCGGAAGACGAGCGGGACGCGCCATGAAGCTCCGGCACGACATCGAGCACGACCTGGAGCGCACGATCCCACCGCCGGGCGGGCCTGACAGCCAGTGGCTCTTCCGCGCCATGACGCAGCGCTCCCTGGCCTGGGTGGATACGGCCCGGGGCCGGTGCGTGGTGGATCTGGCCAGCGGCATGGGTCAGGACACCCTGGCCCTGGCCGAGCGCGCGCGCGGCGGGGTCCGCATGGAGCGTGGGAATCCGTCCGGGCGCTGCCTGGTGCTGGGCATCGAGCCGTCGAACCGCATGATCCGCTTCGGCCAGCACGTGCTGCGGCAGCGGGACCGCGGCCCGGGCGCAGTGCCTGCGGGAGAGTCGGGAGTGGCGGGCGCAGGAACATCGGGGGCGGGCGCTGCGGGAAGGGGCAAGGCGAGCGCGGACACCGTGACGGCGGCGGACCACATGCGCCTGGTGCGCGGCCTGGGTGAGGAAATCCCGCTGCGCTCGGAGTCGGTGGATGCGGTATTGTGCAAGGGGGCGCTGGATCACTTCATGGATCCGGCATTGACCCTGCGGGAGATCGGGCGGGTGCTCAAGCCGGGCGGACGGGCGGTGATCGCGCTCGCCAATTACGGCTCGCTGTCGTGCCGGCTGGGGCGCTGGCTGGATCGCGGGCGCCCGCGCGGCAACGGAGACGGTCTTCCGTACTACGAGCCGCCGCCGGATCATCTGACCCGTTTCACCTACGCGAGCATTATCGCGTTGGCGCGGCCCCCGCTGCGCGCGAGACGGGTGGAGGGCCTGTCCCTGCTGTGGGGCTTTCCTCCCTGGGGGCGGCTGCTGGTCCGCCTGCCCGCGCCGCTGCAGGGCGGGCTGCTGCGGCTGGCCGCAGGCATCGCCCGCTGGCGGCCCGCGTGGGCGGACGTCGTGCTGCTGGTGGCGGAGAAGGCGCCGTAGTTGCCCGGCGGGAGCTGACGCCCATGGCCGATGCCGCGCTTGCGTTCGATGAGGCCCTGCGCCTGGCGCTGGCGGAAGCCGCGCCCTTGCCGGTGGAGACCGTGCCGTTCCACGAGGCGGCCGGGCGGGTGCTGGCCGAGCCGCTGCGGGCGGAGCGCGACGATCCGCCCGGCGCGAAATCCGCCATGGACGGCTTCGCCCTGAAGGCGGAGCACACGCGCACCGCCACCGCCGGGCAGCCGCTGCGCTTCCGGTTCAGCGAGGTCATCGCCGCCGGGCGGCTGGCCCGCGGCCCGCTGCCGGACCTGCCCACGGGGGCCGCGGAGGAGGGCTTGCCCGCCGCCCGCATCATGACCGGCGCCCTGCTGCCCGCGGGCGCGGACGCGGTGGTCAAGCAGGAAGACACCGAGCCGGACGGGAGCGGGCGCTTTCGCATTCGCCGTCCCCTGGCGCCAGGGGAGAACGCGATCCCGGCCGGGGCGCGCATGGCGCGGGGCGAAGCGCTGCTGGAGGCCGGCGAGCTGCTGGGACCCCAGGCGCTGGGCATCCTCGCCGCGGCCCGGCGGGAGCGCGTGCGGGCCCACCGCCGGCCCCTGGTGGCGCTGCTCGCCCTGGGCGACGAACTGGCGGATGTCGGCAGCCCGCTGGGCCCGGCCCAGACTCCCGTGACCAACTTGCACGTCCTGACCGCCCTGGTGCGGCGCTATGGCGGCGTGGCCCGCTCCCTGGGCGTGGCGCCGGACGATCCGGAGCGCATCTGCGCCCTGCTGGAGCCGTGCCTGGCGGGAGCGCCCGCGGACGGACCACCCTGCGACCTGGTGCTGACGCTGGGAGGATCCCACCGGGGGGACTTCGACTATGTGCATGCGGTACTGGAGCGGCTCGGGGCGCGCCTGCGGTTTGCCCGCGTCCGCATGACTCCCGGCGGCTCGACGGTGTTCGCCACCCGCGGCTCCACCCTGTGCTTCGGCCTGCCGGGAACGCCCATGGCGTCCTGGGCCGCCTTCGAGGTGCTGGTGCGTCCGGTGCTCTGGCGGCTGGCCGGCAGACGGCAGCTCGAGCTGCCGCGTTTGACGGCGCGCTTGACCGGACCGCTTCCGCACGCGCATGGTCGGACGGCGTTCGTGGCGTGCCGCGTGCGCTGGGCCGGAAGGGAGCCGGAAGCGACTCCGATCGAGGGCCGGCACCCCCACGAGTCGCCCGCCTCCGCGCGCGCCGATGGACTGATCCGTTGCGCGGAGGGTCAGCCGCGGCCCGCCGTGGGAGACTGGGTGGGCGTGGACTGGCTGGCCGATTGACCGCGTGAGCCGGGCCACGCCTGCGTGTGGGCGGAGCCCTCCTGGCCGGGGATCGGCTCTCCGGCATGGGGTTCGCGCCCAGGTTCGCGCACGGGCGCGGGCCCGGTGGGGGCCAGGTAAGGAGGTGGGCGGCGTATCTGTGTCGCTATTGGCCGGCAGCGCAGGCGGAGGCCCCCCCGCGGAACACCTTGGAACGGGGAGTCTTTACGCGACCCCGGGCGTTAATGGGGCAGGGACAGGGATCTCTTCCAGCTTTCGCATTCGGTTGAAAGTGAAATGCCCGGTCCGGGAAGCGGGTTTCGGCGCCGGAGCGAGAGGGGTGTCGGGGCGGTCGGCCGCCGGCAATCGGAGGCAAGGCCCGCTCCGGTTCCGCATTCAAGATCAGGGATAACGATGGCGACTCCCCGGACCCGCAGGGACCGACCCGTGCGCCATTCCGACCGCAGCGCCGGTCACGCTGCCGCGCAGGTGCAGGAGTTTGCGCAACTGGCCCAGTGGGCGATGCTGGTGGTTGTGGGGCGGCGGATCGCGTTCGCCTCGCGCCAGGCCGAGCAGCTGCTGGCGCGCGCCCCGGGCGGCCTGTCCGGGCGGACCTTGCGCTCCGTCATCGCCCCCGTGGACGCCGCGCGGCTGATGGGCTTCTTGGGCGGGGGCCGCTCCCGGGGTCGGGGCCCGGCGAGCGTCGAGATTCTCGGCATGCGTCATGGCGGCGAGCGCGTCTGGCTGGAGGCCCGACCGAGCCCGATCCCGTGGAACGGCAAGCCGGCCCTGCTCGTGCTGCTCGCCGACATCTCCGCGCGCAAGGCCGCCGCGGGGGACTTGAGCGAGCGCGAGCGGCGCTACCGGCGGATCGTCCAGTCCTTCCGGCAAGGCATCGTCGTGCTCCGGGACGGGAAGGTGCTGCTGGCGAATCGGGCCCTGGCCAACCTGTTCGGATATCCCCGCGCCCGCGCGCTGGCCCCGGGGACGGATTTCCTGCGCCTCGTGGCGCCGAAGCACCGGACGCGCTTCAAGCGCACGCACGAACCCGGCCGCGCCGGGCGCCCCTCCGCGGCGGGGCCCGAGTACGAAGGCCGGCGCCTGGATGGCGCGCCGGTCTGGTTCGAGTCCCTCGCCCAGCCTGTGGACTGGGCAGGCCAGCCCGCCGTGCTCGCCACGGTTTCGGACACCACCGCGCGCCGGCACACCGAAGAGGCGTTGCGCGCGAACGAGCGGCTGCTGCAGACGGTGCTCGACGCCATCCCGGGCCGCCTGTTCGTCACCGACACGCGGGGACGCTACCTCAAGGTGAACCGCGAGCAGGGCGAGGCGTTGGGACGAAGGCCGCAGGATCTCGTCGGGCAATCCAGCGTGAAGTGGGCCAGCAAGGTCGTCACCCGGGCGCAGGCGATCGGCCGGGAGGAACGCCAGGTGATGAAGTCCGGCCGCGCGCTGCAGGTCTTCGCGCGGAGGGAGTCCAGGCCCGACGGAAGCGTATTCTGGGCCGACGTCATCAAGCGGCCGCTGCGCGACGCGCAGGGCAGGATCATGGGGCTGGTCGGCCTGATCTTCGACGTCACCGGGCACCAGCGCGTCCAGGAGGAGCTCCGCGCCAGCCGCCAGCTCCTGCAGACGATCTTCGACGCGATTCCCGAGCCCCTGTTCGTCAAGGATCGCAGCGGCCGCTTCATCAAGGTCAATCACGCGATGGCGCGCGCCTACGGCGTCTCGCCCGAGCAGATGGAAGGCAAGCCGTGGTCCTTCGTGGCGAGGGTGGGCGCGGATCCGATCGCCGTCCAGAACGAGGACATGCAGGTGATGCGGACGGGCAAGCGGGTGGACGTCCCCGATACCCTGCGCACGACGCGCGCCGGCGCGCGCTGGTACCGATTCGTCAAGGTGCCGCTGCGCGACGAGAAGGGGAAGGTCAGCGGCTTGATCGCGCTGGCGCAGGACGTGACGGCGCGGCGCCAGGCCGAAGCCGCCCTGCACGCCCAGCAGCGCCTGCTGCGCACCACGTTCGACGCCATGCCCGTGCGCATCACCGTCAAGGACCGGGCCGGCAGGTTCCTGATGGTGAACCGACCCCACGTGCAGGCGACCGGGGTGAACGAGAGGGCGTTCCTGGGCAAGTCGCTGGCGGAGCTGAAGTGGGTGCCCGCCTGGAGGCTCAAGGCCTACCTGGAGATGGACGCCGAGGCGGCGCGTACCAAGCACGCGGTGGAGCTGCCCGAGCTGTCCATGGGTCGGCCCGGCCGTCCGGGGGCGATGGCCCGCATGATCTCCGTGCCGATTCTCGATGACCAGGGCGAGGTCGAAGGCATTGTCACGCTCTGGGAAGACATCAGCGCGCGCCTCGCCGCCGAGCAGGACTTGCGCCGCAGCCGGCGCCTGCTGCGGACGGTCTTCGACGCGATCCCGCACGAGATGACCGTCAAGGACGCCGCGGGACGGTTCCTGATCGCCAACCGGGCGTACACGCGCACGTTCGGGCAAACCTCGGAGCAGCTGCAGGGCAAGACGGTGGACGACCTGCGGCTCTACACGCCCGCGGTGCGCCGGGAGATGAAGGAAGCCGACGAGCGGGTGTTGGCGTCGCGGGCCCTGGTCGAAGTGCCCGAGGCGCTGGTCGAGCGCGCGGATGGCGCCCGGCGCATTCTCCGCATCCTGAAGGTGCCTCTGCTCGACGAGCAGGGGGCGCCGGAAGGGCTCGTTTCGCTGGGCGAGGACATCACCGAGCGTCTGGCGGCCGAGCAGGAAGTGAGCCGCGGCCGGCGCCTGCTGCAGACCGTGTTCGACGCCATCCCGTATGTCATGACGGTCAAGGACACCGACGGCCGCTACCTGATGACGAATCGGGCCAACAGCCTGAACACCGGCTTGCCTGTGGAGGCGTTCATCGGCCGCCGGATCGGCGAGATTCCCGGGCTGCCCGAGGAGTACACCCGCCAGGTCATCGCGGCGGACCGCGAGGTGATGACGACCCGCGCCATCGTGGAACGGCCGGAGGTGCGCAGACGGAGCGCAGACGGGAGCGAGCGCGTGCGCCGGATCGTGAAGCTTCCGCTGCTGGACGAGCGCGGCCACATGGACGGGATCGTGTCCCTGTCGGAGGACATCACCGAGCGCCTGGCGGCCGAGCAGGAGAAGAGCCGCAGCCGTCTGCTGCTGCAGACCGTGTTCGACATCATCCCCCACTACCTGTTCGTGCGCGACCGGGAAGGCCGGTTCATGATGGCCAACGCCGCGCTGGCGAACTTCTACGGGATGACCCCGGACCAGGCCGTGGGGCGCACGCTGGCGGACGTGCAAGTCTACGATTCCCGCGTCCTCGAGGAATGGCGAATGGAGGATCGGCGCGTGCTGGAGACGGGTGAAACGCTGCGCAGCGGCGATTTTCCCGTCCGCAGCCGGCAGGGCGCGGAAGTCTGGCTGCACACCATCAAGCTCCCGCTGCGCGACGATGCCGGCCGGATCATCGGGGTCGTCGGCCTGAGCGAAGACGTCACGGCGCGCAAACGCGCCGAGCTGGCCCTGCTGGACAACCAGAGCCTGCTGCAGGCGGTCCTGGACGCCATCCCCCACAACGTGTTCGTCAAGGATCGGGAAGGCCGCGTGGTGCTGGTCAATCGCGCCTATACCCGCTTCTGGGGCACGACCGACACGCGCCCGAACCTGCGCAACCGCGACCTGCCGCATCTGCCGCGGGAATTCATCGCCGCCTGGGAGGCCAGCGACGAGCGGGTGCTGGAATTCGCGGAGACGGTCGTCAGCGACGGCGATGAGGTATCGGTGCCGGGCGGCCGGCGGGTCTGGCTGCGCACCGTCAAGGCGCCGCGCTTCGACGAGCAGAACCGGGTCATCGGGCTGGTGGGCCTGTCCGAGGACATCACCGCGCGCCGGTCGGCCGAGCTGGCCCTGCGGGAGAACCAGCAGATGCTCGTCGCGGCCCAGGCCATCGGCCACATCGGCAGCTGGACCTCCGATGTCGCCGGGACGCGCGCGCTGTACTGGTCCCCCGAGGTGTACCGCATCTTCGACATGCAACCGGAGGAATTCGACGGCCGCTTCGAATCCTTCACCTCGCGCATCCATCCCGCGGATGTGCAGCACTTCCACGAGGTGCGCGACCGCGCGCTCAAAGGGGAAGCGACCTTCGACGTCGAACATCGCATCCTGCGCCCGGACGGCACCATCCGCTGGGTGCACGAGCGCGCCGATGTCCTGCGCGACGCGCAGGGGCGGCCGAGCCAGTTGATCGGCGTCGTGCAGGACATCACCGAGCAGAAGGAGGCCGCGCTGGCCCTGCGCTCGCAGCAGCGGCTGATCCAGGCGGTGTTCGACACCATTCCCCACGAGGTATTCGTCAAGGACCGCGCCAGCGCCTTCGTCCTGGTCAACCACCCCTTCGCGGCCTTTTACGGCCTCAGCCCCGAGACGGTGAAGGGCCTATCCACGCGCAGCCTGCCCAACGTCCCGAACGACATCATCGAGGCGTGGATCGCCGACGACCAGCAGGTGATGGAGACCGGCCAGCCCGTGGACCGGCGCGAGTTCCGCTACCGTTCCGCGGACGGCCGCGAGACCTGGTTCGACTTGCGCAAGTTCCCGTGGCGCGACGACGAGAACCGCATCGTCGGCATCGTCGGGGTGCGGGAGGACATCACCGAGCGCCGCCATACCGAGGAGCTGGTGCGGGCGAACCGGCGCCTGCTGCGCACGGTGTTCGACGCGATCCCCCACCTGCTCTACGTCAAGGACACCCAGAGCCGGTACATCATGGTGAACGAGGCGATGGCCCGGGTCTACGGCCTGACGCCCGAGACGATGGCGGGCACCCACACCCTGGAGCTGCCCGGCGCCGTACCCGAGCAGAGAGAGCAGCTGCTCGAAGCGGACCGCACGGTGATGGAATCGGGCACGCCGGTCTTCCAGCCCGAGGTTCCCATCCACGAAGGCGGGCGCGGCACCCGCTGGTACAGCATCATCAAGCTGCCGCTGCGCAACGAGTCGGGCCGCATCATCGGGATCGTCGGCATGTCCGAGGACATCACCGAGCGCCGCGTCGCGCAGGCCGAGCTGCAGACCAACCGCCGCCTGCTGCGCACGGTATTCGACACGATCCCCCACCTGCTCTACGTCAAGGACGCGCAGAGCCGCTACCTCATGGTGAACGCGGCCACGGCGCGCGTCTACGGCCTCACACCCGAGACGATGGCGGGCATGCACACGCTCGACCTGCCTTTCCCGCCGCGGGAGTTCCGGCAGCGCCTCGTCGAGGCGGACCGGGCGATCATCGAGAGCGGCCAGCCGTTCATCCAGCCGGAAGCGGAGCGGGACGAGGGTCCGCGCGGGAAGCGCTGGTACAGCAGCATCAAGCTGCCGCTGCGCGACGAGCAGGACCGGACGATCGGCATCGTCGGCCTGTCCGAGGACGTCACCCAGCGCCGGCGCGCGGAGCACGACTTGCAGACCAATCGCCGGCTGCTGCGGGCCGTCTTCGACGCGGTCCCGTTCTGGCTGATGGTGCGGGACCGGACGGGCCGCGCCACGCTGGTCAACCGCCGCATGGCCGAGGACTACGGCGTCCAACCCGAGGCCTTCCTGGGCAAGACGATGCAGGAGGACCCGCACCTGAGCGCCCAGGAAAAGACGGCGCTGGAGGCGATCGACGCCGAGGTGATGCGCACGCTGCGGCCGATGGGCGTGCCGGAGCTGAGCCTGACCCTGCCGGGCGAGCGCGTGCGCCTGCTGCGCCTCGTGTCCATTCCCCTGTTCGACGAGGCCGGCGAGCGGGAGGGCGTACTGGTCCTGGCGGAGGACATCACCGAGCGCAAGCGCTCCGAGCAGGCGCTGCTGCAGGCGCAGAAGATGGAGAGCCTCGGCGTGCTGGCCGGCGGCATCGCCCACGACTTCAACAACCTGCTCGTCGCGATCCTGGGCAACGCGAGCCTGGCCCTGCTCAAGCTCAAGGAAGCCGCGGTCGGCTTCCCGGAGCTGAAGCAGATCGAGCTGGCCGGCCAGAGCGCCGCCGACCTGTGCCGGCAGATGCTCGCGTATGCCGGAAAAGGCCCGCTGGAGATGCAGCGGGTGGACGTGAATCAGCTCGTGCAGGAGATGACCCAGCTGCTGCGGGTCTCGCTGCCGAAGGGAGTCGTCTTCACCTTTCGTCTCGCCGACACGCTGCCCCCCGTGCAGGGGGACCCCACGCAGATCCGCCAGGTCATCATGAACCTCGTCATCAATGCCGGCGAGGCGATCGGCGACAAGCAGGGGAACATCACCCTCACCACGGGCACCCAGCTGGCGGACCGCGAGTACCTGGAGCGGAGCCACGCGGCGCCCGATGCGGTCGAGGGGCGCTACGTCTTCCTCGAGGTGTCCGACTCCGGGCATGGCATGGGCCCGGAAACGCTGGCGCGCATCTTCGACCCGTTCTTCACCACGAAGTTCACGGGCCGCGGCCTGGGCCTGGCCTCGGTCATCGGGATCATCCGCGGCCACCTGGGAGCGCTGCGCGTGTACAGCGAGCCGGGGGTCGGCTCCGCCTTTCGCGTGCTGCTGCCCGAAGCCACCGCCGCTGTGCCCGCGGATACCGCCGCGCCGCCTTTCGGCCGCTGGGAGGCGGGCGGGCGGGTGCTGGTGGTGGACGACGAGGCGGACGTGCTCGACGTTGCCCAGAGGATGCTGACTCACCTCGGGTTCACCGTGCTCCCGGCGTCCAGCGGCGCGGAAGCCCTGGCGCTGCTCCGGGCGGACCGGGAGCCCCTGCGCGCGGCGCTGATTGACTTGACGATGCCGGGCCTGTCGGGCGAGGAAGTAGTGCGCGAAATGCGCCGCATCCGGGAGGATCTGCCGGTGCTGGTGATGAGCGGCTACAATGAGATCGACGTGCAAAGCCGATTCATGGGCCGCCCCAACACCGGATTCCTGCAGAAGCCATTCACCTTGGCCGCCCTTCATGCGAAGATACGTGCTTTGTTGGGCGACCCGCCGGCCGTCTAGGCTGCCCTGCTCCGCAAGCGCACCCTGGGCGCGGCGGCCGGGCCGGGCCAGCGGCGTCCTGCGCGGCGCCGGAGGCCGCAGTGCATCCCGGAAGGCAGTGCATCCCGGAGGACAGAGTGCTGCTGATCTACCTGAAAGGCGTGCTGATCGGGCTGTTCATCGCAGCCCCGGTCGGTCCGATCGCCATGCTGTGCATCAGCCGCACGCTCTCGGAGGGGGCGCTCTCCGGCCTGGCGACCGGGCTCGGCGCCGCCACGGCGGACGCCACCTACGGCGTGCTCGCCGCGTTCGGCATCACGGCCGTCTCCACCGTGCTGATCGAGTACGAGCTGCTGCTCAAGCTGGTGGGCGGCGTGCTGCTGTGCGCCATGGGCGCCAAGGTGGTGCTGTTTCCCGCCTCCATGAAGACCCCCGACGCGGTGCAGAAGGCTATGCGCATCCACGGCGGGCTGCTGGTCGAGTTCTCCACCACCTTCGCGCTGACCCTGGCCAATCCCGTGACCCTGCTCGCCTTTGCCGCGGCGTTTGCCGGCCTGGGCCAAAGCGATCTCGTCTCCGTCACGCACGCGGGCGTGCTCGTGCTGGGCGTGTTCACCGGCTCCGGATTCTGGTGGCTGTTCCTGAGCTTTTCCGCCGGCTGGATGCGGGGCTGGCTCAATCCCACCGTCCTGCGCACCGCCAACCGCGCCGTGGGCCTGCTCCTCGCACTTTTCGGCGCGGTGGTGCTGGCCTCCGTGGTGTTCTGATCGGCCGCCGCTCCGCAGCGGACCCGCCCCCATTAGGCCAGCGTGCTCATCTGCCGCGCCAGCTCCACGTCGAGCGCCGTCAGGCCCCCGGCGTCGTGGGTAAACAGCTCGACCGTCACGCGGTTGTACGCGTTGCTCCAGTCGGGATGATGATCGAGGCGCTCGGCCACGGTAGCCACACGCGTCATGAATGCGAAGGCCTGGCTGAAGTCGGCGAAGCGGAACTCCCGGCAGAGCCTGCCCCCGCGCACCTGCCAGCCCGGCAGGCCCCGCAGCGCGTCGGTCATGGCCTCGGGCGTCAGCGGGCGAAGTTCCATGGGCAAGCGGGCTTGGCGCCGCCGGAATGCAGGCGCGGCGCGGTCGGCGCGGCGGAGGCTAGGACGCCCGTCCGGAGCGCGAGCGGTAGTACGAGGCGAAGTAGGCCCAACCCGTCCACAGGGTCCAGGCGACGGCGAACCAGAGCATGAACCGCCCCAGCAGGTTCAGCGGCAGACCGAACGGATCGTGACTGAGCAGCAGGGCTCCCGTCGCGATCATCTGGAAGATGGTCTTGGCCTTCGCGGTGGGCGCCGCCGCGATGGCCACGCCTTCCAGCGCGGCGACCTGGCGCAGGCCCGAAACGGCGAACTCGCGCAGCAGGATCAGGATGGTCGGCACCGCATCGGCCGAGCCGCGCTGCACCAGCATCACCAGGGTTGCGGTGATCAGCATCTTGTCGGCGAGGGGATCGAGGAGCTTGCCCAGCTGGGTCACTTCCTTGCGCACCCGCGCCAGATCGCCGTCCCAGTAGTCGGTCAGGCAGGCCAGCACGAACACCGCCAGCGCCACATAGTTCGCCAGGGGCCGATCCAGCCAGATCAGCACCATCAGCAGGGGCACCGCCCCGATGCGGGCGACGGTAAGCTGATTGGGCGTCACCCAGCGCAACCACCGGTACGAGGTGGGCGGGGCGCTCGCGGCATTCGTGGAGGTCGGATTCATCGTGCATCCCCCGCGGCGCGGCCCGCCGCTCCGTCCGCCGGATCCTCTCGAACAGGTGACCTGGGCGGAAATTCCTCGTATAAGGGAAGAGACGCTACGGCGACACCCGCGGCGGTGCAAAGATGATCGCGCCGCGTTCGGGCAATTGCAACCGGAGAGCCGCCGGCCGCGCAGCGCGGGGGATGGCATGTCCCGGCGCGGCGGGGCGAAGGCATTCGCGATGACGCTGTCCTTGCTCAGCTTCAGTTTCAAGACCACGCCCATCGAGGTGCGCGAGCCCCTCGCGGTGCCGGCGGGCGATCTGCCGGCGCACCTGCGCGAGCTGCGGGCGCGTGCGGGGCTGAGCGAGCTGATGCTGCTGTCCACCTGCAACCGCGTCGAATACTACTTCACCGCCCCGGACGAGCGGGCGGCGGCGGATTCCCTGTTGGCGGTGCTGCGCGAGCGGCTGCCGGAGGCGGACCGCCCGCGCCTGGCCGAGACGGCGCTGCGGCTGAGCCGCAGGGAGGCGCTCAACCACCTGTTCCGCGTGGCGGCGAGCCTGGAGTCCATGGTCGTGGGCGAGCCGCAGATCCTGGGCCAGGTGAAGGACGCGTACCAGCTCGCCGCGGAGCATCAGGCGACGGGGCCGATCCTCGGGGGCCTCATGCCCCAGGTGCTGCGCACGGCCAAGCGCGTGCGCACCGAGACCCAGATCGCGCGCTTTCCGGTTTCCATCAGCTACGTCGCCGTGCAGCTCGCCCAGCGCATCTTCGAGAGCCTCGCGCAGCAGACCGTGCTGGTGGTCGGGGCCGGCGAGATGGCCGAGCTGGCCGTGGAGCAGCTCATGCGCACGGGCATCCGGCGCCTGGTGATCGCCAATCGCACGTACTCCACGGCCGTAAGTCTCGCCGAGCGCTTCCAGGGAAGCGCGCAGCCCTTCGAGCGGCTGCCCGAGCTGCTGGCCGAGGCCGATATCGTCATCAGCTCCACCGGCGCGCGCGGGTTCATCTTCACGCGCGACATGGTGCGGCAGGCGATGCGGGCGCGGCGCGGGAAGTCCATGTTCTTCATCGACATCGCGGTCCCCCGCGACGTGGATCCGGCCGTCAACGAGCTGTCGAACGTCTATCGCAACGACGTGGACGACCTGCAGTCGGTGGCCGAGGCGAACCTGAAGGAGCGGGAGCGGGAAGCCCAGGCGGCCCAGGCCGTCGTCGAGCAGGAGGTCGAGCGCTACCTGCGCTGGTTCGAGGCCCTGGGCGCGGTGCCGATCGTGCGCGCGCTGCGCGAGCACTTCAGCGGCGTCAGCGAGCAGGAGCTCGAAAAGGCCCTGGCGCAGCTGCGG
>JBGOTW010000034.1:0-23277 GCA_041476685.1 bacterium | reverse complement strand
GACTTGTCCAGGATCTGCACCTTCACCGACTCCGCATCGCGCGGGATCTGGAACTGCAGGCCCGGCGTCATGCCGTGCGACACGCTGACCCGCCCGCCCTTCACGGTCACGTCCTTGTCGAGGAAGGAATAGGCCGTGGACTGGGAGATGTCCGCCTGCACCTGATTGAGCTGCGTGAGCTGCTTGTTCATGTTGATCATTTGTTCCAGGGAGCCCATCGCCGTCAGTTGGTTCATCATGCCCTGGGAGTCCATCGGATTGAGGGGATCCTGATGCGTCGCCTGCGCCATCAGCAGCTTCAGGAAGTCCTCTTTTCCCAGCGATTCCTTCGCTTCGCCCGACTTGCGCGTCAGCTTGTTGTCCAGCGTGGTCGTCGCCTGGCGTACTTGAGTCTGCGTGTCGTTGCCGCTGACGTTCATCGCTCCCTTCCTCCCGCTCCGCCGGCCGTCCTAGGCATAGATGCTGATGTTCGAATCGCTCCACGCGCGCGGCTGGACGCGGGACGTGCCGGCGGCCTCTTCCGTCCGGGCCGGCGTGCTGGCCGGAACGCCACCCTCCTGGGCCGCGCGTCCGGCGAAGCCGTTGAACCCGCCTGAATCGGCGCCCTGCCGCACATCCACATTGAGAAGCAGATTGCCCTGCGCCAGGTTCTCCGCCTGGAGACGCTGCCGCAGGTCGCTCATGCTCGCTTCCAGCAGGTGCTTGGTCGCGGAAGAGTCCACGGTCATCTGCACCGACATGTTGCCGTCCTTGTGCACCACCTTGAGCTTCATGTCGCCCAGGTGCTCAGGCTGCAGCTTCAGCGTGACTTCGCTGTGGCCGGAACGGATCAGCCAGCGGGACTCCTGCACGATCTTGTCGAGCAGGGCGGGATTCGCCTTCCGCTCCGCATCGTGAACGGGCAGGGCATTATCGGCCTGGTGCGCCGAACCGACGGTCGCCGCTCCGGGCGGCAATACGGGGGTGGGCGTCTCGCTCGCCGCATCCGCCTCGACGGCGGATGCCGGCTTCAAGTCTCTTGACGGCATCAGGTCGCGCGCCATCGTGCCGGGCGCTCCGCCGCTCCGTTGCTCGAGACCCGCGTTCGTCGGCGGAGCCTGGCGTTGGACGCCGTGGGCCGGCCCGCCAATCTGCGCGAGCAATTGGTTTCTGGCCTGGGCCGAGTTCGGGTCGGCATGGGCCGCCTGGCGCGGATATTCGCCGGGCGCCCCGGGCGTTCTCGGGCCGAGGTCCGGTTCGGTCCCCTGCGCGACGCGCGCCTCGTTCGAAAGCTGGATCATTTCCTGGACGCTGACGACATGAAGCTCCACGAGCCCGGCCTGCTGCTCGGGATCGGCAGGCTGCAAGGACTTGGCGGCGGCGTCCGGTGCGCGGCCCTGCGGAATCGTCTGGACCGGCTCGTTCGCTGCGTGCGGACTGAGGCGGTAGGCGGCCCGGCCCAACTGAGCCTGAAGAGTTCCACCCACCTGGCCGCTTGCGGCATACGCCTGGGCGAGCGAGAGCGTGCCTTGCGGCGCGCCCAGGACCTGCTCGTCGCGCGGCTGGGTGCCGACGGTCTGATCGGCGGTCAGCAGGGGCGGAGGAGCGATGGCGCGCACCGACGCGGCATCCGGTATAGCCGTCTGCGAGGGGTCCGTTCCGCGCCGGGTGCCTTTCTGCTCGGGTTCCTCCGCGGAAGAACCCGGTGCGGCACCGCTCTCCTGCGCGGCGGAAGCGTCCGCACCGTCGTCGCGCGAGACAGTGCCGGAGGCAGGGTGCGCCGCGTCCTTGGGAGTCTTCGGTTGCGAGGGTGCGTCGCGGCGGGTCCGTCTGGCGACGACGCGGTCCGGCGAATCGTGGGTCGCGGCAGGCGCGCCCGCCGTGGGCGAGCGATCGGCAGACGCCGCGGGGGACTCTTGCCGTGCGTGGTCCAACTCCCGCGAGAATCGCTGGCCGCGCGGGGAGGCCGTCAGGACCTGGGGCTGATCGGTGGGAAGCCCGGCCCTGCCGTCAATCGCTGCGATCACGAGGTCCTGTTCGGAAACGAATCAGGATCGCTCTTCTTGTCCGAAACGGGGTATCCGCTTCTCCTGGCTCGATCACGCCTCCTGGCTCAATCAGTTGGCCACGGGAACCTTGCGCACGATTTCTTCCGTGATGCGCTTCGCATTGTCGGGCGGAAGCTCCTGGAGCAGCTGTGACGCCTTGCGCTGGTTCATGGCCATCAGGATCTGCATGGCGACCCGGGGTTCAAGTGTCTGTAGCTTCTGGGCCGCCTTCTTCGGATCCATCCCGTTGTACAAGATCACGACCTTCTTCAAGTTTTCCGCATCCAGCGTCTTTTTCGCTTCCATGCTGGCTTCAATTTCACTTTGAAGCCGTTTGAGTTCTGCCACCTGGTGCTGAATGTTGTCTCGCAGCAGCCGCAGCTGCTCCTCCCGCTGGTTCAGCTGGGAGTCGCGTTCATCCAATTGACGCTTGCGCTCCGTCAGACTGAGCAGGATCTGCCGCTCGTTTTCCGTGAGCGGCTCGACCGGCGGGGCCTTTGGGCCCGCCGGCTTCTCCTCGGTCTTTGCGGCCGACTCCATGTCGGGGAAAGTCCCGGGCCGGACGGTGTTGACCCAGGACTTGAGCTTCGACATGCCAAAACTGTACCGCGCGGGTGCGGCGACCAACACCAACGCACACCCCACGATAACGGCCAGCGTCCCCACGCGCAGTCTGGACATGTCGGAATCCCGGCTCCTCCGGCGCCGCCGAGCGGCCGGTCAGCCCCTGAAGGTATGGTAGTTGGCGGCCACTTCATCCATGGTGGCCCGCTCCAGGCGTTTCTGGCGCTGCTCGTAACGCACCTGCTGCTTGTCCTTGAGAATCTCCAGGGTGCGGCGTGCGCGCCGGCTCTCCACCAGTTCCCTGCGTTTGACCTCCAACACCTGCTCCTGCTCGCGCACCTGCTCCCGCAGCCGCTGGACTTCCGCCTTCAAGCGCCGGCGATAGTTCGCGTGCAGTTGGAGCGGCAGCGTCGTCGGGCTCGTCTGCTTCAGGCTGTCGACGTTCTCGTTGGCCCGCGCCAGCGTTCCCTGGTGGCGGTCAATCTCGCCCACCAGCGATTGCCACTCCAGCAGCACCAGACTGTAGTCCTTCTGCCTCAGGCGCTCCAGCCGCTCCCGGACTTCCAGCACGTGTTGCAGGCGAAAATGGAACATGGGGATTCCGTCAGCCGGAAGCGCGATTGCCGCGGTTCACCATCTCCTCCGCCGAGGCGAGTGAATGCGGCGTGACGGTGACCCCGCTCAGCAGCCGGGCGACCTCCCGCACCTTGTCCTGGCCCTCCAGCGGAACCAGCGTCGTGAAGGTTTGCGTCCCGTTGCTCGACTTGGTCACCTGCAGGTGGTGGACGCCTTGGGCCGCGATCTGCGGCAGGTGGGTGATGCATAGCACTTGGCGCGCCCGTCCCAGGGCCCTGAGCTTGCGGCCCACGATCTCGGCCACCGCTCCGCTGATCCCGGCATCCACCTCGTCGAAGATCAGGGTGCGCGTGGGATCCACGTCGGCCAGCACGGTCTTCATGGCGAGCATGGTGCGGCTCAACTCCCCGCCCGAGGCAATGCGGGCCAGCGGCCGCGGTGGCTGGCCGGGATTCGTGCTGAGCAGAAATTCGATCCGGTCGAGTCCGACGGCCGTAATCGCCGCGGGTTCGTCCGCACTCGCCGCCGCAATCTCGATCTGAGTCTCGAAGCGCGCCTTGTTCATGCCCAGCTCATTGAGTTGACGCACGATTTGATCATCGAAGCGGACGGCAGCCTCGCGGCGACGCTCCGATAGGGCTAGCGCCAAGGCATGCAATCCGGCGGCCAAGGTGCGAGCCTGCGCCTCGGCCTGGACTAGGCTGTCCCCGACGCCTTCCAGCGCGTCCAATTTCGCCCGGGCCTCCCCCAGCTTGGCCAGGGCTGCGGCGATCGAACCCCCGTACCGTCTCTTTACGCGTTCCAACTCGGCCAGGCGCGCCTGCAACTGCTCCAGCCGGTTGGGGTCGGGCTCCAGGCGCGCCGCGTAGGATTGCAGTGCGCGATTGAGCTCGTCGAGCTGGATGCGAATGCCGGGCAATGGGCCTTGCACGGTCGTCATGGCGGGATCGAGTGCCGCGATGTCGGTCAGGATCTGATCCAGCTTGCCTAGCTGGATCAGGACAGCGGATTCCCCTTCGCTGAACAGGTCGCCCGCCTGGCTCGACAGGGCGGCCAGTTCTTCCGCGTGGGTCAAGACGCGCAGGGATTGACGAAGCTCCTCTTCCTCGTTCGGGCTCAGGTCCGCGGCCTCGAGGTCGGCGACGACCGCCTGCAGGTCAGCCCGCAGCGCTTCCTGCCGCTCCATCTGCTGCTGAAGCTCCCGGCAGGTCTTCAGCGCCGCACCGTAACGGGCATGGCAATCCTTGAGTTCCGCCCGTTGCGGCTGTAGTCCGGCAAACGCATCCAGGAAATCCACGTGGGTGCGCGAATCGAGGAGCATCTGATTGTCGTGCTGTCCGTGGATACTGACGAGATAGGCGCCGATGTCTTCGAGTTTGCCCTGGGTGATGGCGCAGTCGTTGGCAAGAGCTCGGCTACGTCCCGAGTCCTGCAGGGATCTCCTCACCACCAGCTGGCCGGCCGCGGGGATGCCAAGTTCCTCCAGCTGTACCCGCACCTCGGGCAAGGCCGCGAGATCGAAACAAGCCTCAACGGAAGTCTGCTCGGCACCCGTGCGGATCTGATCCGGTGTGGCGCGGGCCCCCAAGACCAGGCGGAGAGCGCCGATGAGGATCGACTTGCCCGCCCCTGTCTCTCCAGTCAGGGCGGTGAATCCATCATGAAATTCGATGGATAGCGATTCGATGGTCGCAAAATTCGCGATAGACAGGCGGGTCAGCACGAGGACATCTCCGGCGTCCGCTCGATCCTTCGGGCTTGCTGTCGGCTCGTCAGGAGAATATATACCCTGATCGCACCCCAGCTTGTCGCCAAGGGACTGCTCCAGCGTCGCGAGCATGACCGCCTTCATGGCGGCCCTCTTGGCTGCGCGGCGAATCCGGCAGGTTACCGCAACCACGCCAACGTATCACAGGGGTGGTCACGCGTGGAACGGCATGCGACGCGCTCCCCTGGCGCGAGGCTGCCCGGGCACTCCCCCACCCCGATCGCGCCACGACCTACCTGCGGTTTCCAGGCAGGGTACACTTGGAGGTGCGCCGTCCGGATCCCGCCGTTCCTAGGAAACCCTAGGGTCCGGACGGCGTTAATTGTCAAGGGAGATACGGGTGGCTGCGGGCGGCCGATCGCGCCGTCCCCCACGCGCGCCAAGCTTCCGCTGGCTGGAAGTGCCGACATTCCGGGGTATCATGACGGGAACAGCGGTCCTGTTTGTAGACGACGAGGAGGACATCCGGGCGAGCTTTCGGACCCGGTTCTGCGAGCAATTCACCATCTTCCTGGCGTCGAACGGCCGCGAAGCCCTCGCGCTGCTCGCCAGGGAAGCGCCGATTGCCGTCGTCGTCACCGACATTCGTATGCCCGAAATGGGAGGGCTCGAATTGCTGAAGGAGTCGCGCGCCATCAATCCGGACATCGGAATCATCATGATCAGCGGACACGGAGATTCGGACGAGATCGTCTCCGCCTTCCGGCTGGGCGCCCGCAACTTTCTTCGCAAGCCATACCGCTTCGCAGAGCTGGAGCAGGCCATTCTAGAGGAGGCGCGGCGCTACGATGTGCTGCGGGAGCGTCACAAGCTGCAGGAGGGGGATCAAGCGGTCTCCCGCTACCTTAGGAGCGTGGAGCGTCTGACGTATGAACTGCCGACCAACCTGGACTGGGTCAACCCGCTCAGCAACCGCTTCGCCGACCTGATGAGGACGACCCAGGTCTGCGACGAGGAAAACCGCTCCCGCGTGATGCTGGGCCTGATGGAGATGTTCACCAATGCCGTCGAGCACGGCAACCTGGACATCACCGGGGTCGAAAAGCAGTCCCTCAAGGCCGAGGGGGAAGCCGTCTACCAGGGCGAGCTGCTGCACCGCATGGGCGAGCCGCCCTATCGAGACCGCAAGGTGTACGTGACGGCGACGATCGACGAGGAAGCCGCGACATTCACGATCCGGGACGAGGGCCAAGGTTTCGATTTCAGCGACCTGCCCGACCCCACGGACCCGGAAAACCTGTTCAAGAGCAGCGGGCGCGGCATCCTGCTGACGAGGGCGTTTTCCGACGAGCTGAGCTATACGGGCAAGGGCAACGTCGTCACGCTCGTGAAGCGACGCAACAGCGACAAGCCATCCTGACGGGCCGGCAACGCGCATCCCGCGGCGACAAAGATCGTGTGGCGAACTGGACCGTGCGGCGCTCAGAACGTCCACTCCCGCGGCTCGTCGCCTTCGCCCTCTTCCCAGCCGACGCGGCGCACCGCAAGGGCGCAGCGCCTGCCGAAGCGATTGCGGCCGATCGAGAACTCGACGATGTCCCCCGCATGCAGCACCCGCAGGCCCTCGTCCGCTATGGCCGAGTGATGGACGGGCAATTCCTCGCCTTCCCGGGCGAGAATGACTCCCGTCCCGCGCTGCGCGTCGAATTCCTTCACGACGCCTTCCCGTACCGCGCCTGCACCCATGATCTCTCCTCTTCCCGCGGGAAGCTGCCGTGCGCGCCCGCGCACACAGGCCCCGGCCGGATCTAGGCCGACGCTTCGAACAGGGATTCCGCGAATTGCCGCGCATCGAACGGCCGCAAATCCTCCACGCCTTCCCCGATCCCGATGTACCGGATCGGCAGGTCGAACTCGTTGACGATCCCGACGATCATGCCGCCGCGGGCCGTTCCGTCGAGCTTGGTGACGATGAGGCCCGTCAGGCCGAGCGCCTCGTGGAACTCCCTCGTCTGCCGGATGGCATTCTGGCCCGTGTTGCCGTCCAGCACCAGCCATGTCTCTTGGGGAGCCGCCGGAATCAGCTTGCCCAGGACGCGCTTGAGCTTCTTCAGCTCCTCCATCAGGTTCGCTTTCGTATGCAGCCGGCCGGCCGTGTCGCATAGCACCAGATCGCAGTGCGCGGTGATCGCCTGCTGGAGCGCCTGGTACAAGACCCCGGACGGGTCGCTTCCCGCCGGCTTGGCGAAGACTTCGCACCCGCTGCGTCCCCCCCACTCCAAAAGCTGCTCGGCGGCGGCGGCCCGGAACGTGTCCCCGGCCGCCAGCAGCACCTTTTTCCCCGCGCGCCGGTATTGGGCCGCCAGTTTGCCGATGGACGTGGTCTTGCCCGATCCGTTGACTCCGACGAACAGCACCACGCCCGGACGCTCGGACGCGGCGAGCGTGTCCAGGTGCGCGGCGGGGTAAGGCCGCGACATGATGCGCAGGATTTCCTCCCGCACGACCGCCTGGAGCCGGCCCGGGTCGTCGAGTTCCTTGCGGCGCAGCCGCTCCTTCACCACGGCCAGCAGGCGCGCCGTGGTCTGGGGGCCGACGTCCGCAGCCAGGAGCACATCCTCCAATCCAGCCAGCAGGTCCGTCTCGCCCAAACTCCCGCCCCCTGCGAGGCGGCCCAGCCCCTGAGCCAGGCTGTCCCGGGTCTTGGCGATACGCCGGCGCAGCCGCTCGAGCCAGCCCCGGGATTCCTTCTCGCCACCCGGTAGCTCGCGCGTCAACTCCCCCGGACGCTCGCGCAGCTCCGCCTCCTGGCGGGCGAGGGCCTCCTGTACACGCGCCTGCTCCTGCCGCGCATGGGCGAGGGAAGCCTGGTCCGGGCGGGTCAGCGGCTCCTGGCGCTCCACGCGCCGCTCCAGCTCCCGGGCCAGCTTCTCCATCGCCTCCACCGAGGCGTCGGCGGGCTCGTCTTCCGTCGCCCCGCGCCCCTTCGCCTCTGGCTGTGCGCCTCGTCCGCGCCCGCGGAATGGTTGCCTGCCTGAATCGCTCATGCCTGCCGTTCCTGCCGCCAAGGATGACTTTGACTGGGCAACGGTTCTGGACTAGGGGTCAAGGAATTGCAACTGCCGCCCGCTCCAGTCCCGCTCCGGGGAGACCTGTATCCATGTTGCCGCTTCGGCTCGGCCAAATCCACGTGTCGCGCGTCGTGGAGCTGGAAGCGCCCACCAGCCCGCGCTTCCTGTTCACGCAGATGACGCCCGAGACCATGCAGCCGCACCTGGACTGGGCCGCGCCGCATTTCTACACGCCGGAGACGGACCGGCTGCTGATGTCCATCCAGACGTTCGTCGTGCGCACGCGTCACCACACGATCCTGGTGGACACGTGCCTGGGGAACGACAAGCCGCGGGCGTACCCCGGCTGGAACCAGCGGCAAGGGCCCTACCTGGAGGACCTCAGCAGGGCCGGCGTGGCGCCCGCGGACGTGGACTTCGTGCTCTGCACGCATCTTCACGTGGACCACGTCGGCTGGAACACGCGCCTGCAGGACGGACGATGGGTGCCCACGTTTCCCCGCGCGAAATACGTGATGGCCCGCACCGAGCTGGACTACTGGCGCGCCGGAAAAGAGCCGGAGAGCGCCCAGGTGTTCAAGGACAGTGTGCAGCCGGTGCTGGATGCCGGGCAGGCGATGCCGGTGGACATGAATCACGTGCTGGACGACGAGGTTCAACTCGAACCGACCCCGGGCCACACTCCGGGCCACGTCAGCGTGCACCTGACTTCCGGCGGCCGGGAAGCCGTCATCACCGGCGACATGATGCACCATCCCGTGCAGATCGCGGAGCCCGACTGGAGTAGCAAGTACGACACGGACCCCGCCCAATCCACCCGCACCCGGCAGGGATTCTGTAGCCGCTACTCGGACCGGGACGTGCTCATCCTGGGCACTCACTTCGCCCCGCCCACGGCCTTACGAATCGTTTCCCGGAAGGGCCGCTGGCGGCCGCAAGTGTGAACCCTACGCGCCCGGAGTAGGCCGGTGGCCGGATTCACCCGGCAGCCGGCAGGGTGGAAGGCAGGGTGATGGCCTGGCCGCGCGCGGGCTTGGCCGCATGGCCCTTGCCGATCAGCCGGATCACCAGCCGCCGGCGCCCGCGCTCCTCCAGCGTCCGCATCAGGATCGCCTGCACGTCCGGCTGGCGCAGGGCTTCCACGGACCGGATCTCCTCGCTCAGATAGTCCCAGTTCTCGTCGTTGCGGAACGCGGTGTAGAACAGCCGGCGCGCGGTCTCGGACGGCGCATGATCCCGCTGCAGCTTGGCCTGGATCACAGCCGCGCGGTATTTCTCGAACACCTCGGGGGGAAGGCGCTTGAATTCCGAAACGAACTGGGGAACGAACGCCTCGGTGCGCTCGAGCAGGAGGTCCGCCGGATAGGCGCCGGACTGCACCAGCAGATACAGGTAGAGCATCTTCTCGGTCTGGCCCATGCCCGCAAAGACGGCGTAGCCCAGTTGCTGCTGCGTCCGGACATTGAAGTAGTAGGACTCGTTGAGCGGCCGCGCGATGATCTGGAGCGCCCCGCGCAGCCGGGGGCCGGTCAGACCCGCCTGGAAGTAGACGTCCGCGAGCGAGTTGTTGACGTCGAGGCGATCGCTGAACATGTAGTTCGACCCGGCCGGCAACATGCGCGGACGCTCCCGCACGCGCTCCGCCGCCGGGAGCGGCGCCGAGCCGAGCCGATCGCGGACATGCTGCACCAGCTCGCGGGCCTGCTCGGCCGTCAGGTTGCCGGTCACGACGCCCTGAATATAGACCTTCCGGTACAAGCCCGCCGCGTAGGCCTGGACGTCCGCCAGGGTCACCCGCGGCAACGCGGCGAGCAGCGCCTCGTCGGGTACGCTGGGCGTCTCCAGCAACTGCTCGATGAAATACTGGGACTGCTCGTAGGGCTGCGCGAAGCGCCGGTTCTCCAGGCCGCGCCGGTAGCGGTCCTTCACCGCCGCAAACCGCTCCGCCGGCAGGTCGACCATGCGCAGGCGCGACAACAGCCGGTCGAGCAGCGCGGGCATGCGCGGCGAATAGCCGCTCAGGCTCAGCACCATGCCCGACTTCGCCGTGTCGATGCCGAAGTCCAGCCCCGCTTCGCGCACGGGATAGCCGAACTCGTTCAGCGATTCCTCCAGTCCCTGCTCGTAGAGCTGAGCCAGGACGACGTCGCGCGCAGAGCGGTAGGAGCCGGCGACGAAGAACTTCAGCACGACGTCCGCCTTCGGCTGCCGGAAGCGCCAATCCGGGAGATACCAGACGCGGGCTTCGGAATCGTCCACCAGACGCACGGGCAGGCCCAGCGCGTCCTTCAACACGAGGGGAAGATAGCGGAGCTGCTCCTCCTCGGTCAGCACGGCCTTCGCCTGTGCGACGAGCGCCTCGCCGCTGGTGAAACTGACGCCCAGGAAGGGGAGCAGCTTGTCGAGCACGGCCGGCGGAACCCCGTCCGCCTTGAGCCAATGGAACGTGGTGTCCGACACGCGCAGCGGGCCTCGCGGCGTCTGGACGGTGACGTCGCTGGGGATGAAGGGATTGGGCGCGGGCAGGTGCCAGCGCGCGTCCACGGGCGCCTGGGTGAGGCTCGCGTAGGCATCGCCCGTCCTGGTCTCGACGCCGTAGCGGGCGCGGTAGTAGCGCTCGGTGCGGTCCGCGGGAACGCCTTTGGCGACAAGTGTCACGAGCATGTTGTCGGGCGTCATCTGCCCGAGCAGCGACCGGATCAGCGCGGGATCGAATTCGGTCACCAGATACAGGGCGTCGGGAAGCTCGCTCATGGGGACGTGCTGCATAGCCGAGCTCATCTGCTCGGCCATCCGCGCGCTGCCCATGCGCTCCCGGAACTGGAACGACAACTCCGCCATCCGCCGGTATTCCTCGAAGAACCGGCGCGGGACTCCCCTTTCCCTCAATGCGCGCACGGTGCCGGAAATCTTCTGCAGCACCTCCGGATAGCGCTCGAGCCCCTTGGGCGTCAGTCCGACCGTAATCTCGAAGGAGGAGAAGTCGCGGCCCCCTTCGCCCTCCCCGGCGGACAGGGACGTGGCCAGATCGTCATCCTTGAGAATGGTCAGCAGGCTGCCCTCGCCCTCATGGCCGAGCACGGAGGCGATCAAGGCGAGCGGCTTGGCGCGGTAGTAAGGCTGCACCGACGGCAGGGGGAATTCGATGGTGAGGCGGCGCACGTCCGCGACAGGTTCCACCGTCACCAGGCGCAAGTCCGGCTCGCGCTTCAGGTACTTGGCCGGCGCGTGGGGAGTCGGAAGGTTCCGGTTCTCGACGGCGGAGAAATGGTCGCGCACCTCTTTCTCCAGCACATCCAGACCGGCGCGCCCCACGACCGCCAGCGTCATGCGATTGCTCGAATACTGGGAACGGTAGAATGCCTGCAGTTCCTCCCGCCCCACGCCCTTGAGCGTCTCCCGGTTTCCGGTGCCGAATTTCCGCAGGGGATGGCCCGGCTCGTACAGGTCGCGGACCACTTGCCGCACGCGCCAGCTGTCGCTTTCCACGTTCTTGGCGTGTTCGGAATCGACGGCATTGAGCTCGCGCGCCGCGTAGGCCTGGTCGAACGTCGGCGCGATGAAGAACTGCGAGAAGCGGTCGAGTCCCTCGGGCAGGACGTCGCCGGCGATCTCGAAGAAGAAGGTGGTCTGCTCGTCCGCCGTGAAGGCATTCGTCTGGCCGGCGTTCTTGGCGATGAATTGCTGGTACGAGCCGGGTTGGGGGTATTTCTGCGTGCCGAGGAAGAGCATGTGCTCGAGGAAATGAGCCATCCCGGCATGCTCGGGCGGATCGGCGAGGGAACCCACGCCCACCGACATCGAGGCGGCGGCGCGATCCGCCTTCGGATCGGAAACGAGGATCACCTGAAGCTGGTTGGTCAGCACGATGTGGCGGTATTCGGCCGCCTGCCGCTCGGGAGCCAGCAGGCTGCCCACGCTGGTCGGGCTGTGTTCGCGCGGCTGGCATCCCGCCAGCGCCGCGAAGACGGCCAGCGTCAGCAACAGGCCGATGCCCATTGCATGGCGGCGCGCGGCGCGTTCACGCGGGAATCCGCCGCGCCGGCGGCGGTTCGGATCGCCTGTCCTATTCATGGGGCCGGTCTCTCGATAGCGCGGTCCAAAGGAAGCGGGACTATTCCATGGGAGGCCCCGGGCCCCGGAGGGGTTCACGGGGCCGCAGGATAGGCTCGCATCCCGTGCGGAACATGCAAGTCAATTCGGGAAATACTATGCTAAAAGGGCGGGGATGGAAATTGGCGTGCTTAGGTTCTCCCCGGCACGAGAGGACCCGGCAGCCTGATTCCTCACGCCATCCGCAAATCCGTCCGGGATATCCCGAGCGACCTCCGTATCGTCCGTGTTGCGCCGCCCTTGCCGCCGAGGAAGCCATGAGAGAGCACACGCCCCAGTCCGCCGTTGCCAGCGACATCAAGCACCTCATCCATTCGCAGCATCACCCGAGCGCGACGCAGACGCCCAAGATCTGGGTGAAGGGGCGCGGCTCTATCATCACCGACATCGAGGGCAACGAGTACATCGACGGGCTGGCCGGCCTGTGGAACGTGAACGTGGGCCACGGCCGGGTCGAACTGGCGCGCGCGGCCGCGACGCAGATGGAAACCCTTGCCTACCAGTCGAGCTACGCCGGATCGAGCAATCTCCCGGCGATTGACCTGGGGGAACGCCTGGCGCACATCACCTACCCGAGCATCAACCACTTCTTCTTCACCAGCGGCGGCGGCGAGAGCACCGAGAGCGCCATCAAGACCGCCCGCTTCTACTGGAAGGCGCTCGGCAAGCCGAACAAGTGGAAGATCATCTCCCGGGAGCTGGGCTACCACGGCGTGACCCTGGCAGCGATGAGCGCGACGGGGATCGACACCTACTGGCCGATGTTCGAACCCCGCACTCCCGGATTCTTCCACATTCCCAGCCCCTATCCGTTCCACTTCAATCATGGCTTCAAGGCGAGCCCGGGCAATCCCACGCCGGGCATCGCGGCGGCGAACCTGCTGGAGCAGGCGATCCTGCGCGAAGGGGCCGACAACATCGCCGGCTTCATCGCCGAGCCCGTGCAGGGCGCCGGCGGGGTCATCGTGCCGCAGGACGACTACTTCAAGCGCATCCGCGAAATCTGCGACAAGTACCAGGTGCTGCTCATCGCCGACGAGGTCATCACAGGCTTCGGCCGGACGGGCCGCTGGTTCGCCCTGGAGCACTGGGACGTCGAGCCGGACATCATGGATTTCGCCAAGGGCATCACGAGCGGCTACATCCCCCTCGGCGGCATCGGGGTGAACGACAAGATCGCGGAGGTCATCAACAGCGCGGAGTTCTCCAGGCGCTGGATGCACGCGTTCACGTATTCGGGCCATCCCACCTGCTGCGCCGTCGCCTTGGCGAACCTGGACTACATCGAGCGCAACGACCTGGTCAGCCGCGCCGCGGAAACGGGCGCGCACCTGCAGAAACAGCTCAAGGGTCTGGAGCGGCATCCCCAGGTCGGGGAAACCCGCGGGATCGGAATGATGGCGGCGGTCGAGCTGTGCGAGGACCGGGCGAGCCGGAAGCGCTTCGATCCAGCCAAGGGCTACGGGGACAAGCTGCGTGGCGAGGCGGTCAAGCGCGGACTCTGGTCGCGGGCGTTCAAGGACAACTTCTACCTGTCGCCGCCCTTGACGACCACGCGCGAGGAAGTGGACCGCATGGTGGACATCCTCGATCAGTCCCTGAAAGCCGTGTTCCCCTAGGCGCTGACGCACCGATCCGCCGTCTCGGATCCTCATCGCGACGCTTCCCGGCCCGGCCAGCCTCCTGCGGCCGGGCCGCCCCCCTGCCATGGCAAGCGCGTTCATCGGACTGGGCTCGAACATCAACCCGGAAACTCATCTCGCGGCGGCCGTGCGGCTGCTGCGGGAGCGGGTCGCCCTGACCGGGTCGAGTCCGGTGTACCGCACCCCGCCGTGGGGGATCGCCGAGCAGGCGTGGTTCCTGAACGCGCTGGTCTGGGTGGAGACCGAGCTGGCTCCCGAGGCCCTGCTGGACCTGCTGCAGGACATCGAGCGCAGGCGGGGCCGCGTCCGTACCGTCCGCTACGGGCCGCGCACGCTGGACCTGGATCTGCTGGACTATGACGGGATCGTCCTGGATACCGAGCGGCTGACCCTGCCCCATCCGCGGCTGCACGAGCGTGGATTCGTGCTCGTCCCCCTCTGCGATCTCGCCCCTACCTGGCGCCATCCGCTGCTAGGCCGGACGGCACGGCAGCTCCTGGACGAGGTGGACCGTGCGCAGATCGAACGCGTGACCTTCACGCTGCCCGGTCCGGTTGCCGGGCGTGACGCCGCGGGGACGCCCGGCCCGCCTACTCCTCGTTCGCCAGGGTAAGCACCGAGTTCAGCAGGACGTTGGCGCCCGCCCCCGCCTGCTCCGCGGTGATGTTTTCCGCCTCGTTGTGGCTGATCCCGTTCTCACACGGGATGAAGATCATGCCGGTGGGACAGATCTCGGCCAGATGCTTCGCATCGTGCCCGGCCCCGCTCACGATCCGCCGCGCGGAGTATCCGGCCTGGCTGGCGGCCTGTGCGATCGTCTGCACGACCTTGGCGTCGAAGTCCGTCGGCTCCGAGTACCAGATCTCGTCAAGCTGCAGCGTGAGGCCCGCCTCCCGCGCGATCTCGCCGCAGGCGGCGCGCACCTTCGCCTCCAGCTCGTGCAGCACGCCACCGTCGGGACAGCGCAGATCAATGGAGAAACGCACCTCCGCGTTGATCACGTTGATCGAGCCCGGCCCGACCTTGAACTCGCCCACCGTCCCCACGCAATCGGGCCGCGTGGCGCGCGTGATGCGGTCCACGGCCTGCACCATCCGCGCCGCCCCGACGAGCGGGTCGCGCCGCACCTCCATGGGCGTCGTACCGGCGTGCGCGTTCATCCCCGTGACGCGCGCCTTGAACCACTTTACGCCCTGGATCCCCGACACCACGCCGATCGTCTTGCGCTCCGCCTCGAGGATCGGGCCTTGCTCGATGTGGGTCTCGAGATAGGAGTGGATGGGGCGGGGGCCGGTCTGCGCCGTGCCCTTGTAGCCGATCTTCTCCAGCGCGTCCCCCAGCTTCACCCCATCGGCGTCCACCTGGCCGTAGCTTTCCGCGAGGGTGAACTTGCCGGAAAAGACCCCGCTGCCCACCATCGCCGGTTGGAAGCGCGACCCTTCCTCATTGGTCCAGACGACGATCTCGACCGGGCGGACGGTCTGGAGCTGGCGGTCGTTGAGCGAGCGCACCACCTCCAGCGCGGCCAGCACGCCGTACACGCCGTCGAAGCGCCCGCCGGTGGGTTGCGTGTCCAGGTGCGAGCCGGCCAGCACCGGGTGCGCGGCGGGTTCGCGGCCGACCCGGCGCGCGAAGATGTTGCCCATGCCGTCCACAGTGACGGTGCAGCCCGCGGCCTTGGCCCAGGCGCAGAACAGGTCGCGCCCTTGCCGGTCCTCCTCCGTCAGCGCGAGGCGCCGGTTGCCCCCGGCGACGCCCGGCCCGATCTTCGCCATGTCCAGCAGCGTCTGCCAGAGGCGGTCCTGATTCACTAGATATGAGGCCATGGGCGCTCCCGAAAGAACGGTAAAAGAATTCGAGATGAATCTTCGCGAACGTTCAGGACGATGGAGCCCGCAGTCTTACGCCCGCTCCGCCCGCAGCCACTCAGCGATCATCAGGTCCGCGGGGCGCGCAGCCACTCCGCGACCGCCTGGAGATCGGCATTTCCGCCGCTGAGGATAACGCCCACGCGTTTCCCGCCAAGCGGAAGCTTGCCGTGGAACACCGCCGCCAGGGCGACCGCGCCGGAAGGTTCGACGACCAGCTTCATGCGATTCCACAGGAAGTCCAGGGTCGAGCGGATCTCCTCCTCGCTGACCGTAATCATGTCGTGCACGTGCTCGCGGATCAGGGCGAAGGTCAATTCGCCTAGGGCCTTCGGCCGCAGCCCGTCCGCCATGGTCTGGGGATGCTCCACGCGCACGATGCGGCCCGCCCGGAAGGCCAGCGTCCCGTTGTTCGCGCCTTCCGGCTCCACCCCTATCACGCGCGCCAGCTTGAGCAGCGCCCGGGTCGTCACCGCCGTGCCGGAGAGCAGGCCGCCTCCCCCGCAGGGCGCCAGCACCAGGTCGAGCATGCCCGCGCTTTGGATCAACTCATAGGCCGCCGTGCCCTGGCCGGCGATCACATGGGGATGGTTGAAGGGGGGGATCAGCGTCATGTTCCGCTCGCCTCGGATGCGCTCGGCGAGCGCCTCCCGGTCCTCGCGCTCGGGATCGTACTCGATCACCTCCGCCCCGTATCCGCGCGTGGCCTCGGCCTTTACCCTGGGGGCATTGGCGGGCATGACGACGGCGGTTTTCACGCCGAGCAGCCGTCCGGCCAGGGCCACCGCCTGGGCGTGATTGCCGGACGAGTACGTCAGCACGCCCGCCTTTCTCTGCTCCGCATCGAGCTGCGCCAGGGCATTGTAGGCTCCGCGGAACTTGAACGCGCCCGTGCGCTGGAACGTCTCGCACTTGAGGAACACGGCCGCGCCGGTGCGGGCGTCCAGCGTGGCGGAGGTGTGCACGGGCGTCTCGCGCGCGACGCCCTTGAGCCGCTCGGCCGCGGCGAAGACATCCTGGATGGTCACCGGGGCCACCGGCGCGGACGGATTCCGCTCCGCCTGGCCTGGAATCACGAGCCCGGGAAACGTCGGAGGCATGGCCATCGCTCGCTCGGCGGCGCTGGGCCGCAACACGTTTGGAGACGGGAAGGATCGGACCGCAACGGCAAATCTTGCTGGCGGCTATTTCGGCGCGGACCAGTCGAATACGATGACCGTTTCGATATTCTTGCCGTCCGCGCTTCGGAGCGCACCCGACCCCTGGTACATCAACAGGTGGTGCGGCGCCGCGACGGAGAAGGTCATCCAGGTGGGGGCGGCCATCTGCCGGAACACCCAGGCGTTCGGCGCGATGTTCACCCGCAGCCCGGCGACTCCGGACACCTCCGCCTTTCCGTCCGCCTTCAGGTCGAGGCCGACGCGCATCTTCCTGCTTACGACGTATAGATCGACGAGGAGCGTCTTGCCGTCGGCGATCTGGTCCCACTCCTGGGCCAGCAAGTCCACCAGATTGGGCCACACGTAGGTGCCACTGGGCAGGTCGTCGGTGGCCTTGTCCTTGACGGACCCCGCCGCATCCTCCGTCTGCCAGGATAGCGTCTCCCCCTTCACCTCGACGCGGAAGATTTCCCCATTGAGATAGTTCGCCGAATAGAACGAGACGGGCCGGCGGCGCTCGGCGTCGTACACGGATTGGTCGATCTTGATCAGCTTTCCGTCGGAAGACAGGTAGCGCTGGGTCGCGGCGATCCTTCCGCCCGAGCGCTCGATCTTGTAGTCTCCGACGTAGAGCAAGGTCTTCGCGTCGGAGGCGAACACACGGAAGGGCACCGTTTGCCTGGCGGGATCGGCAACCTGGTCGGCCGCTGCCTGCGCAAGCGCCGCCCCGATTGCGAGGCCGGCGATTCCGGCCACCAGTCGCCCGACGATGCCGTGCATGAGCCGCTCAATTCCGTTGGGACTACCGAGGGTTGGGACTACCGAGGGTTGGAACTACCGAGCGCTGGAACTGCCGAATGCCAGGACCACACAGGAACCGGAGCGTGCCACCCGCAGCGTCCGGCCCGCGGCCACTTGCATCCCAGCCGGGTCTGCGATAGTCCGCCTCGACAGGGCAGTCTGACCCGAATCGAAACCGTGTGCAACGGATGAGCGCTTCGCCGCCGCGCGCGGCGCGAGCATCGCCTGCCACACACGTCCGCCAGCAAAGCAGGGGAATCATGAGCCACGGTCATCCACGCCAGCCGCCCGGCCTGCGCGGCGCAGCTTTCCGCGCCGGCCTGCGCCTTGTCTTGCCGGCCTTGCTGCTCCTGGGGAGCGGCGCGTTCAGCGCGGCGAGCGCGCGCGAGGGCGATACGCAGACGCTGATCTACGTCGGCAGCAGCCTCGTCGCGATCGACAACGCCTTGTCCCAGGGCACGACGATCGGCGCGCGCTGGGGCTACGAGTTCGTGGACGACCTGCTCTGGACGCTCGGCGGGGCCTACACGGCCACCGACGGCACGCAGACCGTCGCGGGCACCGACTACATGATTCACGCGAACACCACGACGCTGCAGTCGGGCCTGCTCTATTTCTTCGGCCGGCGGCCGCGCAAGCTCCTCGTGCCCTTCGTCGGCGGCGGGATCGCGGCGCTCGACTACGACGTGGACTACCGCTATCCGGGCAGCAGGACCGGCAAGACCTCCGGCACGGGACCCGGGGCCTTTGCCTTCGCGGGCGTGGAGCTGTGGCTGGCCCGCTCGGTCACGTTCATCGTGTCCTACCAGGCGGACGGCTACGAGATCACGCGCCAGGGCGGCGGCACGACCACGCTGGAGTCCGGCGGAGTGTTGCTGGCGATCCGCATCAACGTCTACTCCGGGTGACGAGCCCCTCCTGCGGAAACCTCCCGCAGCCTCGATTGCTCCCATGCCGAGCGGCCGGCGAATCTGTGCTAGCCTGCTGCAGATCAGCGGGATTGTGCGCGACCGCCCGACCCCTTCACCCTTTCCGTCCCCATGCTTGAACACTTGCTGCGCGACGGCGAATCCCCGATCCTCGCCACGGATCTGTATCAGCTGACGATGGCGCAGGGGTATTGGAAGTGCGAGATCGCGGAGCGTGAAGCCGCGTTCGACATGTACTTCCGGCGCTGCCCGTTCAACGGCGCCTACGCGGTGATGGCGGGGCTGGAAACCCTGGCGGGCGTCCTGCGGCAGCTACAGTTCTCCTCCAGCGACCTGACCTACCTCGGCAGCCTCAAGGGCCGGACGGCTCAGCCCGTGTTCGAGGAGCGCTTCCTGCGCTACCTGGAAGCGCTGCGGTTCAGCTGCGACATGAGCGCGGTTCCCGAAGGGACGGTGGTGTTTCCCTACGAACCGCTCGTGCGCGTGCAGGGGCCCATTCTGCAGGCACAGCTGCTCGAGACGGTGCTGCTCAACACGCTCAACTTCCAGACGCTGGTGGCGACGAAGGCGGCGCGCATCTGCCTGGCGGCGCAGGGAGAGCCGGTGATCGAGTTCGGGCTGCGGCGGGCGCAGGGTCTCGACGGTGGGCTTTCCGCCAGCCGGGCGGCCTTCGTGGGCGGATGCGTCGGCAGCGCCAACGTGCTCGCCGGCAAGCTGCTGGGCATTCCCGTCTTTGGCACGCACGCCCATAGCTGGGTGATGGCCTTCGACACCGAGCGGGAGGCGTTCGAGGCCTACGCGCGCAGCCATCCGGACGACAGCGTGTTCCTCGTGGATACCTACGGCACGCTGAAGGGCATCCAGAACGCGATCGCCGTCGGGCTGAAGCTGAAGGAGGAGGGCCACAAGCTCGTCGGCATCCGCCTGGACAGCGGCGACCTCGCCTACTTCTCGATCCAGGCCCGGCGCATGCTCGACGAGGCGGGGCTGACCGACGCCATCATCCTCGCCAGCAACGAGCTCGACGAGTACGTGATCCGCAGCCTGAAGGACCAAGGCGCCCGCATCAGCGTCTGGGGCGTCGGCACCAAGCTCGTCACCGCCTTCGACGAGCCGGCGCTCTCCGGGGTCTACAAGCTCTCCGCGGTGCGGGCAGCGGGTACGGGCGAATGGCGCTACAAGCTCAAGCTCTCCGAGCAGCGCATCAAGATGAGCGTGCCGGGACTGCATCAGGTGTACCGCTACCAGGACGGCGACGGACGCTTCGCCGCCGACGCCATCATGGACTGGACGGAAGATCCCGGCGAGGTGGGGATGATCGTGGATCCCAACGACGCCACCAAGACCAAGCGGCTGTCGCGCTTCGATACGCATGAGCCGCTGCTGAGCCGAATCTTCGAGCGCGGCCGGCTGGTGACAGCGCTGCCGACCCTGACGCAAGTGCAGCAGCGCGCCAAGGATCAGCTCGCCCGCCTCGACGACAGCCACAAACGGCTGGAGTATCCTCACATCTACCCGGTGGGTCTCAGTCCCCGCTTGCACGGCATCCGGGAGGCTATGATCCAGGAGCAGCGCGAGCTGGCCCAGGCCAACGGCCGCTGAGGTCCGCAGCGCAGGAATCCGCGGCGCCGGAATCCGCAACCGCGTTTTCCGCGACCCCGTTTTCCGCAACCGCGTTGTCCGCAACCGCGAAGCGCCCATGAGCGAGCAGCGCTATGTGAAGGTGGGAGGCGCGGCCCTGAACCAGACGCCGCTGGACTGGGTCGGCAATGCCCGCCGCATCGTCGCGGCGCTGGCCGAGGCCCGGCGCCAGGGCGTGCGCGTGCTCTGCCTGCCGGAGCTGTGCATTTCCGGCTACGGCTGCGAGGACGCCTTTCACGGCGCGGCCGTCGCGCGGCAGTCCCTCGCCAGCCTGCGGGAGCTGCTGCCGCACACGGCGGGGATCGCCGCGGCCGTGGGCCTGCCCGTCGTCCACGACGGGCACTTGTACAATTGCGCGGCGCTGGTCGTGGACGGACGGCTCGCGGGCTTCGCCGCCAAGCGCGTGCTGGCCGGATACGGCGTGTACTACGAGCCGCGCTGGTTCCAGGCCTGGCCGGCGGGCACCCGCGGCACCGTCGCGCTGGAGGGCGAGCGCGTCCCGATCGGGGACCTGGTGTTCGACCTGGGCGGCGTGCGGGTCGGATTCGAGATCTGCGAGGACGCCTGGGCGCGCGACAGGCTGGGCGGCGGCGGGCCGGGCCAGGCGGCCGAGATTCTGCTCAATCCCAGCGCGAGCCACTTTGCCTTCGACAAGTACGCGACCCTGCAGGGGATCGTTGCCGAAGGCTCCCGTGTCGCCCACTCGGCCTATCTATTCGCGAACCTGGCGGGCAACGAGTCGGGGCGGCTGATCTTCGACGGGGCCGTCGTGCTTGCATGCAACGGTCGGCTGCTGGCGGAGAATCCGCGCTTCTCGTTCCGCGAGGTCGGCCTGGCGACGGCCCTGGTGGACCTGGACGCCCTGCGCCTGGAGCGCCGCCGGCTTACCTATCCCGTCGCCGAGCCCGCCGGATCGACGCACACGGTGTCCGTGCCGTTCGCTCCGGCGCAGCCCCCGGAGGACGAGGTGCGCGCGTTTCGGGCGCTGTCCGAAGGCGCGGGGGGCGCCGCGCGCGAGGCCGTCCGGCCCCAGCCCATGGCGCGCGACGAGGAGTTCGCGCGCGCGGTTAGCCTGGGGCTATGGGACTACCTGCGCAAGAGCCGCTCGCATGGCTACCTGGTCTCCCTCAGCGGCGGCGTGGACAGCTCGACCTGCGCGGTGCTCGTCTGGGCGATGGTGCAGCGCGCGCTGTCCGAGCTGGGCTGGGGCGGATTCCGGCAGCAGCTTGCGCACATCGCGGACCTGCCGCAGCCCAATGGCGCGGGTCCAGCCGGCGGCGAGGGTTCTGTTGGCGGCCTCGGTCCCGCCGGAGGCACCGCGCATGCGCGCGCGCTCGTCCGGCACCTGCTCATGACCGTGTACCAGGCCACGGCGCAGTCCTCGGCGGAGACCCGCAATGCGGCGCGCGGCCTGGCCGAGCAGATCGGCAGCCACCACGTCGAGTTCGACGTGCAGGGGCTCGTGGACGGCTACGAACGCCTGGCGGAACATGCGCTGGGTCGGTCGCTGTCCTGGGAAGCCGACGACCTGGCGCGCCAGAACGTCCAGGCCCGCGCCCGCGCCCCGGGCGTGTGGCTGCTGGCGAACCTGAAGGGGTTTCTCCTGGTCACGACGAGCAACCGCAGCGAGATCGGCGTGGGCTACGCCACCATGGACGGGGACACCGCGGGCGGACTGGCACCGATCGCCGGGGCGAACAAGACGTTCCTGCGCCACTGGCTGGAGCGCATGGAGCGCACGGGCTGCGCCG
This sequence comes from bacterium, assembly GCA_041476685.1. Lineage (GTDB taxonomy): Bacteria > SAR324 > SAR324 > SAR324 > JACQKK01 > JBGPEV01. The sequence goes on along the minus strand of JBGOTW010000034.1, from coordinate 1,425 downwards.
GGCTGGGGCCGCTCCCCGTGCTCGCGGCGGTCAATCGCCAGGCCCCGACGGCCGAGCTGCGCCCCCCCGCGGCGGGCCAGCAGGACGAGCGGGACCTGATGCCCTACGTCGTGCTGGACGCCATCGAGCGCGCGGCGATCCGGGATCGCATGGCGCCGGTGGAGGTCTGGCGGCACCTCCTCGCGACCCCATTCCCGGACCTGACGCTGACGGCCGACCGGGCGGCCGCCTGCGTGGCTCGCTTCTTCACGCTCTGGAGCCGCTCCCAGTGGAAGCGCGAGCGACTCGCCCCGTCCTTCCACCTCGACGACGAGAATCTCGATCCGCGCACCTGGTGCCGCTTCCCGATCCTCCAGGGTGGATACGAAACGGAGCTAGCGGAGCTGGACGAGGCGGTGCGCGCGCGATCCACGCCGGGGCGCCGCTGAACCCCGGCGCGCTTTGCTTCCTCCATGGATTCAGGTGGCGCGAACCTCCCGCCGCAGGGCAGGAGCTCGAGAGCACGGACGGATAAGGGCATGGACGGACGAGCGCATGGACGGACCAAAGCAGCGACGGATCCGAGGAAGGCATGATCGATAAGCTCAAGGCGCTTTGGTCCTCCGGCCAGCAGGGCCGGCGCATGACCGAGTTCCAGACCGATCCGGCCACCGCCGTGTGCGCGCTCCTGCTGGAGGCGAGCGAGGTGGACCAGCAGAGCCCGCCGGAGGAGCAGGCGCTCGTGCGCTCCCTGCTGAAGGAGCGCTACGCACTGGACGAGGCCGCGCTGGACGAGCTGCTGGCCAGGACGCGCCAGGAGCGCACGACGACGGGCGACCTGTGGCCCTTTACCCATTACCTGCGGCGCACCTGCTCGCCGGACCAGAAGCTGGAGCTGCTGGTGATGGTGTGGCAGGTCATCTTCGCCGACAAGCGGCTCGATCCGTACGAGGAGCAGTGGGCGCGGCGCCTGCCGGAGATGCTGGCGGTCAACGGCAGCGTGATGATCGAGGCTAAGCTGCGTGCCCGGGCGCTCGCGACGGCCGAACTTCCCGGCGGCGCGGACTAACGCGCGGGGACGCTACCTCCTGCCGGGACGTCCGGGCGGTGTGCCAGTCCAGCTTGTGCGGCCGCCGCCTGTCACGTATCTCGCTGCAACTTCACTCCGCCATGAACCCTTCCGCATCTGTCTTTGACCCCTTCGCGCTGCCCTACCCGGCCCTGGAGGCGCGCGTGCGGGAACTGGGCGGTGCGCCGGTACACGCGCTGCGCTGGTTCCGCAGCCTGCACCGCACGGGCAACGCGGACCCGGCCCTGGTGCCCGAGCTGGGGCGCCAGCTCACGGCTAGGCTGCGTCAGCAAATCCGGCCGCGCCTGCCGGAGGTCGAGGAGCGCCGGTTGAGCGAAGACGGAACGATCAAGCTGCGCCTGCGCCTCTGGGACGGG
>JBGOTW010000033.1:0-23316 GCA_041476685.1 bacterium | reverse complement strand
GGCGCGCCATGTCCTCGGCCCGCTCGGCCTGCCCGTCCTCGGCGGGAGAGACGCCCGCGGCCTGTCCGCTCTGGCGGAGGAACCGCAGCGCCTGGTTCTGGTAACGCCGGATCCAGCCGTCCAGCCGCTCCCGCCAGTCTTCCAGTTCGCACGAGACGGCAAAAAGCAGGTTGAGCGTGTCTTGCACCTGCGGCCAGGTCGTCACTTTGACATCACCGAGCCCCTGAAAGCCGCTGCGTGTCTCCAGCCACGATCCGAGCTGGTACGAGTAGAGCGAAGGCAGGGTGAGCCGCACGAGGGGCTGATGCATGTCCTGCCGGTCCTGGAACACGATCCCGTTCTGCACCACATGGACGCGCGCGGTCTGACTGCTGACCATTGCACCGCCCCGCCACAGCACCGCCAATTCGCTGCTGCGGGTGTTGTCCAGGTATCCCACCAGCATCCGGCCGATGCCGAAGGCAGACTCGCCGTCCAGCGTCCCGTGGATGTCCCGTCCGGGCCGGCTCCATTCGATCTTGCCCGGCCGTTTCGACAGGATGGGCGTCTTGCGGCTGCTCCCCTTGAACTTGAAGTGCGAGCCGTACTGGTTGTGACGCACGATCAACCGCCTTTGCTGCGTGATCCCGACTTCCAGATCCAGGCCCTCTGCCAGCACCGCTGCCTGCAGTCGCGCCAGGAATTCCGGAACGCCATCTCCCGCCTTGGGCGCGCAACGCACATAGCGGTCGCCCTCCGCCAGGAACACCTCCTGCTCCACACGCAGCCAATCCTCGTGCAGCGTCACCCCGCCCGTGATTGCGGCCCGGGCAGGGAATGCGACAATCCGCACTTCGAAGCCTTCGGGCGGCGAGGTCGCGGTATTCGGACCGCCGCGGACAAAGACCACGCCCCGGCCGAGCCCGGCCACGCCGGACTGCCCGTCGAGCAGGCCCCGCCCGTGGAAGCGGCAGCGGCGCACCAGCTCGTCCACCTGGTGCAGGACGTGCTCCAGTTCCTCGCCCAGCTCCGCGGGCGGCGGTTCGGCCCGGTCACCTTCGCGCCAGGCCTGATTGACCTGCCGGAGCATCCGGCTGATCAGGGCGTCAATCTCCTGCACGGCGTGGCCGGCCGTCTGAAGCAGCGATACGCTCGTCTCCAGGTTGCGCACCGCCTGCTCAGGGTGCAGCAGGCCGACGTCGAACTTCAGCCAGCCCCCCGGCTTCGGAATCCGCGCGGCCGGGCTGTCCGGGAGACCTGGCGCCTCGGGCCATCCCGGACCGGCCCGCACGGGCCTCGCCTGATGCATGGGGATGGTGGGGGTCATGGCATTGCTCCCGTCTCAAGGTACTGGCGCAATCCTTGCTTCGTGCAAACACCGTGGTGATTCGCACCCCGCCCGGGGTTCTTCGCCGACTCCGGGTGGGGCATTCCTGTCCGGTCGGGACGATTCGCCCCCGACCCGTTGACCGGTTCGTCCTACCCCGGCGAATTCCCGCCGGGATTCTTCACGCCGGCAGCCGTTCCGCCGGGGCCCGTTCCGCCGAAAGCAACCAGCCGCTACGGCGCTCCCCGCCGTGATGTGCCGGCAAGCCTGGATTGGACTCCTCCGGAATCCGACCCCTGTACTCCTTGCCCGGAGCCCGTGACCGGCCACCGCAATCCGCCGGTGCCGGTCGATCGGGATGGTTCCGCTCCGCGGCGGCCTCATGCCATGCGGACGGTGTCCGCCAGTGACGCGCGAATCCATCCGCGCGGCTATCCGGACCGCTCAGCGATTCCATCCCCGCTCCGTGTCCGGTATCGGATCCGGCTGGCGCCGCTTGCTCGCGCAAGCGCCGCCTCGTCCCCTATCCGGGTGACTTTCACCCGCGTTCGCTCCGACGCGCCGACCGCTCGCTCCGGGTCGCGTGCCGGGTGTGAAGCCACATCGTGTGGCCAGCCAGCGAGACCTCCTGTCGTGCCCAGTCCCGGCCCGCACCTTCCTTGCCCGCACTGTCCTTCCCCGCACCGTCCTTCCCGCGGGCTGCGTCTTGTGGCTCCACCTGTTCGGCGCTGCCGAAACCCGCTGCGGCCCTGGGTGCGTCCGTTCAATCCGTGTCCGCGTCTGCCCGCGGCCTCCGGTATGCGCCCTGTGCGTCGCGCCAGCATCTGTCCGCGACGGCGAGCGCTGCTCATCCAGTCGCCGGGCTGGACGCCCCGGTCACTGGCGGGCGTCCCTGTTCACCCCGCCCCTGCCGCCTACGACTTTTCCAGCAGGGCGAGGATGTTGCGCGGAACCTGATTCGCATGGCCCAGCATCGCCGTGGCGGACTGCAGGATGATCTGGTTGCGCGTGAACGTGCTGATCTCTTCAGCCATATCCGCGTCCCGCACCACCGACTCGGCGCTGGTGAGCTCCTCCTGCGCGACGTGCAGGCTGCGCAGGTTGGACTCCAGCGCGTTCTTCTGGATCGCACCCAGGTTCCCGCGCACGACGTTCAGGTCGTCGATGGCCCGGTCCACCAGCTTCATCGTGTCCTGGGCCCCCTGGGCGTTGCGCACGTCCACATCCGACAGGTTCTGGAACTTGCTCTCGTTGGGAATGTTCAATCCCAGCGTGCGCGTGGAGAGCGCATTGAGCGCGATGCGCACCCGCTGGCCGACATTCGGCCCGACCTGGAATACCAGCGAGTTCTGGGTGACGCTGATGCGGCCCACCGCGGCCTGGGCATCCTGGGGCTGCGCACCCTCGTAGAGCACTTGCAGGCCGTCGGGTTCCGTGCCGGGGGCAGCCATGAGGATGCGACCCTTGCCGAAGGTGAGCTGGTTGTTGATGGTGCCGGTGATGTCCTTGCCGTTCTGCACGGCCAGGGGAATCCCTTCCTCCTGGGAGAGCACGCCGGCGGTCGAGGAGACGACGACGAACTTCGCGTCCGCGCCGTAATCCTGGTGCTGGACGGTCAGCCGTCCGTCGTCGGTCGTGCCGATCTTCAGGCGCAGTCCGGAAAGGTCCACCTGGGATTGCAGGTTGTGCACGACGGTGATGGCGTCTTCGCCCTTGCGCGTGGTGTACGACGCCACCCGCCCGCCTTCCTGCACGCTCAGCGTGACGCCGGACTCGATCAGATCCTTGCTGAGCGGAACGGTGCCCGTCATCTCCGCCTTGCTGGCCACCTGGCTCACACGCACCTCGTAGCCCGCGTCGGGCGACGTGCGCGTATTGGTGGACGCCTTCACGAAGGTCAGGCCCTTGCCCGCGGCCAGCCCGGACACGCCGTTGCTGCCGTCGAGGATCTTGCGCGTGCCGAACTGCGCGAACTGCGCGATCCGGTCGATGGATTCGAGGGCGTTCTTGATCTCGGCCTGGTCGGCTTCGAGCATGTTCCGGTCGTTGGCGCCTTCGTTGGCCGCATGAATCGAGAGCTGGCGCACGCCCACCAGCAGCTTGTTCATCTCGTCCAGGGCGGATTCCGTCGTTTGCACCATCGACACCGACGTCTCGCTGTTGCGGATGGCCTGAACGACGGAGGCCACCTGCGCCCGCATCTGCTCGGAGATCATGAGCGTGGCGGGTCCGTCGGCGGCACGCACGATCTTCAGGCCCGACGACAAGTGTTCCAGGCTCGTCTTCAGATCCCGATCCACGTTCATCAGGTTCCGGTGCGTATTGATCGCCTGGGCGTTGTGGTTGATGACCAGGGCTCCCATGGTTACCTCCTTGTAGGAATTACGCGCTTCCCTTCACGCATGGTTCGCAGTCCGCACCGCCCGTACCTGGGCGCGCGGGCCTCCCTCCGCAGCCCCCCTGTCGGCGGGCCTGGATAGGATAAAAATAGCTCTCTTATTTCTCATGGACGTCTATTCATACGCTCAGACGCCCTGTGGCTTCCCTGCCGGCATGGCTCCCGCGCGGCCCTGTGACTGGACCGTGCCGCGGGCAAACGACACCCTTGCGTCCGGTACGACGGCCTGGCGGGAGCGGGCTTCGCTTCCGCGCAACCGATACCGGAGCGTCGCGGGCAGTGAGCCGCGGCCGCACCGGGAACGCCACTGGCGTCCGCCGCGCAGCCGTCGGCCGAGCGCCCGTGCCCGTCCGCTGGGTTCGCTGTCTCCTGCGGGCAGCTCGCTTCCGCGAGGCGCCGGCCCGCGTCAGGCTTATCCCGCCTGGCACATGGCCTGCATCCCTTCCGGGGACAGATCCGGCGGCGACAGACCGCGCGAATCGTCCGTCTGCCCCTTGTGCACTCCTGGCCCCAGGCCCATCCATGGACTATCGCCCCGTGCCGCACGCCGTCCGGACGTCCCCTCTTGGGACGTACGCCGGAACGGCTGGCCGTGCGGAGGCAGACTCCCGCGCCTCCGTCCCGGGCCGCAGCTCAGGGCAGTGGGCCAACGCCTTCACCGGCCGCCGTGCTCATGCAAGCGCGCCCGCCGGTTTACCGTATTCCAGTGCGCCGCATCCCCAGTCCCGGGGACCCGTGCCACCCGCAGCGGAAGACGGACTCGTCTTCCCGGGAGGCGGTTTCGGCATCACGCCAAGGGAACCGGGCCTACCGAGCCCGGTCCGCTTGTCCTGAAGCCGAATCGCTCCAACGTCCCTGCCTTGCAGCCGCTCCCTGCGCGCTCAATTCCCGCGCTCTAGCCGTGCACGTTGACCCGCCGCGGCTCTTTTCCGGCCGGCTCCTCCTTGACCGCGGCCGGCTTCGCGTTCATCCAGCCCTCGCGCAAGGTGGAGATGATCTTCATCACCTCGCGCACCGCCTCCGGATCCTTGCGCAGGTTGGCTTCCACGATGCGGTTGAACGCGTACACGTACAGGCGCTTCAGATTCGTCCCGATCTCTCCCGCCTTCTCCGGACGCAGCGTCGCCAGCAGCTCGGCCACGATCTCCCTGCTGCGCACCAGGTAGTTGTGGGCGGCCTCGATCTCCCGCGCCTCGATCTTGACGATCGCTTTCTGCAGGAAGCGGTTCAATCCGTCGTACAGCATCAGGATCAGCGTCCGTTGGTCCGCCGTCTGGACGCCGGTATTCTTGTATGCCGTGTACAGTGACCGTTGCTGCATGGCGTCCTCCAGCTATCGAGTGTCCCACCGCGCCCGGCCGTTTCCGGGAACGCGTCATCCCTTGACCTGGATCCGCTTCACCTGAATCGTCCCCGGCACCTGCGTTCCCGATTGCGCCGGCTGAGCCGCGGGCGCCGCCTGAGCCTCCGCGCCCGTGCCCTGCGCGGCGGGCGCCTGGGGCGCCGAGCCGCTCTTGAGATTCTGCCAGGCCGTGCGCAGCTCCTTCAGCAGGTGCACCACGCCCTGCACGCGCTGCGAGTCCTTGTTCAGGTTCGCGTCGATCAGCTCGTTGAACATGTAGGCGTAGAGGCGCTGCAGGTTGCGCGCGATGTCGCCGCCGTTATCCAGGTTGAGCGAGGCCAGCAGCTCGGCGATGATGCTCTTGCCCTTGATCAGGTTCGTGTGGGCCTCATAGACCTCGCCCTTGTCCATCTTCTCGATGGCGTGGGAGAGGAACTTGATGGCTCCGTCGTAGAGCATCAGGATCAGCTTGCGCTGGTCCACCGTGTTCACCGCGGCCTTTTGATAGGCCTGGGAATACGCTCCGTATCCTTTCAACATCGCTCTCTCCTTCGCCTGACGCTCATGGGGACGGGCTGTCAGCCCGGCCCGACCCATCGTGCCACCCTCCCGGGAGCCATCCCTGCCGCCGCAGCTCGCGACCGTGGGCCGCGCTGCCGGCCGGCGCGCAGGGGGCTATCCGAGCATTTTCGTCACCAGGTTGCCTCCGCCGCCGCCCGATCCAAGCTGCGCGAGCTGGCCGGACATGTAGTTCTGCTGGCTCTTCAGCTTCGCCATCTGCGACTCGAGCCGGGTGAATTTCTCCTGGAGGCCCTTGCGCTTGGCCTCGATGCGATCCTCCAGGCGTCCCAGCTGCGTGTCGATATTCGTGATCTGCGAGCGCAGGTTGTCGGTGGCGTGCTTGATCTCGCCCTTGAACGGATCCATCTCGCCATTGACGAACTGGGACACCCGGCTGGCGACGCCGCGGGTGATCTTGATCATGGCGTCCGGGCCCTTGGCGTTGAGCTGGTGCTCGTTGAGCTTGACCAGCAGGCGCAGCCCGCCCACGTTCTGCGAGCCGTCCTTGGCCTTCAGGAGCTGGCCGTTTCCCTCCGCTTCCTGGCCGGCGATGGTGCCCTCGACGTCCTTGCCGGGATTCGTCGTTCCGTCGAGCAGGCCCTCGCCTGCCTTGACGCGGTTGCCGGAGGCGAGAAAGGCGACGTTGCTGCCCTTGCCGAACCGGCCCGACTGCACGTGGATGCGGTTGCCCACCTGTGTGACGCGCACGCCGCGCTCGCCCACCTGCTTGTCGTTGGTGATCTTGTTCTGCAGCGTGCGCGCATACTCGGCCAGCGAGTAGACCTTGGGCTCGATCACGATCTCGTCCGAGCGCTTGCCGTCCACGTCCACCACGATGCGGTTATTCGTGTTGTCGATGATGATCGGCTCGTGCAGCTCCGCAGACTCATACGAGGCCTGGGAGGCGGCCTGGGCGATCTTCACCGGATAGCCGTCCGCGCTGATGCGCGTCTTGTCGGACATGCCGACGAAAGCGACGTTGCTGTTGTTCGAATCGCCCTTGTCCCGGAACAGGTCCGCGACGGCGGCGAAATCCTTTTCCACCTTCTGGCGCAGCATGTCCTCGTCCACCACGAACATGCCCTTGTCGTTGAGCTTGATGCCGAGTCCGAAGACCATGTTGCTGGTCTTCGGCAGACCCGGAATCGGGTCCACCACCAGCTCCGTCAGCCGGTTGCGCAGGTCGGTCACTTCCCGGTTGGCCTGCAGCGGCCCGACGTAGTTGTTCTCCTTGTCGAACTTGGTGAGCTCGCCGATCAGGGCTTCCAGGTCGTTCACCTGGTTGACAAAGGAGGCGATGGCGCCGTTCGCCTTGTCCGTGTCGCCCCGGATGGTGACCGTCACCGGCTTGGGATTGGTCGAGGACAGCGTCAGCTTCACGCCCTCGATGACGTTCTCCATGTCGTTGGTCGGGCTCGTGATCTCCAGCCCGCCGCCTAGCTCGGTCGCGCCGAAGCGCAGTTGCGCGTCCTGGGGCGGCTGAATGGTCGCGGTACGGGTGCGCACGGTGAAGGAGTCGCCCTTGAACACCCGGCCGGCCCCGAAGGCCACGGTCAACCCGGCATCGAACGGGAGCGGCGTGCCGGCCGTGTAGCCGTCACCGGCCGCAACCTCTCCGCTATTGCCCTTGTCGTCCTCCCAGTGGAGCTGCAAGCCGCGCGTGGTGCTGATGGCGCCATCGGCCTTGGCCGAGAACGTATAGACCTTGGACTCGTCGCCGGTGTACGTGCCGGCAACGGCGACCTTGGTGTTGCTCGTGCGCGGGCCTGCTTCCAGGGGCAGCTCGGGCATTTGTCCGCCCACCGCGCCCTTTTCCTCCTTGACGCTCCAGTTGCTGACGTCGAGCACCTGGGCGGGGATCTTGCGCTCCTTGTCGCTCAGCCACCACTTCCCGCTGTGTTTCTCCGGCGTGACCTTGAACGTGGCCTGCTGGCCCTCGCTGAGCACGCCTTGGTTAAGCGTGACGGTGACGCCGTCGGACAAGCCCAGCTTTCCGCCCGCAGTGTAGCCGTCGCCGATGTTGAGCAGGCCCGTCTCGCCCGAGGACGATTTCCACTGCACATCGAGTTTCGAGGCGGATCCGATCTGACCGGAGCCCTGCACGGTGAGGGTGAAGGTCTGCTCGTCCTTGCCCGTATACGGGCCCTCGATGACCGGTCCCCCATAGGTCTGCTGCCGGCTCCAACTGGACGGCTGCGTGTAGCTGGGCTTGCGATCCTCGTCCGCCAGCCACCAGGACAGGTCGGAGCGCGCGGTGCGGGCATTGAAGGTGAAGCTGTCGCCGACGATCACCTGCCCCTGGCTGAAGATGACCGCGAGGCCATCGTCCAGTTCCACCGGCGTGCCGGGAGAATAGTTGAGCTTGTCGAGCTGGATCAGCCCGGAGCGGCCCGTGTTGTCCTTCCAGCGGATCTGCACCTGCTTGTCCCCTCCGATCACGCCGTCCTGGACGACGGAGAGGGTGAAGGTGCGATCCTTGTCGCCCTTGTAGTCGCCGACGATGCGCGCGATGACGCTGGACGAGCCCGCGCCGCCCTGCGCTCCGCCGACCTTGGACTCCTCGCCCACGCCCTTCCACTTCGAGGGCTCCTCGACCGAGTTCACGAACAGGGGCGCGGTGCCGCCCTTGAGTTCCACCTCGGGCTTGACGCGCCCGATGGCGCCGGTCTTCTGGCTCGTCAGGACGAGCTGATAGGGCTTCTCGCGGTTGCCGGTCTTGATGATCGAGGCCTGCACTTCCTGGGTGGCCGTATTGATCGCGTCCTTCAGCCCGGTGAGGGTATTGTTCGCCGCGTCCACCGTGACGTTGATGGCCGTGCCCTCGCCGACGGTGATGTGGAAGCGGCCCGTGCCGACCTGGGCATCCTGGGAGTCGTAGCCCTGCGAGGCGATCTGGTGGTTGAGCGCGAGCTTGTCCACGATCATGGTGTACTTGCCGGGCTTCGCGCCGGCGGTGGCCGTCGCCTTGACCACGTCCTCGTTGCTCGACTCGACGATCTTGCCTTCCCAGGTGGCGCGGCTGGCCAGGGAGCGCGAGGTTTCCTGCACCTTCTCCAGCTGTCCCTTCACCATGTTGAAGGATTCCAGCTCGAGTTGGCGCTGCACCTTCTCCTGCTGCACCGGCTCCAGGCGCTTGCGCTCCACGGCGATGAGGGCCTCGATGGTCTGGTCGGTATTGAGGCCCGAGCCCAGGCCCGGCAGGCGATTGATGTCGCGCCGCGTCAGCTCGCGTCCCTTCGCCCCCGCGGGCTGGGCGCCCTTGGGAGCCTGCTGGCGCTGCCCCTGCTGGGCCGCCTGGGCCGGCTGCTGGGCAGCGGGCGGCGACGTGCGGGGCGCGGCGGGGTTGATCTTGTTCTGAGCCATGACGCTTCAGGGGTCCTTGGAGCCCGACAGGGAGCAGGCACACGCTCGGCGCTGGCCGGACGGGTAGCCCGTCCGCACCGGAAAATTCTGCCCTCCCCGCGTTCTCCTAAACGGTTGCGATCATTGAACTTCTTTCCAGCCCGGGCACGGCCAAAGCTGCACCGTCCATGTGTTCAAGAACCATTCCAGCGCTCCGCCGCCGCCGGCGGCCGCAGGGGCGGCGTTATCCGCCACGCGCTTCCAGCAACTGCAGCACCGAGCGCGGCGTCTGATTCGCCTGCGCCAGCATCGCCACGCCCGACTGGAGCATGATCTGGTTGCGGGTGAAGTGGCTCATTTCCTCGGCCATGTCCGCATCCCGCAGGTTCGACTCCGCGCTCGTCAGGTTCTCGTGGGCGATGCGCAAGCCGTTGGTGTTGCTCTGCAGCGTGTTCTTCTGGAACGCACCCAGGTTGGCGCGCACCGAGGAGACCGAGTTGATCGCGTCGTCCACCAGCAGCATCGCGTCCTGCGCCCCCTGGGCGCCGGTCACGTTGATCTCCCGCAGGCTGCGGAAGCCGCTCTGGTTCTTCACGCCCGTCGCGAGGCGGTCGCTCTTCGCGTCGATGAGCGAGATGCGCACCTGCTGCCCGCGCGTCGGGCCGACCTGGAAGTTGAGCGAGTTCTGGCTGACGTGGACGTAGCCCTCGACGTCCGCCGACACGTCCTGCGGCAGCTCCCAGGTGTAGACGACGGACTCGCCCTCCTCCTCGCGGCTGACTGGCCGCGCGCCGGGCTGCGGCGGGGCCATGCGGGCCAGATCCTTGACCTCCGGATTGGGCGCCAGGGAGCCGCCGGCGGGAAGGAACTTCGGCAGGCGCACCCGCTCCATCCGCGCGCCGGCAAAGCGCAGCACGAGACCCTCCACGGGCGTGTTGGCCGCGCCGTGCAGCTCCTCGCCGTAGCCCGTGCCGATCTTCCCGTCGATCGTGCCTTCGACGTCGTGGCCGCGGATGGCCTCCTCGAACTTCGCCGTCTCGTGGCTGAGCACGCCGGCGGCGCTGCTGGCCACGAAGAACGTGGGCCGGCTGCCGAACTCCTTGTGGCGCACCTTGAGCGGCCCGGTGTCCTGGCCGGCGGCGTTGTCCACGTACACCTCGACCTTCAGGCCGGACTCGATGGCCTTCTGGTTCAGGCTCTGGGCGATGATGGAGCGGATGTCCTTGATCACCTTGCCGGCGTCGAACTGGTCGGGAGTCTTCTGCAGGTTGGACACCATGTCCCGGATGGTCTTGCCGTCGGTCGGGTTATCGAGTGAGAAGGTGACGCCCTTGCCGCCTTCCTCGATCATGATGTTGAAGGGCTGCTTGTTCTCGTCCCCCATCAGGTCGGCGAGCTCGATCATCCGGTCGCCGTGCTTCTCGGCGCGGGTGGCGGAGCGGGTGACGTTGACGGTGTAGCCGTCCGCCGGGGAGGACTTGGTCTGCGGGCTGGCCGCGACGAACTCCAGCCCGTCGCCCACCGCCACGCCGTTGGCGCCGTTGCTCCCGTCGAGCAGCGTGCGCGTGCCGAACTGGCTGGTGCGGGCGATCCGGTCGATGGTGTCCAGGGCGTTGTCCACTTCCGCCTGGTCGGCGGCGAGCATCTTCTTGTCGTTGGCGCCCTCGTTGGACGCGTGGATGGCGAGCTGGCGCATCGAAACGAGCAGGTTGTTGACCTCGTTCAGCGCCGCCTCCGCGGTCTGCACCATGGAGACGGAGGACTCGGAGTTCTGGATGGCCTGGTTGACCGAGGCGATCTGGCCGCGCATCTGTTCGGAGATGACGAGGGCGGCCGGGCCGTCCGAGGCGCGGTTGATCTTCTGTCCGGAGGACAGGCGCTCGAGGCTCTGGGACATCTCGCCGTTCGTCTTGTTGAGGTTGCGGAGCGCGTTCAGGGCCGCGATGTTGTGGTTGATGCGCATGGCCATGACGATCGCTCCCCGCCCGCACTGAATTACGCCTGCTCCGTATCTCGCCTACCGCGTGTCTCGACTGCTCCGCGCCCTGCTTGCTCCGTGCCCGCGCGCCGCTGTCCCGCCGGAGTGGGGCTTGTACCTTCTGTAGCGGCGCGCCCGCCCGGAACTTGAGACTCCTCCCCGTGACAAGGGGACGGAGCCCCGGGGCCCCTGCGCGGGGCGACAGGCACGCCGTGTTGCTGGCTCGGCTCGCGGACTCGCCTCGCGGCCCGCGCGGGGCACTCGTCCGGGACCGGCTCGCACAAACGATGGCTCGTCCGCCGGCGCGCTAGCCCCTCGCAGGGGCACGCGGCGGCGGGTTCACCCTGGGTATCGGAAGGAGGGCGGAAAGCTTGAGGGACGAATGACTTCACGCGGCGACTGGCCGTGGGGCGCGACCGCGAGCCGCTTGACCGGGGTCATGGAGCGGCGTGTCCCAAGTGGGCTAGCTTGGAGGTGGGGGAGACGGAGACAGGGAAACACCGCGCGCGGGCGGCGTGCAGCCTGAAACTCAGCAACCTGCTTGCCCGGAGAACTCGCGATGAAGGACACGCTGCTGTGGCAGGTCTTCTGCGACCTGGAAACCCGCGAGTACGAGATCCTGGGCCAGGCGGCGGACGACGCGGACCTGCTGGCGAAGGGTGCGTTCGTCAACAGCCATCTTCTCCCGCAGCGCCACAAGACCCGTGTGCACTCGCCCCTGGTGGGGCAGACCCCGCTGCGGGACTTGCACACGGAACTCCAGGCGACCGGCCTGCGGGAGAGCCGGGGGCTGCTGCAGCGGCGGCTGAACGAGTTGGGGTGGAAGTAGGCGGCCTCGCCTCCGCCGGTGGTCCGGACCGCTGGTTGTCCAGACAATCGCCCTCGAGATCGTCATCCCCAGGCCCCTCTCCGCCTCCGGGCACCGTCTCCCTGTTGTCCGGGCAATAGTAGAGGAAGGACAGCGGGCCGCCGCAGCGGCGAGGGTGAGAAACGGTCTTGGAAGTCAGCCGGCGGAGGCCGGGGAAGGCGGGGCCGCAACCCCTCCCCTTGCCATCGGCCCGCCTCAGGCTGTAGGCGGGAGCGTGCGCCACAGCCCGCCGGGCTGGGCGAAGCCCTTCACCCCAGCGGAGACTTCCCGCCATGATGGACCTCTATGCCGCCGGAACGGGCAATGGCCTGCGGGCCGTGATCGCCCTGGAAGAATTCGGACTCCCGTATCGCCTGCACAAGATTGACCTCGTCAAGGGCGAATCGCACACGCCGGAATTCCTCGCCCGCAATCCGATGGGCCAGATTCCCGTCGTCGTGGACCCCGACGGGCCGGGCGGAAAGCCCATCACGCTGAGCCAGTCCGGCGCGATCCTGCTCTACCTGGCGGAGAAGACGGGCAAGTTCCTGCCCAAGGACAGTCTGCAGCGCTTCAAGACGCTGGAGTGGATGCTGAACGCCTGCACGGACATCGCGGTGACGAGCGGCGGGATCTTCCAGCTTTCCGTCGCGGCGAAGGAGAAGGTGCCCTCGAACATCGCGCACTTCGAGAACCGCCTGCTCGCCTACTTTCGCGTCTGTGACGGGCAGCTCAAGGGCCGCGACTACTTGCTGGGGGATCTGTCGGTGGCCGACCTTGCGCTGTACTCGGTGGCGGCGGGCCGCAAGGCGATCATCGACAAGGCCGGCGACCTGCCCCACCTGACGCGTTGGCTGGGCACGCTGGGCGCCCGTCCCGGCATTCAGCGGGGCATGAAGGCATTCGCCTAGGCCCGCGCCTCCTCAGCCACCTGGGAGGAGACCTTTGCGCAATCCCATGCATTGCCAAACGACGGACCTGCCGACGCCTGCCGCAGCGCGAACCTCACCCCCGCCGCTCCGATGTGCTGGGTCCTCGCGCAAGCGCTCGGCACCGGCGACCCCTCTCCGACTGCGCGGAGAGAGGTTCCTTCTGCTGCGGTGCTGCTGGGTCGGCTCGCAGGCTCGCTGCCGTGCTGCTGGGTCGGCTCGCAAGCTCGCTGCGGTGCTGCTGGGTCGGCTCGCAAGCTCGCTGCGGTGCTGCTGGGTCGGCTCGCAAGCTCGCCTCTCTAGCCGCGTCTGTGCACCCCTTCTCCGCGCAGTCGAAGAAGGGGCGGGGGATGAGGGCTCGCGCAAAGCGCGAGCGCCGTTCGACCGTCCGAGCGGAATCCGGGCCCCTTGCCCGCCTTGCGCAAAGGCCTCTGCAGGAGCAGGGGCCGGGGGGCTGAGGCCGCGGGCAGGGATGTTAGGGTGAGAGTTCCTCGTTCAGCGGCAGCGGCCGCCCCACGCGCTCGCCCAGCTCGGCCAGCACGCGGTAGGTCAGGCCCCAGACGATGTGTCCGTCAATTCCCAGCGCGGGGAAATCCAGCACCGCGCCCCCGCGCTCGAAGCGGTAGCGCATCCGGCTGGCCGGATCGAAAACGTGTTCCAGGGGCACCCAGAGCGCCTGGGCGACCTCCTCGGTCTGCGGCGTCAGGGCCGGCGGCGCGCCATCCAGCCCGTACACGAACGCCGCGAGCTGCATCCGCATCTCCCTGCCGCCCGCGCGCACGGGCATCTCGGTCAGCGGCGCGATGAGCTGGCGGGGCTCCAGGCGCAGGCCCACCTCCTCCGCCGCCTCCCGCTCTGCCACCGCCTGGGCCGAGGCGTCGCCGGGGTCCGCGCGGCCGCCGGGAAAGGCCATGTGCCCGCTCCACGGATCGCCGGGACGCATCGCGCGCCGGATGAAGCAGACGGCCGGCTGCTGCGGCGTGCCCGCCAGCACCAGCGCCACGCACGCCAGCGGCCGCTCCGGCCCGGGCGGGGGGATCGTGCGCGGATTGGCCAACAACGCCTGGCGGATGAAGGGAACGCTCAGGGAGGACATAGTCAGCTCGGCCTGGAGGCCTTCTCCGCCCGCGGCGCCTGTGGCGCGCGGCCCGGAACCTTAATGTGGGCCATCCGGAAGTCCGAACGCATGTGGAAGTTCACCTCGACCCCGCCGCAATTCCAGCAGTACGGATCGTGCGCCCTACACCGGCGGTCCAACGCCCGTGCTCTGCCCACGCCGTCCCGGTGTCGGTCAGCCGCAAAGCCATCGGCACGCGCGGATCAGTCGCCGGCCGACCCGGCCGACACGCGCCGCCCGGATCGGCGCGCTTGGCGATGCCGGATCCAGCGCATTCACGACCGCCCGCACGATGCGCGCCGGATGGTCCACGGCCACCGGTGATTCCAGGTCCACCGTGCAATCTGCAACGGGTCCGGGCACGGCTTCATTACCCGCACGTACCGCCGATCCCTGTCCGCTTCCCCCGCTGGCTTCCTTGTCTGGAGTTTTCCGCCTTGCCAACTCTTACAGCCTACCGTTGAATGCGCCGGCGGGGCGAAAAGATTCACTGGCTCCATACTCCCCACAGGGAGAGTCCGAGGCGCGAAGTCCCCCGAAGCCCATTCCAAGGCGAACTCAGTCCGGCGGCAGCGGCCGCCCCACGCGCTCGCCCAGCTCGGCCAGCACGCGGTAGGTCACGCTCCAGACGATGTGCCCGTCGATCACCAGCGCGGGGAAATCCAGCGCCGCGCCCCCGCGCACGAAGCGATAACGCCTCCGATTCGCCGGATCGAAGACGCGTTCCAGTGGCACCCAGAGCGCCTGGGCGACCTCCTCGGTCTGTGGCGTCAGTGCCGGCGGCGCGCCGTCCAGCGCGTACACGAATACCGCCAGCTGATGGCGCATCTCCCTGCCTCCGGCGTACACAGGCATCTCAATCAGCGGCGCGATGAGCTGGCCCGGCTCCAGGTGCAGGCCCACTTCCTCCGCCGCCTCCCGCTCTGCCACCGCCTGTGCCGAGGCGTCGCCGGGGTCCGCGCGGCCGCCGGGAAAGGCCGTCTGCCCGCTCCACGGGTCGCCGCGGCGCTCCGCGCGGCGAATGAAGCAGACGGCCGGCTGCTGCGGCGTGCCCGCCAGCACCAGCGCCACGCACGCCAGCGGCCGCTCCGGCCCGGGCGGCGGGATCGTGCGCGGCTTGGCCAGCAGCGCCTGGCGGATGAAGGGAACGCTCAGGGTAGACATGGTCAGCTCGGACCGGGTCTCTCTCTCGCCGGCGGCGGCAGCGGTTCGCAGTGCTCAGTGGCCCGCAGCGCTCGGTGGCCCGCAGTGCTCAGTGGCCCGCAGCGCTCAGTGGCCCGCAGCGCTCTGTGGCTTGCAGTGATCAGTGACCCGCGGCAGCGAGCTGCGCGGGAGTGTTGAAGTCGCCCAGCGCTTCCCCGGGCAGGTCCAGCTGCGCGATGCGCGCGGCGGGGACGCCGGCGAGAAAGCCCAGCAGCCCGTCGGCCCAGCTGCCCTCGGCGACGGCCGTGCAGGCCCAGCGCGGCAGCCAGAGCGGATGCCCCGTGCGCCCGCCCGCCCGCAGCTTGAGGATCCGCTCCGAATGGGCGCCGGCCTCCGCGCGCGCCCGCCGCCAGCCCTCCGCCGACAGCAGCGGCGCGTCCACCGGCCACAGCCACGCCCCCTCGGCCGTGCCGTCGAGCGCGGCCAGGCCCGCCTGCACCGAAGCCAGCATCGGCCGCGTCCCGTCCACGTCCACCAGCCGCAGGGGCAGGGGCGGCAGCGTCCCCAGCAGCGCCTCCACCCGCGCGCGGAAGCCGGCATCCACCGTCAGGATCGCCGGGCAGCCCGCCTCGCGCACGCGCATCAGGATGCGCTCCAGGAACGTGACGCCCTCGATGCGGGCGAATACCTTCGGGCCGCCCATGCGCACGCCGTGTCCGGCGGCGAGGATCACTGCGGGCTGGGCGCGCGGATCTGGCGGCGCCTGCCCGTGCGTGGCTGCGCTCATACGCCCTCCATCACTTGCCGGTACGCCTTGTCGAAGCCCCGCCCCAGCAGCGTGGCGGGCTCGCTGTCGAACTCCTGCCGCATGCGCTCCAGCACCACCATCCGGTCCAGGTCGTTGGCGCAGCGCGCGCTCTTCGCATACGCGGCGATCGCGTCCACCAGGTGCACGAACCCGAAACGCCGCGGGGACGCTCTGTTGCTCAGGGGCCGGCCGCCTGGGGACTCGCTGCCCGGACGCCGGCCCGTCCGCGACTGGCCTGCCGGAGCCCGGCCAGCGCGGCCACGGGCGGCCTTGGGCTGGGCCGCCCGGGAAGACTGCGCCGCGGAAGCGCGCGCCGGGGTCGCGGCGCGGGTTATGCGGCGGACACGTGACATGCGCGGGACGGCCATGGACTCTGAGTCTCCTGACGGAGTGGGATTCCGCTGTGCGCTGACTACGCCACGCATCGCGCTACTCCGAGTGCTGGCTACGCCTTGCGCGGGCTACGGCGTGGTCGGGCTACACCGTGTGCTGGCTACGCCGTGCGCTGGCTATGCCGTGCGCGGGCTATGCCGTGCGCTGGGCCGGCACGGTGAGGTGCTCCAGCTCGGCGAAGTAGCCGGGGAACGTCTTCGCCACGCAGCCCGGGTTCTCGATCACCACCGGCGCGTCCCCGCAGGCCGCCAGGGAGAACGCCATCGCCATGCGGTGGTCGTCATAGGTGGCGATGGACGCGGGGCGGATGCGCGCGGGGGGATGCACGACGAGAAAGTCCGCGCCCAGCTCCGTCCGCGCGCCCAGCTTGCCCAGTTCTGCGGACACGGCGGCCATGCGGTCGGTCTCCTTCACGCGCCAGTTGCCGATCCCGCGCAGCGTCGTAGCGCCGTGGGCGAACAGCGCCGCGACCGCCAGCGTCATGGCCGCATCCGGCATCGCCGTCAGGTCCGCGTCAATCCCCTTAAGGGTCGTGCCGCCCTCCACCTCGATCGCGTCCGGCTCGACGCGCGCGTGCGCGCCCATGCGCTGCAGCACCTCCACGAAGCGCGCATCGCCCTGCAGGCTGTCCGAGCCGCAGCCCTCCACGCGCACCTTGCCGCCCGTGATGGCGGCGCCCGCGAGGAAGTAGGACGCCGACGACGCGTCGCCCTCCACCAGCACGCGTCCCGGCGAGCGGTAGCGCTGTCCGGCGCGCAACTCGAAGCGCAATGCGGCATCGTCGCGCCGCCCCGCAAGCGGGGACTCGGGGCTGCCGGCTCGCCCCTCGCTCAGAGGCTCGCGCCGCGTGACGCGCACGCCGTAGCGCGCCATCAGCGCCAGCGTCATCTCAACATAGGGCGCGGACACGAGCCGGTCCACGATCTCGATCGTCACGTCCCCTTGGGCCAGGGGTGCGGCCAGGAGCAGCGCGGAGAGGAACTGGCTGCTCGTAGCGCCGCTGATGCGGGCCGTGCCGCCCGGCAGACCCGCGGCCTCGATGCGCAGCGGCGGAAAGCCTTCCCGCTCCAGGCACGTCACGCGCGCGCCGAGCTGCCTGAGCCCGCTCACCAGGTCGCCGATGGGGCGCTCATGCATGCGTGGCACGCCCCGCAGCACGAAGGTCCCCCGTCCGGCGGCCAGCACCGCGGTGAGGGGCCGCATCGCCGTGCCGGCGTTGCCCAGGAACAGCTCGACCGGCTCGGCACCCGGCGCCCGGAACGGCCCGGCGGCGCCCTTGATCCGCAGCGCATCCGTCCGCGCCGCGTCATCCCGCACGGCGATCCCGAGCTTGCGCAGCGCCGCGAGCATGACCTCGGTATCCTCGCTGACCAGCACGCGCGTCACCTCGCTCTCCCCTTCGGCGAGCGCGCTCAGCAGCAGGATGCGGTTGGACAGGCTCTTCGAGCCCGGCAACACCAGCGTCCCTTCGAAGCGGGCGATGGGCTGCAAGGTGAGACGGTCGGGAAGCATGTCCCATCGTAGCGCGAGCGGCAGCCGGAGCAACAGGCCGCTTGGACCTGGCGCGGCGCCAGCCGCTCCGGCCAGGACTTGGCGCTTCCGGCGCCCGCCCGGCTGTGCTAACCGGATGTGGGGAACGCGAGCCGCGCCGAACGCCGGCCCGGCGGAGCGGGTGCAGGCATGTCCGGCGCTGTGCTGTCCATTCGGCGCTGCGCGGTGCACTTGGCCGCTGCGCGGTGCACTTGGCCGCTGCGCGGTGCATTTGGCCGCTGCGCGGTGCATCCCGGCGGGAGGGCAGCGGGACTTCAGGCCATTCAACAACAAAGGAAGGGGACACCATGGCACGAGTGATGAAAGCGGGCGCGCTGTTGCTGGGCGTGCTGCTCGTTGGGCTGACGCTGAACGGCGCGGCCCGGGCGCAATGGCTCGACAAGAAGGCGATCTCGCTCGCCGAGGCGAAGAAGATGGTCGCCGCCGCGGAGGTCGAGGCCGACAAGATCAAGGTGGGCATGTGCATCACGGTGGTGGACGAGGGCGGGAATCAAATCCTGGCGGAGCGCATGGACGATTGCCAAGTCGGAAGCGTGGAAATCTCCCTGCGCAAGGCCAGCACCGCCGCGCGCCTGCGCCGCCCGACGAAGGTGTGGGAGGACGCGCTCGCGAGCGGCCGCATGGCGATCATCGGGCTGGGTATCATCCCGTCCGAGGGTGGCATCAACGTCGTGGTGGGAGGCAAGACGATCGGCGCCATCGGCTGCAGCGGCGGTACCGCGCCGCAGGACGGCCAGGTGTGCGCGGCCGGTCTGGCTGCGATGAGCAAGTAGCGCAGGGTTTTTTGGCCTCGCGCACGCCCCAGCGGTGGGCGCGGGGCGATGCGCGCCCCTCGGACGGCGCGCGGCGGGCCTATGGGAGGAGGAAGGGATGGCGACAGCAACCTGGGAGAAGTTCTTCCGGCGTTCGATAGACCAGAAGGAGGAATTCTGGGCCGAGCAGGCCAAGGGCATCTACTGGCACAAGCCCTTCACGAAGGTGCTGGACTACAGCCGGCCGCCGTTCGCGAAATGGTTCGTCGGCGGGGAGACCAACACCTGCTACAACGCGGTGGACCGGCACGTCGCGACGCGCGGGGACCAGAAAGCCATCGTCTGGATCTCCAGCGAGACGGACCGCACGACGGAGATGACCTACCGCGAGCTGCTCCAGGCCGTGCAGAGCTACGCCGCGGTGCTGCGGGAGCTGGGGGTCGGCAAGGGCGACCGCGTCATCGTGTACATGCCGATGATCCCGGAATCCCACGTCGCGATCCTGGCCTGCGCGCGGCTGGGGGCGATCCACTCGGTCGTCTTCGGCGGATTCGCGCCCCACAACCTCGCCCAGCGCATCGACGACGCGAAGCCCAAGCTCCTCATCACGGCGGATGCGGGCATGCGCAGCCGCAAGGCCGTGCGCTACAAGCCGCTCGTGGACCGGGCGATCGCCGACTCGAAATTCCCGCCCCGGCACGTCCTGTACATCAACCGCGGGCTGGACCCGGACTTCCCGATCCAGGCGGACCGCGACCTGGACCTGGCGGCGCTGGCGGCCAAGCACCAGGGCGCCCAGGTGGAGCCGGTCTGGGTCGAGAGCAGCCATCCCTCCTACATCCTCTACACCAGCGGCACGACGGGCACGCCCAAGGGCGTGCAGCGGGACACCGGCGGCCACGCCGTCGCCCTCAACGCCTCGATGAAGCTCATCTACGGCGCGAACCCCGGCGAGACGTACTTCGCCACCTCCGACATCGGCTGGGCCGTCGGGCACTCGTACATCATCTACGCGCCGCTCTTCTACGGCATGACCTCGATCGGCTACGAGGGCACGCCCATCACGCCGGATCCGGGCGTGTGGTGGCGGATCGTGGAGAAGTACAAGGTGCGCACGATGTTCTCCGCGCCCACCGCCATACGCATCCTGCGCAAGCAGGACCCCAAGTTCATGCGCCAGCACGACGTGAGCAGCCTGCGCTACCTGTACCTGGCGGGCGAGCCGCTGGACGCGCCGAGCTACGAGTGGGTCAAGGCGAACCTGGACCGCGTCGTGATCGACCACTACTGGCAGACCGAATCGGGCTGGCCGATGCTGGCGAACTGCGCGGGAGTGGAGCTGCAGCCGATCAAGCCCGGCTCGCCCACCTTCGCCGTGTACGGCTACGACCTGAAGGTCGTGGAGCACGGGACGGGCAAGCCCGTGCCCGCCGGCGAGCGCGGCGTGCTGGTGGCGAAGCCGCCCCTGCCGCCGGGCTGCCTGACCACGGTCTGGGGCGACGACCAGCGCTTCCTCGACAGCTACTTCGGGCACTTCAAGGAGCTGCTCTACTACACGGGCGACTACGCGATCCAGGACAAGGACGGCTACTTCTTCGTGCTGGGCCGCGCGGACGAGGTGATCAACATCGCCGGGCACCGGCTCGGCACGCGGGAGATCGAGGAGGCCATCAGCGGCCATCCCGCGGTGGCCGAGGTGGCGGCGGTGGGCGTGGCGGACGAACTCAAGGGCCAGGCGGTCGTGGCCTTCGTCGTGCTGAAGAACGATGCCAAGCTCACGCCCCAGCAGGCGGAAGTGGAGATCAAGAAGCAGGTGGACGATGTCGTCGGCGCGATCGCCCGGCCGCGCGAGGTGCACGTGGTCAACGCGCTGCCCAAGACGCGCTCGGGCAAAGTAATCCGCCGCGCCATCACGGCCATGGCCGAAGGACGCGACCCGGGCGACCTGTCCACCCTGGAGGACTCGGCCGCCATCGAGGGCATCCAGACGGCGGTCAAGCACTAGGGGCTGCCACCGGCTCGCCGCCCAAGGGCGGCTGCCGGGCTCCCCATCCCGTTTCCCGTTTAGCCGAAAGAGGTAGGCTCGATCGGACAAGGGGATTGACTTGGCGAACCCGCTCCCCCTCCGCGCTCCGCGGGCTGAAGGGGGCGAAGCTCACCCACACTGGAACCCGTCATGATCAAGAAGTCGCGGCCGACGAAACATCATCCGGGCGAGCTGGAGCGGATGACCGTGCTGATCGAAGGCAGGGCGCGGGAGATCGCTGAGCTGCTGCTGGGCAAGATTCCGGACGCCGAGCAGGCGGCGGAGGCCACGAAGCCCAGGGCCCGCCGCCCCCGCAGGAAGACCGGCGCCGCGCCGACGGCGAAGCCCAAGCCGGACCGCAAGCGCGATATTCAGCGCAGAGAGGCGATCTCGGCCTGGCGGCACAAGGCCTTCCGCCACTAGGCTTCATTTGGATACAGCCACCGAGGGGCTTTGCCCCTCGGACACCCCAGCAGGGAGCGGGGGCTCCCTGCACCCGAATTTGGCGCTGAATCCGCGCCACGCGCGACTTCAGCGCATGAGTTGGGGTACAGGGGTTGAATACCCCTGGCGGGGTTGCAAGGGGCAGAGCCCCTTGCAGAGCAATTTCAAACACAGCCTAGGCGTCGTACTTGAACGACAGGGAGATGCGCGCCCGGTAGGCCACGACCTTGCCGCCCTCGACCCGCATGTCCAGCTTGGAGACTTCCGCGATGCGCAGGTCGCGCAGCGACTTGCCCGCGGTCTCGACCGCCTTGCGCGCCGCTTCCTCCCACGACGTCGTGCTGGTGCCGATGATCTCCGTCACGCGATAGACGCCGGACTCCTTGTTGGCTCGGGCCATGGTCTTCCCCCCAATGGGCAATGCGGCGCGGCCTGCAAACCGTCCACTCCCCCGCGCCGAGTTTCGCATGCTAGCCTCTTTGCCCCGCGGACGCGACCGGAAATGCGTCGCCGGGGGCGCGTCGCGAGACCGATCCCGTTCCGCCCGGAGGAGTGGGTCGGAATGGAGACAACAGCGGATTTTTCGCTGCGCGCGAAAGGACCATGCTTGTCACTCCGAGCGAATGCGAGGAGTCTGTCGTTGCTGTTCACGGCACCTTCATCGAATGGACCCACTCCCCCGCTCGGGGGCGCCTTGACCCTCCGCCCGTTTCCCGCTACCGTTTCAGTTTGCCGTTTCCGATCCGAATTCCAGGCAGGAGCAGGCCATGTCGCGCCGCTGCGAGATCACGGGCAAGACGGGACAGAACGGGCACAAGGTGTCCCACGCCAACAACAAGTCCAACACGGTGCGCGAGGCGAATCTGCAAACCCGGCGCATCTGGGTGGCCGAGCTGAAGAGGTTCGTCCGCGTGAAGCTGTCCACGCAGGCCCTGAAGACCGTGGATCGCAAGGGCGCCTACGCCGCCCTGAAGGACGCGGGCGTCATCTAGCCCCTGCACCTGCCTTCGCTTTTCCCTTCCGCGCGTCTTCCAGTTCCACCTGCAGCGCCTCCAGGAAGCGGGCCAGCCCGCCATAGTTCCCCACCGTGAGCGTCAGCTCGACGAGTTCCCGCTCCGACAGGAAGGCCTTGAGCTTCCGGAAGGAAGCCGGCTGGGGGCGGATGTTCCGCGTCAGCTCGTCCGTGTACTGCAGGACGGCCTTTTCCCGGGCGCTGAAGTGCTTGGAGCCTTTCCAGCGCCCGATGCCCTTGATCTGCTCCTCGCTGACTCCGGCGCTGCGGGCGATCTCCAGGTGCTGCCCGTATTCGTAGGTGGACCGGGTCAACTGCGCCACGCGCAGGATCACCAGTTCGCGCAGCTTCGCGTCGAGCTTCATCCGGGTCAGGACGCGGTTGACGAAGCGCATGTACGTCTGGCACAGGTCCGGGCTGTGCGCGAGCACGCGGTAGATGTTGAGCATCTCGGAGCCGCGCGACTGCATCTTCTCGAACCACGCCCGCAGCTCGGGGTCCATCTCCTCCAGGGACAACAGCTTCACGCGCGCCATGACCGGCACTCCAGGTTGGAAAGTTGTGGCGGGCCTTGCCGCGCGCGGCCTCGCTCCCGCGGCGATTCCCGCTCTTGACCCATTGGCTGCATCTGCCGCCGCTCCCGCTTTCGCCTCATGCGCCCCACCTGCCCCGCTCAGGGCGATTGCCGCATTCGACCACAGTGCCCTATTGGCCCCGCGGCGCGCCAGTTCCCTCCAGCGCGCGCCCTGGCAGTGCCCGATTCACGATGCCGGACTCGGGCGGAGGGGCCGAACGGCGGAAGCCAGCTCGACCGATTGCGACACTGTCCGTGCGGGCAGCCTGTCCCGGCCACCGGGCGGCGAAACCGCGTCCGGATCGCCCACTCACCAGGCGGCCAACGGCCTCAAGTCCGCTGCTGAACGGGTTCAAAATGCTACTGGGGCGCAGGTTCAGCGGACCATTCGCTTGCAGACCGGGGCGGCAGCGCCTCCGGGCAGCCCGCCAGCGTATGAATACCCATCGGATCAGTCGGATACCGAAACACGCGAAAACGAACCCACCGCCCTGACTGCAAGGCGGGAGAGTCCGCCCCTTCCCGTAGACCGGGGCCAGCGGCCCGCCCGCGAGGGTGCGGGTGCCGGTGGCCGGACTACCCGATGCGGGCGCCGATTCCGCCGTCCACCGGCAGCAGCACGCCCGTGATGTGCCGCGCCTCGTCGGAGGCCAGGAAGAGCGAGGCGTAGGCCACGTCCCAGCCGCTGCCCATCTTGCCCTGCAGCGGCACGCGGCTGTCCCGCTGCCGGCGCAGCTCGTCCTTGCCGATGTTGAACAGCTTGGCCTGGTTCTCGATCGCCATGGGCGTGTCC
>JBGOTW010000032.1:0-23764 GCA_041476685.1 bacterium | reverse complement strand
TTATAAAGGTCCAGACCTATTTCCGAACAGAGCCTAGTAATGGGGCGGATGTAAATTGGGAGTTAGTGACACATAATACACCGCGCTGGACAACTTGAGTCCTTCACTCTAATGAGGATTCGAAATAGACTGCGGATTGGCTGTATGGCATATGGAATTGACCGATTATAGGCACATAGTCATACGTGCTGAACGAGTACCCCGCGAGACGCGCGCTCGTCGCCTTGGCGGCGCGAGTGTATCTTTGGTGGGCCACCCCAAAAATGCGCTTCGCTTCGACCCTTCGCTTCTAGTCGTCTGCGTTGACTTTCCGTACACCAACTGGCATTTTTGCGCTGGCACGAAAAGCGACCTTGGATTAACCAAGGAAGATCACTGCGCAACAGACACAGGAGTGGAGAGAGCGGTTTATGAAAGCACTCACTCAACGCCAGCAACAAGTTCTCGCCTTCATTGAGGAGTACGTACGGTCGCGCGGATTTCCGCCCTCGGTGCGCGATATTGCGACACATTTGTCGCTCGTTTCTGCCTCCGGCGTGCACAAGCACATCAAAGCGCTGGTCAGGAAGAACTATTTGTCAAAACAAGAATTTACCTCGCGCTCCTTGCGTGTGCTGCGCCGCCCCGGGTCCGCAAAGCCTCTACCTGCGGAAGGGCCGGAATGGCACGTGACGGGCGTGCTCGGTGGGGGCCGTCTGCGCGAGCGTCCGAACTATTACCCGGCCGACCTGCGCGTCCCAGCGGGACCCGTGGGCCGTCCTGCTTCCGGATATGCGATTATCGTTGAAGATGACGCGTACGCCAACAATTCCATCCGACCTGGCGATACCCTGCTGATCAGCCCCCAAGTGACTCCCGCGCCGGCCGACCTTTTGCTGGTCGAAAAGGACGGATCGGTGGCACTACGAACCAACGCAGAGGCCGCACACTATCCTGCGGAGGCGAAACTGGGTGTATTGGTCGGACTGTGGCGTACGTATCGCGCGGGCGGAGAACAGACTTCCCCCGCCTGATTCCTCCGCTTTTTGGCAGCTTCCGATATCCGGCATGCGTGACGCCTTGACCGCAAGGTGCGCTGCGCAACTGCCGGTTACACCCGGGAGATGGCATCTTCCGGCGCGGCGGCTGGAGGAATCAGGTCGTCCTTCATCTCTTGCATGCGCCGTTCGTCCTCGACCACCTCCGCCGCGGTCAAGGGCGTCGGGGCGCGAATCAGCGCCATGGAGATGACCTCGTCCAGGCTCTCCACAGGCGTGATCTTGAGTCCCTGCTTGATCTCGTCGGGCACTTCGGCCAAGTCCTTCAGGTTCTCCTTCGGGATGAGCACTTCCTTGATGTCCCCCCGCTTGGCGGCCAGTAGCTTTTCCTTCACCCCACCAATCTGCAGGACCTGACCTCGCAGCGTAATCTCCCCCGTCATGGCCAGATCGTGACGCACCGGAATATTCGTGAGCGCGCTCACCAGCGAAGAAACCAGCGTGATGCCCGCGGATGGCCCGTCCTTGGGTTGCGCTCCTTCCGGCAAGTGAATGTGCAAATCGAGCTTGCGCAGCTTCGAGGACAGAACGCCTAACCGAACGGCGTGGGTGCGAATATAGCTGATCGCAATCTGCGCCGATTCCTTCATTACATCGCCCAACTGCCCGGTCAGGATGCGCCGGCCGCTTCCCGGCATCGTCTCGACTTCGGTAATCAGCAACTCACCCCCCGCCGGCGTCACGCCCAAGCCGATCGTCACGCCCACCTCGTCCCCATGTTCGGCGGAGGTGCGGTGATACTTGGGCAGGCCCAGGTACTTCGGCACCTGCTTGGGCCCCACAACGATGTGTCTGGCTCGCTCCTCTTTTGCCAATTGGGTCACCACCTTCCGGAAAATCTTGCCGATTTCCCGTTCCATCGCCCGGACGCCTGCCTCGCGCGTGTACTTCTGGATGATTTCGATGAGCGCTTCCTTGTTCACGCGGATATCGGTTTCGCTCAGGCCGTGCTCGAGGCGCTGCTTCTTGATGAGGTGCGCCTGCGCAATGTGGATCTTTTCCAGCTCGGTGTAGCCGGGCAGGTAGATGACTTCCATCCTGTCCAGCAGCGGGGCGGAGATGTTCTGCGTGGAATTCGCCGTGCAGATGAACAAAGTCTCCGACAAGTCGTACTCCACCTCGATGTAGTGATCCATGAACGTGTTGTTCTGTTCCGGATCGAGCACTTCCAGCAATGCCGCGGACGGGTCGCCCATGATGCTCGTGTAAAGCTTGTCGATCTCGTCCATCAGCAGCACGGGATTGTGGCTCTTCGACTTGCGCACGGCCTGAATGATCTTACCCGGCATCGCGCCAATGTAAGTACGCCGGTGTCCGCGAATCTCGGCCTCGTCGCGAATTCCGCCCAGGCTCATGCGCGCGAAGTTTCGCCCCAACGCGCTGGCGATAGACTTGGCGAGGGAGGTCTTTCCCGTCCCGGGAGGGCCCACGAAGCATAGAATAGGCCCCTTCAGCTTGCCCTTGAGTTTGCTCACCGCCATGTACTCGATGATGCGCTCCTTGACCTTGTCCAATCCGTAGTGATCCTCGTCCAGCACCTTGCGCGCCCGATCCAAGTCGAACGAGTCCTCGGTGCGGATACCCCAGGGAAGCGCGATCAGCCAATCCAGATAGTTCCGGCCGACGTTCGCCTCCGCGGACATCGGAGACATCAGCCGTAGCTTCTTCAGCTCTTTCCTCGCCACCTCCTCGACCGGCGCGGGCATGTTGGCGTTCTTGATCTGCGCGTCGTACTCCTCGAAGTCGTCCCGCGCGTCGTCGCCCTGGCCCAGCTCTTTCTGGATCGCGCGCAACTGGTCGTTCAGGTAGCCATCGCGGTGGGCCGTGCCGATGCTTTGGCGCACCTGGCTCTTGAGCTTCTTCTCGAGCTGGCGCACCTGCGACTCGTCCTCCATCTCTCGCAAGACGCGCTCCAGCCGCTCTTTCGGATCCAGCGTCTCAAGGATCTTCTGCTTTGCCTCGCGCGAGCAGGACAGCAGCGGGGCTACCCGGTCCGCCAGCTCGTCGGCCGGGTGGCCCGAGAGCGCCTCAATGTCAATCTCGTCCGGATTCTTCTTCGTCTGGTGCAAATAGTCCTTGAGCAACCCGCGCGCTTTATCGGCCAAGGCACGGATCTCCGGCCCGTCATCCTGGATCACCGGCAGCAGTTCGATCTCCGCGGAATATTGGTCCCGGCCCATCTCCGCTTCCACGAGCTGCGCGCGGCTCTTCGCTTCGAACAGTGCCTTCAGCGTCCCGTTCGGCAAGCGCATAATCTGCAGGATGTTACCGACGGTTCCGACCGGAAATAGGTCATCCTCCCCCGGTCGCTCGACCGACGTGTCCTTCTGCGTGACGACGAAGATCCGTCGATCGGTATTCAGCGCCCGCTCGACGGCGTCCATGGACGGCTTGCGCCCAATGAAGAACGGTACCGTCATTCCGGGATAGATGATGTCTTCCCGCATGGGGAGCAGCGGGAGGGTCAGGCGAGTTCCGGCGTCGGACATCCTGTCACCTTGGCAAGTATCTGTCTAAATGGGGCTTTGACTCGCCCCTGATCGCCCATCTGGCGGCTGTTGCTGCAGCGACGTAATTGTCTGCTCGGAATTCTCGGTCGCCATATTTCCAATCATGTAACGTTACCACAGCCATTGCGGCCGGGGAATCGGGAACCCACAGATGCACTGCCAGATATTGTTGCCTGCGCGCGCTCGGCGAGACTCGTGCGCCCTCATGCTCGTGACGGCGCAACCATTCTGGGCACCAGCCGGCGCAGCGCGCCCGGCTCATACGTTGACACCCCGCCGGTCCGGCCATAGACTGAATGTTGCTTCCAGTAAGCAAAGGCGCCGTGACGGTCGGCGCCGGTCGCCAATAGAGCGGTGGGAGGGGGAAGATGATCCAATTCACCGAGGCTGCGGCCAAGGAAATCCGCAAATCGAAGGCCGAGAACGGCCTCCCCGAAGAGGTCCCCGTGCGGATCGGAATCAAGGGGGGCGGCTGCTCGGGATTCACGTATACCTTTGATTTCGATGCCAAGAAGGGCCGCTTCGATCTCGATTTCGAATCCCATGGCCTGAAGATTCTCGTGGACAAGAAGAGCCACATGTACATTGACGGCACCATCGTCGACTGGAGCTACGGCCTGATGGATCGCGGCCTGAAGTTCACGAATCCCTCAGCCAAAGGCTCCTGCGGCTGCGGCACTTCATTCGTGTATGAGCCCAAGCAGCAAGCGGCAACGCTCCCCGCATTCGAGCTCAAGCTCTAGCCCACCCTCCGCACCCGTCCGCCATTTGCGTTCTACCGCTCCATTACGCGCCGCGCTTGAACCCAAGTCCGGCGCAACCAAGGCTATCTCCGGCGCCAGCCGCGCGGATTTGACAGCCTTCCGGCGCCTCTCTAGACTTGCGCCCGAGCCTGCCCGATGTCCGACCCCCGACGAGCCGCGCCACCCAAATGGCCAAGATTCTTCTGCTCAACGGCCCGAATCTGAATACGCTTGGCGAGCGCGAGCCGGAGTTGTACGGCACCTTCACGCTCAAGGAGATTGAAGAATCCGTGCGCAAGCTGGTCGAACCGCCCGGCCATACGCTCGCCACCTATCAGTCGAACGTCGAAGGCGACCTGGTGACGTGGTTGCATGCGAATCGCCCGGCGGACTTCCTGCTGCTCAACGCCGCCGCCTACACTCACACCAGTATCGCCCTGCGCGATGCAATCAAGGTTGTAGGCTGCCCCTTCGTGGAGATCCATATCTCCAACATTTACAAACGCGAACCGTTCCGGCACCATTCCCTGCTTTCGGATACCGCCGAAGGCGTGATCGTAGGATTGGGAGCGATGGGCTATGAGCTGGCCGCGTTGTATGCGCTGGCCTATCTCAACAAGGCCGCATAATCTTGGCGGCGGATAATACGCATTCCCTTCAATGGCGTGATTGATTATTCACGCCGGTTCGGATCGCCCCCCCACGTATCGCGCGTGTGGACGTTAGACGCGGGACCCGCCACGCACGGCGTCCCGCATCCGCGCCGAATGCAATAGATCTTAAGAATTGGTGCCCATGCCAGTCGAACACACTTTGTCCATCATCAAGCCTGACGGAGTCCGCAAAAACCACATCGGCGCCATCTTGCAACGGTTCGAGATGGGCGGCCTCGTGATTCGAGCCACCAAGCTTGTCCGGCTCACCAAGGCTCAGGCCGAGGCCTTTTACGCCGTGCACAAGGACCGGCCGTTTTTCGACAGCCTGACCACCTTCATGTCCTCCGGACCTATTGTGGTGTCCGTCTTGGAGGGCTACAATGCGATCCAGAAAAATCGGGATCTCATGGGGGCGACGAATCCGGCGAACGCGAAGGAGGGCACGATCCGCAAGGATTTCGCGGAAAGCGTTGAGATCAATACCGTGCACGGCTCGGACGGACCGGAAACGGCGCGACAAGAGATCGGCTTCTTCTTCGCCGAATTGGAGCTACAGGCCGGCCGGCGTTGAGGCGCTGACTCGGCGCAGGGCCTGAATGGTTCGCTTGCGAAGCGGGTAACCCCCGCCGCGGTTGAACTCGTCAGCACACCTCGGATCCGGAGCGGCACGGACCGCCGCACCGCTGCAGACCGTCACCAAGGCCCACGCGACGAGCGGGGCCAACACAGGGATGTGACGCGGTGATTGTCAATCAGCTAAGAGCTCGGTCGCGCCTGGCCGAGCCGGTCAGCCGCGAGTTGGCCGCACAGTTCCAGGGCGCCTTCCAGCACTATCGGGTCATCCGCGACGAGTTCTTTGCCCAGCTCCCCAGCCACCTGCACGCCTCGGAGCTGGTGTCGCTGATCAACGTCGACCTGAAGAACAAGCTCTTTCATCCCCAGTTCTGCGAGCAGATCCAGGAGGCCCTCAAGGGCCTGCGGCGCACGCTGATCCGTCTGGAAGACCTGCGGGCCGCCCATCCAGACCTGCCGCCCGCGATCAACGACCTGGACCGGCTATCCCGCCTCGGAGAGCGCGCCGAGGCGCTCTACCAGCGGCACTGGGAGTACTACCGCTACCCGACTCACCTGAACGAGGAGACACTGGCGGGACTGCTGATGGACATCCATCGCCTCTGCGGCGACTGGGACGAGTACTTTGCCCGCTTCGCCGCCGTCCAGGCCCTGGTGGACAGCTTGACCGGACAGGCGCTCCCGTCCGACTCTTCCGCCCTGCGGGTCACGTACACCCAAGCACCCCCGCTCCATTATTCCGTCGGCATGCTGAAGTCGCTGCTCGACTTCCTGGAGTCGGGCTACGCGTTTGTCGCGGCGCTCTGTGCCGTGGATGCCGAGGCCAGACCCCTCGCGCTACTTCAGGTGGACGTGGCCGATCCCCTTGAACTCGTGCTGGCCGTGCCTGCCGGGGCGCTGGATGCCTATGCGGCATTTCTCCAGTACCTGTTCCTGAAGGACATGCTCAAGCGCGAGGCCCTGCTCAAGTACGTGTTTGAAGCGGTAGAGAAGAACTTCGGGCATGGCACGCACCTTGACGCGGTGGCATTCCAGAAAGACCTCGTCCAGAAGCTCAAAGCCCTGCCATCCACGGGTCGTTTCACCATCTCGGACCGCACCTTCCCCGACGATCAGATTGCCGTGCTTCACGATTTCACGGCAATCATGGAACGCAACCAGCTGGACGCTGACGCGCTCCTCAGCGGAGACAAACCCAAGGCCCCGCGCAAGGGCAAGGCGGGTCCCGTCGAACCCGCGCCCAAGCCCACTGTCGAAGTCCCGCCGCGGCCCCCGGAGCGCCGCCCAGCGCCTGCCGCTACGAGCCCCGCAGCGCGCCTCAACAGTCCGAATCACGTGCCACCCGCCCCGGATGCCGCCCAACAGACCCGCCACCATCTCCACATCCTGACCGAGCGCCTGCCCGACTGACACGGCTTGATTTCCCGCTTTAGCTACCGCGCTTTACCCCGGCGCCAGGCTGCTCCGATGGCCTGGTTCTCGCTCCGGTTGCACCCCTGCGACAAATGGCGGCACGATTAAAGAGTGGGGCTGAACCCCTCACCTGCGCCTTCATTCTTCTTCGACGATCCGTGCCATGCGCCCCGCACCTCGCTTGCCCACCGTCCGCAGCAGCACCGTGCGCACGCCGCAGCGGCTGCAACCCGGCTGGGCGCGCCTCATCCGAGCTGTCCATGCCCGCTGGGCAACGTATGCGATCTGCTTCGCCGACTTAAGCCGGCAAGGAATGACGGAAAAGGCCGTCCACGACTATCGGGTCGCCAGCCAGCGCTTCGCGGCGGCTTTGCGGCTCTGCGGCCACGCCGTTCCTGCGTCCGCGCCCGGGAAGCTGCGGCGGCGCATCCGGCGCCGCTTTGACGATTTCCGGCGCCTGCGCGATGTGCAGGTAATGCTGCAGCGTCTGGCGCCCGCCGCGCCAGAAGCGCCCGTCATCAGCCGTCTGCAGCGCCGCCTCGCCAGGGAGGCCGCCGGGCTTCAGCGCAAGCTGTTGCAAAAGGTGAAGAAGGGCCTTCCGGCTAGTGAACACGTCCAGATGCGCGCCGTACTCAAAGGACTGAGCGCGGTCGCCCGCGGGCCCGTACGGAAGCGCGTCTATCTTCTGATTCAGAAGCGCCTCGCCGCAGCGCAGCGGCGCGTGTCGCGCTGCTCCGCCCGAATTGCGCCCGATGACCTCGCGACCCTGCATCGTCTGCGCATCGCGATCAAGCGCGCACGCTACCTGCTCGAGCTCGTTGCCGCAGCCCGGGACGCTCCGTGGGCTTCGGCCGCACATCGGGCCGCGCGAGGCTGGCAGGATCTGCTGGGTCTGTGCCAGGACCTGCGTGTGCTTGACGCCGAGCTCGCGGGCGTGCGCCCGCGGGATCGGACCGACTCGGCCGCGCTCCTGCGGCTGCGCACGCGGGTCGCAGCCCAGCGCAACGAAGGGATCCGGAACCTTCTACGGCAGCGCAGCGCGTTGGAAAGGTTCGTGCTCCAGATTCAGTCGCCCGGCCAGCCCCATCCGGCGGCGGGCAGGAAATTGGTCGCGACTGCCTGACTTCGACCCACAAGTCCCTTTGGAGGAGCAGGCATGCGGGTGTATCTGATGCGCCATGGAGCAGCGGTGGATCGAGAGAACCCCGCCTGTCCGCCCGACGCGGAACGCCCACTGACGGACGAGGGCAAAGCGCGTTCTCGTCAGGCGGCGGAAGGGTTACGCCTGCTCGGCGTCGCGCCCGAACTTGTGCTCACGAGCGCCTACGTGCGGGCAAGACAGACCGCCGAGATTGCCTGCGAAGTGCTCGGCCTCGGGAAGGACCGTCTGCGCGAGACCGATGCGCTCATTCCCGGCGCGGACCCGCAGGGGCTGCTGGCCGAACTCCGGCGCAGCAAGGCCCAGGAGGCGTTGTGCGTGGGGCACCTGCCCCATCTTGACCGGGCCCTCGCAGCGCTGCTGGACCTGACCGCGCCCGTCACCTCCCTCAAGAAGTCCGGTGTCGCCTGTCTGGACTGGAGCGGCCGGGGAAGGGGAATCCTGCTTTGGCTGGCCACGCCGAAACTGCTGCGCAAGCTCGGAGCATGAATCCCTGTATTCGCATGCGCAAGACTTTTCGACCCTACTCCCGATATTCGCCCCACACCTCACGCAGCGTGTGCGCGATCTCGCCCAGCGTGGCTTGTCCCTCCACCGCGGCGAGAATCGCGGGCATCAGGTTTTCCGACCCTTGGGCGCGCCGCTTGACTTCCGCCAGGACGGCCTTCGCCATTGCGGTATCCCGCTCTCCTTTCAAGGCATTAAGCCGGGCAATCTGATCCTGGCGCACCGAATCGTTCACCGAAAAGAGCGCGGGCTCGATCGGCTCGTCGGTCTCGTACTTGTTGACTCCCACGATGACTCGCTCGCCGGAGTCAATCTCCTGCTGGGTGCGGTACGCGGTGGAACGAATCTCATTGTGGAAGAAGTGGTTCGCAATCGCTTGCGTCGCGCCGCCCATTTCATCCACCTGTCGGATGTACTCCCAGACTCTCGCCTCGATCTCCGCCGTCAGAGTCTCCACATAATACGAGCCGGCCAGCGGATCCGCGGTATCAGGCACGCCGCTCTCGTGAGCGATGATCTGCTGGGTGCGCAGAGCCAATTGCGCGGCGCGCTCGGTCGGCAGACTAAGCGCCTCGTCCATGCCGTTGGTGTGCAGGCTCTGCGTCCCGCCCAGCACCGCCGCCAAGCCCTGGAACGCCACGCGGACTACATTATTGTCCGCCTGCTGGGCCGCCAGCGTGCTGCCCCCGGTCTGAGTGTGGAAGCGCAGCATCTTTGAGCGCGCCTGTTTGGCGTGGAAGCGCCCGTCCATCAGTTTTGCCCAGATGCGGCGCGCAGCGCGGAACTTT
Organism: bacterium; assembly: GCA_041476685.1. Taxonomy (GTDB): domain Bacteria; phylum SAR324; class SAR324; order SAR324; family JACQKK01; genus JBGPEV01. The sequence goes on along the minus strand of JBGOTW010000032.1, from coordinate 14,378 downwards.
GCCACTTCCTCGAAGAAGTTGTTGTGCCCGTTGAAGAAGAACGACAGGCGCGGGGCGAACTCGTCGATGTCCAGCCCCGCCTCCAGGGCCGCTTCCACGTAGCAGATCGCGTTGCAGAACGTGAACGCAAGCTCCTGCACGGCCGAAGCGCCGGCCTCCCGGATGTGATAGCCGGAAATGGAGATGGTGTTGAACTTCGGCGTCTCGGCCTGGCAATAGGAAAAGATATCGGTGATGAGCCGCAAAGAATGAGCCACCGGATAGATGTAGGTGCCGCGCGCAATGTATTCCTTCAGGATGTCGTTTTGAATCGTGCCTTGCAGCAGCTTGGGCGAAATGCCCCGGCGTTTGGCCACTGCCATCAGCAGCCCCAACAAGATGGAGGCCGTGGCATTGATGGTCATGGATACGGAGACCTTGTCCAACGGGATGCCGTCGAACAGGATTTCCATATCCTCAAGCGAATCAATCGCTACGCCCGTCTTTCCAACTTCGCCCTCGGCCATCGGATCGTCGCTGTCGTAACCGATCTGCGTGGGCAGGTCGAAGGCCACGGACAACCCGGTCGTGCCTTTCTCCATCAGGAACCGATACCGCCGGTTCGATTCGCGCGCCGTCCCGAAGCCGGCATATTGGCGCATCGTCCACATCTTCCCGCGGTACATGTCCGATTGGACGCCGCGGGTAAACGGGAATTCGCCCGGGCGTTCCATTTCCACGCCTGGCGCTACGTCCGTGGACAGGTATACGGGCTTGACGGGAATCCCGGAGCTGGTCTTCGGTTCCTTTTGCGCTTTCATGGCGACGCAATCCTCGGCCCTCGGCACTATGCGACCGCGCGGAGAGGGGCCCGTCTTCCGCACAGCCGGTCGGCAATATGGCGCTTAGTCAGTGGCGCAGGCGCTCCTCCATCTTGCGCATTTGGCTCATGATCTTCTCGAAGATTTCGCCCACGGCGTCATTGGGCAGCGGCCCGGTGTTGAGCGCTTCGAGCCGGGCCAGAATCGCTCGCTCTCGCTCCGGCACGTGCACCGGCAGCCGCTGCGCATGCTTGACTCGCCCGATCGTCAGCGCCAGGTCGGTGCGCCGGTTCAGCATCGCGAGCAATTGGGAGTCGATCCGATCGATTTCCTCGCGCAGTTCGTCCACTGAAGGCTCGTTCCCCGACTGGACCGCCCGCTCGGCCATGACTCCCCCCTTTGCATCGCTGATGGCGACCCTTGCCCGCGCTCTGTGTCCTTTTGCGCCCTGATTGCCCGACAGGGGGGTGCCTTGCCGTGACCGTAGCATAGTTGCGGCTCCGCCGGGAACGGCGGGGCGAATACCCGGAACATCCGACACTTGCTTGGCGGGACACAGCACGCTCCTGGCTTCCTACCGCCGGGCCTTGCTCCGTCCAGGCTTGCGGCCGGACTTGTTGCCCGGCGAGGTCCGGCTTGACCCCTTGCGACGGGAGTCCGGCTTCCCGCCTTGCCGGGCTCCCAACGCCTGCTGGCCGCGTGGCCGAGGATGCGGCGCGCTCGCTGCGCCTGTACCTTCCCTCCCGCTCCACTCGATCCGCAATGGCGAGCCCGCAAACCCGAAATGGTAGCGTAGTTGGTGCTCCATGAAGCGCGTGTACTCCGCGCGCACTTGCTCGGGGTGGTTGGTGAAGAGACGGAACGCGGGCGGGCGAGTGCCGGTCTGCACGCCGTAGTGCACTTTCGTCGGGCTGCGCCCACGCGCAGGCGGCGGCGTATGGCGTGTAATGATCTGCACCACGCGATTCAGGTCCGCCGTGGCAATCGTGCGCGTGTACTGCCGGTGCGCCGTGCGGATCGCGCGGAACAGGTGCCGCAAACCCGTGTTTCGCGCCGCGCTCACCCGCACCGGCTCGGCTAGGTCGAGAAAACGCAGCGTGTGCTCGATGTCGGCCTGTACCTCGTGGGCCGGCCGCCCGTCCGCGGGCTCACCGCCCGCCGCCCGCCGCGGGACGCCCACGACGAGGTCCCACTTGTTCAGCGCGACCACGCAGGCCCTGTGACGTTCGAGGATGTGCCCGGCAATCCGGGCGTCTTGTTCCACCGCACCTTCCGACGCATCCAGCACCAATACGGCGACCTCGGCGCGATCAAGCGCCAGGAGCGTGTTTACGGCGCTGAGCTTGTCAAGGTGCTCCGTCGTGCGCGCCCTGCTCCGCAGGCCAGCCGTGTCCACCAGTAGGAATCGCTCCCCTTCAACCGTCACCTCTGCATCCACGGCCTCGCGAGTCGTGCCCGGAATTTCCGATACGATGAAGCGCCGCTCTCCCAAGATGGCGTTGACCAGCGACGACTTGCCGACGTTGGGGCGGCCCACAAACGCCACCCGGATCGGTGCCGATTCGCCGGGGCGCTCGCCTGCCGCGCCGCGCAACTCTGGCACCCGGAGAGCGGACGCCTCAAGCGCCTCCTCGACTCCATGCCCTTGCAGCGCAGAGACAGCGAGCACTTGCGGCGCGCCGATCCGATAGAAGTCCCCCACCCGTCCCAGGCGCTCCGGGCCTTCCGCCTTATTCGCGATCAGCGACCATGGCCGCCCCGAGGTCTGCACCAGCCGCGCCAGCTCCGCATCGTACGGATTGAGTCCTTCCGCCGCGTCCGCGATCACCCATACGAGCGCGGCCTCCGCCAGCGCCGTGCGAATCTGGCTCTCGATCTCCCGCCCGAACAGGGCGCTCTTGTCGAATGGCATACCTCCCGTATCCACCAGCCGGAAATGCAATCCTGCGCGCCTCACCACCGCTTCGCGCCGGTCCCGTGTGACGCCCGGTACGGCGGCCACGAGCGCCTCGCGGGAACGCGTCAGGCGATTGAATAACGTGGACTTGCCCACGTTTGGGCGGCCGACCAGTGCGAGCACCGGCAGCGTCCGGTGCGCCCGCTCCGCGCGCAACTTGCCGGGGGCCATGTCTCCCGTCGGCGCGCCATTCCCGTTCGGCTGCCCCATTCCCCGACCCTCGCTTGAGCCCCATTCGGGCGCCGCGACACGGACCCCATCATCATGGAAACAAAGACAGCGCCCTGCGCCGCGAATAAGCGCTCGCGATTGCGCTCAAGTCTCACTAGGTCTGGCGCCCCGAGCATTGTCAATCGGACTTGACCTGACACGTCCGGGTTGGCAAGAATGCACGCCTTGGGGCTGTCAAATTCGGTGATCTTCCGTCATTGCGAGTCCATGCGCGCCAATTCGGCGCTTGCATAGGGATTCCAGCAGGGAATATATTGCCCGCGCCGGAGCGGCAAGAAGCTGCACGCAAGGCCACACGATAAGTGGACGCCCAACCAACGCGTGCAGCGGCGGATCGAGACTGGACACAGCATCATGCGCGTGAGTACATAGAACGGTTGTCTCGATGACGGCCTCCCTTGCTGCACATTGTCGAGGCCCGATCAGTCCCAGCCGTAATCACGATGCCGGGAAGACGCGCTGCGATCGATGATCAAGATTCCAGAGATCGAGGGGACTCTGAACCTTGGGCACTAAATTACTTGAAATCAAGAACCTGAGAACCCATTTCTATACGCAGGGTCGCGTCATCCGCGCAGTGGATGGCGTCACCTGGGAAGTGGAAGCCGGCGAAACGCTGGCTGTGGTGGGGGAGAGCGGCTCGGGCAAGTCCGTCACGGCGCTGTCGGTGATGGGTCTGATCCCTTGGCCTCCGGGAAAGATCATCAGCGGCGAAGTGCTGTACGAAGGGCGCGACTTGCTCAAGTTGAATCCGGAGCAGCTGCGACAAGTACGGGGCAAGGAGATCGCCATGATCTTCCAAGAGCCCATGACCTCCCTCAATCCCGTGCTTACCATCGGCCGACAATTGACCGAAACCCTTGAAGCGCATGGCAATATTACCCCGCAAGAGGCACGCGAACGCGCCTTCGAGGTGATGGGATGGGTGGGCATTCCCGAGCCCGCACGGCGACTCGGGCAATATCCGCATCATTTCAGCGGTGGCATGCGCCAACGCGTCATGATCGCGATGGCGTTGATCTGCGGTCCACGCCTCATCGTCGCCGACGAGCCCACCACCGCCCTCGATGTCACGATTCAGGCACAAATTCTTGCACTCTTGAAGGACCTGAGTGAACGCACTGGCGTCGCCATGGTTCTAATCACGCACAACCTTGGCATCGTCGCGCGCTATGCCGACCGTGTCCACGTAATGTATGGAGGGAAAGTGGTCGAAAAGGGACGGGCTCGTGCGCTCTATGCGCGGCCGCGCCATCCCTACACCATCGGTCTACTCAAGTCTGTGCCTCGTCTCGATGAACGCGAGCACCAGAAGCTTGTGCCCATCGAGGGCCAGCCGCCCGACCTTGGCGCGGTATTGCCCGGTTGTCGCTTTGCGAGCCGTTGCGCGTTTGCGGACGCGCAATGCCTCGAAGTGGACCCGCCGTTGATCGAGGTCGCCCCGGGGTGCTGGTCCGCCTGTCTCAAGGCGGATGCCCTCCCCAGGTTAGGGGCCTGAGCACTCGAAGAACCGGTAGCCATGACCATGCCCTCTACCTCCAATGTGACTCCGTCCTCCTGGCCCCAAAGTGGGCCTGTGGCGATCGCAGCCCCGTTGGTCGAGGTGCGGCACCTGAAAATGCACTTTCCGGTCACTTCGGGGATCGTCAGTCGCACCGTCGTCGGTTGGGTCAAGGCGGTTGATGACATCAGCTTTACCATCCAGCCCGGGGAAACGCTGGGCCTGGTCGGCGAGTCGGGGTGCGGAAAGACGACGACGGGGCGTTGCATTCTCCGGCTTGTCGAGCCCACGTCAGGCGATATTCTCTTTGAAGGCCAGTCACTTATCGGGTTGAACAGCCAGGCGCTGCAGCCGTTCCGGCGCAAGATGCAGGTGATCTTCCAGGATCCGTACAGCTCCCTCAATCCGCGCATGAGCATCGGCCAGATCATAGGGGAAGCGCCAAGCGTGTACCGCATGACGCGGACCCGCAAGGAGACCGATGAGCGTGTTGCTGAGCTGATGACCTTGACCGGCCTCGATCCAGCCCTGCGTAGCCGCTATCCGCATGAGCTGAGCGGCGGCCAGCGCCAGCGTGTCGGCATTGCGCGCGCGCTTTCGATCCATCCCACGTTCATCGTCTGCGATGAGGCGGTATCGGCCCTGGACGTCTCTATCCAGGCGCAGATCATCAATCTGCTCGAGGACCTCCAGGATCGCCTTGGCCTGACTTATCTGTTCATCGCCCATGATCTCGCCGTTGTGCGGCACCTCAGCGACCGCGTGGCGGTGATGTACCTGGGGAAGATGGTGGAACTCGCGCCTTCGCGGCTGCTTTATGCGGAGCCGCTTCATCCATACACTTCGGCATTGATGTCCGCTGTGCCGATCCCCGATCCGGAGATCGAGGCCACCCGCGAGCATCTTCTGCTCAAGGGAGAGGTACCGTCACCGATGAACCCGCCGCCGGGGTGCGTGTTTAATCCACGCTGCCCGCGTGCCACCGACTTGTGCAAGCAAGCGGTGCCCCAATTTTTGGAGAAGCGGCCCGGCCACTGGGTGGCCTGCCATCATGTAACCTGAATTGGCCGCGCCGCCGTGCAGAACTCAGCGCAATGCCGGAAAATGGCGCGCGGTTCGTTCACTCGCCAGGGGGGAACGATGAAACCACTCGTATTGCTCGCTAGCTGGCTGGGCCTGGGGGCTCTCTTGCTGGTCATGCCCCATCCCGCCACTGCGCAACAGCGCGGTGGCACGCTCGTATTTACGATCCCAGCCTCGGACTACCCCAGCATGGACGGGCACCGAGAAGAGACCTTCGCGATGATCCATGCGGCCGCGCCGCACTACAGCCTGCTGATCAGGCTGGATCCCACCGACAAGAAGGCGCAACGCCTGGAGGGAGACGCGGCGGAGGGATGGAAAGTAAGCAAGGATGGCAAGACCTACACATTCGAACTCCGCCGCGGAATCACGTTCCATGACGGGGCGCACATGACCGCAGAAGACGTGGTCGCCAGCTACAATCACATCATAAATCCTCCGACCGGCGTCGCCAGTCCACGGCGCTCGTACTATTCGATGGTCGACTCGGTCAGCGCACAAGGGGATTACACGATCGTATTCAAGTTGAAGTACCCCACCGACGCATTTCTGCCTGCGCTGGCCCAGCCCTACAATTTCCTTTACGAGGCCAAAAAGCTCAAGGAAGACCCGCACTGGTACGAGACGCACACCGTCGGCAGCGGGCCCTTCGTCTTCAAATCCGAGCAGCGCGGGGCCAATTGGGTTGGCGTCCGCAACGAGCACTATTTCAAGAAGGGATTGCCCTATCTGGACGGATTCGAAGCCATTTTCACCCCGAAGGAGAATATCGAGATTGAAGCGCTTCGGGGCGGCCGAAGCATGATTCAATTCCGGGGGTTCCCTCCCGCGGCGCGGGATGAGCTGAAAGCCGCCCTCGGCGACAAGATCGTAGCCCAGGAAAGTGTCTGGAATTGCAGCCTTTTTGCGATACCCAACAGCTTCAAAAAACCGTTCAGCGACATCCGTGTGCGTCAGGCCTTGAACCTCGCCATTGACCGCTGGGGCGGCTCACAGTTCCTGTCAAAGGTCGCCATTGCAAAGGCGGTAGGAGGGGTGGTCATCCCAGGGGATAAACTGGCCATGAGCGATGAGGAGCTGGCCACGCTGCCCGGCTACTGGCGCGACGCAAAGAAATCAAAGGAGGAGGCCCGTCGGCTCTTGAGAGAGGCCGGCGTTCCCGAAGGGTTCTCGTTCAAGCTGTACAATCGCAACACAGACCAGCCCTACAAGTTTGTCGCCACGTACCTGATTGACCAATGGCGGCAAGTCGGATTGAACGTGGAGCAGGTGGTCATGCCGACTGCGCCCTTCTTCGCGATGCTCTACAAGGACCCGCCGCAATATGACGTGACTATGGACTTCAACTGCCAATCGATCGTCAATCCCACGGCGGACATCCAGCGCTTCATTTCGAAGGACCGCACGGACGGCAACCACGGCTACTACATAGACCGGAAGCTGGACCAGTTGTTCGACGCCCAGATGCAAGAGCCCAATTTCGTCAAGCACAAGAAGATCGTTGACGAATTCCAGCGCTACCTCAACAATCAGGCGTACTTCCTGACGACGTTGTGGTGGAACCGGATCACGCTGCAATCTTCGAAGGTGCACGGCTGGAACATCACTCCGAGCCATTATCTCAACCAACAGCTCGAGGTGGTATGGCTTGAGCAATAGAGCCTAGGCTGTAGATCAGGCCAACACATCTGCCGGCGCGCAATACAAAGCGGAATTGCGCGCTGGCGCAAGGGAGCGGATGGCCCGTTATCCCTGCCATTCAACCAAAAGGAGATGGCCGTGAATTATGGACGCGTGAATTTAATGCTCGTCGGGTGGGTAGCTCTGCTCGTCCTCGTCTCATTGCCCGCGAGCGCGCAGCAAAGGGGCGGGACTCTGGTCTTCACCGTTCCGGCATCCGACTACACGACCCTGGACGCGCACCAGGAAATCACCTTCGCCGTCATTCACCCGACTGCCCCCCATTACAGCCTTCTGATCCGGCTCGATCCGACCGATCCCAAGGCCCAAAAGCTTGAAGGCGATGTGGCGGAAGGCTGGACAGTCAGCGCGGACGGAAAGACCTATACGTTCAAGCTGCACCGGAACGTGAAGTTTCACGACGGGACGCCTCTCACCGCGCAGGACGTGGTCGCCAGCCTCGAGCACATCATCAATCCACCTCCGGGCGTGGGCGGGCCGCGCAAGCCTTACTACACGATGGTGGAATCGGTCACCGCTCAGGGCGACTATACGGTGGTGATCAAGCTGAAATTCCCCACGGGCGCCTTTCTGCCGGCCCTCTCGCAGCCGTTCAACTACCTGTACCAGGCGAAGCATCTCAAGGAGGACCCGAACTGGTACAAGACCCACATCATGGGCAGCGGCCCGTTTGCTTTCAAGTCCGAGCAGCGCGGTGCCAACTGGGTGGGAGTCCGCAACGAGAACTATTTCAAGAAGGGACTCCCCTACCTGGATGGCTTCGAGGCGATCTTCACTCCGAAGGAGAACATCGAGATTCAGGCTCTGCGGGGCGGCCGCAGCATGATCCAGTTCCGCGGATTTCCGCCCGCTGCGCGCGACGATCTGAAAGCCGCACTCGGAGACAAGATCACCGTGCAGGAAAGCACGTGGAATTGCGGCCTATTCGTCATCCCGAACAGCTTCAAGAAGCCGTTCGACGACATCCGGGTTCGCCGCGCATTGAATCTCGCGATCGACCGCTGGGGCGGATCGGACTTTCTGTCGAAAGTGGCTATTGCCAAGACTGTGGGCGGCTACGGCTTTCCCGGGCACCCCCTTTCTATGACCAACGCGGAGTTGGAGCAATTGCCGGGATACTGGCGCGATGCCAAGAAATCCAAGGATGAAGCCCGGCGGCTGCTCAAGGAAGCCGGCGTCCCCGAGGGATTCAAATTCAAGCTCAACAACCGCAGCACGGACCAGCCGTACAAGTTCATCGCCACCTATGTCATCGATCAATGGCGGCAAGTGGGCCTGAATGTCGAGCAGGTGGTCTTTCCGACCAGCGCCTTCTACGCGATGCTCGACGTGGATCCGCCGGAATTCGACACCACCATGGATTTCAACTGTCAATCCGTCGTGAACCCGACGGCGGATATTCAGCAGTTCATTTCCAAGGATCGAACCGACGCCAATCACGGGCATTATACCGACCGCAAGCTGGATCAACTCTTCGATGCCCAGATGCGGGAGCCGGATTTCGCCAAGCAGAAAAAGCTCTTCAACGAGTTCGAGCGCTACCTGAACGACCAGGCGCTGTATATGACCACGCTCTGGTGGCACCGCATCACGATTCAGTCGTCCAAGGTGCAAGGCTGGACCATCACCCCAAGCCACTACCTCAACCAACAGCTGGAGACGGTCTGGCTGAAGCCGTAGCTAGCCATTCCCCAGCGGTTCCGCTCCGGCGGCCGATCGTGCCGACCGGAGCGAGTCCATCTCCCGCTGGCGCATGACCCAACATTGCCTTTACATTGCGCCCCTATAGTGGCATCGGATCGAGGGGGAGACCGATCCGCGGCTAGCTTGGGCCCGTAAATGCGCGCTCTCGATTCGAGAACGCGGATGACATAAGCGCGGCTCGACTCGTCCTTTCAGGAGCGGGAGCACTCCCCCTGCTCCGTGCAGTTGCGCAGCTTCTTGACGGCGGTCCAAAGACGCGAGCCTTCGTCGTGTACAGCTACCTAGTTCGCCGCATCCTGCTCATGATCCCCACGATGCTGGGGGTAGCGATTCTCGTCTTTGTGCTGATGCGCCTGGTACCGGGCGACATCGTGATGATGCGCATGGGCGGGACGGGCATGGTCGATAAGGCCACGATTGAATCGGAACGCGCGCGCCTCGGCTTGAACAAGCCTGGCTGGCTGCAATTCGTGGACTGGATGAAGGGCATTGTCGTGCTCGACCTCGGAACTTCCATGTGGACGGGCCGGCCCATCATCCAGGAAATCGGCAACCGCTTTCAACTCTCGCTACAAGTGGCCGTCATGGCCACGATTTTGGCAATTGCGATGGCCATCCCCTTGGGAACGATCGCCGCCCTCAAGCAAGATACTTGGGTGGACTATGTGGTGCGGATGTTTTCGATCGCTGGGCTGGCCACGCCAAGCTTTTGGCTGGGCATCCTCATGATTTTGTTTTTGCTCATTCTTTTCAAATGGATGCCCCCATTGACCTATGTCCCGATTTGGGAGGATCCGCTCCGCAATCTATCCCAATTGCTCTGGCCGGCGCTGGCAACCGGCTACCGCTACTCGGCGGTTGCGACCCGGATGACCCGTTCCAGCGTGCTGGAGGTTCTACGGGAGGACTACATCCGCACGGCCCGCGCCAAGGGGCTAGTGGAAGGACTGATCGTCAATCGGCATGCGCTGAAGAACGCCTTGTTGCCCGTCATCACGGTCATCGGCCTGGAATTCGCCTTTCTGATCGGCGGACTCGTCGTCACCGAGCAGGTGTTCAATCTGAACGGGGTGGGTCTGCTCATGGCCGTGTCCGTGACCCAACACGACTACACTCTGGTCCAAGGCTTGGCCCTGATGGTCTCGTTCATCTTTGTGCTGACCAATTTCCTGGTGGACCTGGTGTATGCGTGGCTGGACCCGCGCATCCAGTACTCGTGATGGGCGTGCCATGACCCTGCAAACCACGCTTCCCCCCAGTGCGGCGGTCGCTTCGCTGGCCCCCCATTCCACCTGGTTGCAGGCATGCTGGCGCTTCCTGCGCACCAAGCCGTTGGGAACGGTCTCGCTCGTCGGCATGCTGATGTTCCTGGGGATGGCACTGTTCGCCGAGTGGATCTCGCCGTACGATCCCCTCACCATCGACTACGGGGGGATACTCGCGCCACCCAGCCTCGCGCACTGGATGGGCAACGACAGCTTCGGCCGCGACATGCTTTCCCGCATCATCTATGGATCGCGCACCGCGATGCTCGTGGGCTACCTATGCGCCTTCGTAGGCGCGACGCTCGGCTTGGTGATCGGCGTGGCCAGTGCCTATTTCGGCGGCAAAATCGACATGATCATGCAGCGCCTGATCGACGTGCTGCTGGCCTTTCCGCTCATCATCCTGGCCCTGGTCATGGTGACGGCGCTCGGGACCGGTACGTTCAACGTGATCCTGGCCATCACCATCCCGATGATCCCCCGCTGCGCGCGGGTCGTGCGATCAGCGGCCTTGAGCATCCGCGAGGTGCCCTACGTTGATGCCGCGCGCGCGCTGGGGTTCGGGCCGTGGCGAATCATCCTGCGGCACATGACGCCGAATGTGATGGCTCCGTACCTGATCATGCTCACGTCGTTCATGGGCCAGGCGATCCTGCTCGAGGCCAGCCTGTCGTTCCTCGGACTGGGCGTCCAGGAGCCCACACCGGCCTGGGGCCTGATGCTGCAAGGAGGCGCGGAGCTGTATGCCGAACAGGCGCCCTGGCTGCCCATCTTTCCGGGGCTTGCGATCACATTGTCGGTCTTCGCGTTCAATCTGTTCGGCGATTCCCTGCGCGACGAGCTCGATCCGAAACTTCGGGTTTGACGCGCGGATCTATCCGCGCTGCCGCAGCCGCGGCAGCAGCTCTTTCGCCGCGCGCTCCAGTTGCCCGGCCTGATCCGGCCCTCCGAAGCGCAGCACCAGATGGCTCACCCCCGCGTCGAGGAAGGGGCGGAGCCATGCCGATGCCCCCTCCGCGGAGCCCGCAAAGCAGCCTTGGCGCTTCGCGATGACCTCGAAGGGCTGCAAGTAGTAGCGTTCGATGAATTCCCGCAGAGCCCGCTCTGCCTGCCGCGAATCGGCCTGCAAGTTCAGCGTCACGTACAGTGCCAGGACCCTGTTGGATACCGGGCGGCCGGCGGCACGGGCGGATGCGACGATCCGGCTCCATCCCGCGCTGAGCAGCGCCGGATCGGCCATGTTCGGGAACCAGCCCTCGGCGCCGCTCGCCGCCAGATTCAGCATCACAGGCCCCCCGCCGCCAATCCAGATGGGCGGCCCGCCCGGCCGATGCGGCTTCGGCAGCACTTCCACGCCGTCGAAAGTCCAGAATCGGCCCTGGAAAGTGACTTTGTCTTCACTCCATAGCGCGCGGCACACCTGCAGCAACTCCTTGAGCCGGCCGCCGCGGTGTTCGAAGGGCACGCCCGCAGCACGGAACTCCGCCTGCGACACTGGGGACTTGTTGCCGAGTCCCACTCCGAGAATCAGTCGCCCCTCCGCAATCCGGTCCACAGTCGCCACCATGTGTGCCAGCAGCACCGGATTGCGCAACGCGGGCAGCAACACGGCCGTGCCCAGCGCAACCCGCCGCGTACGCGCCGCAACGGCCGCCAGCACCGAGAACGGCTCAAAGCGGGGCCGCGCAGTGAGCGAGTCTCCCACCCAGAGCGAATCAAAGCCGAGCGCCTCCGCCCGTTCGGCCAGCGCGAGCAACGGGGCCGCGGCCGAATCGCTGGTGAAGATGGCCTCCCGCGTGGGAAGCAGGAACCCGACCTGGAGCCGCGCTGGTGCAGCATTCTCGACCATTAGAACCTCACACAAATAGGCTGCGGAAGGCCGCGAATACGCTCGATCCGGCAATCCGGCAGCGTGCCGTCCGTCAGCGCTGCATGCGCTCGCGTGATTGTGGTAGGTACAGGCACCGTGCGGCACGCTCTACGGCGATAGGATACCGCCGCATAGATTGCGCACCCTTCCCGGAAATAATTGCCATGTCCGAGCCAGAGCTTCGCGCGGAATTGATCGCCTCGTTCAAGAACCGGGCGCTGCTGTATTGGCACTTCTTTGACACGATGCGCAAGGCCATCGGCGAGCCCAATGCCGCAGAAATCATGAAAGCCGCGATCTACCGGCGCGGCCTCGAAGTCGGCCGGCAATTTGCGCAGTACGGCCCGCGAGACATGACGGGCATCCGCGACGCGTTCCTCAAGTTCATCCCGGACAACGGCGCACTATTCGACCCCGAAGTACTGCGCTGCGACGAGCAAGGCGTGGATATCAAGTTCCGTCGCTGTCCCTTGAAAGACGCGTGGCATGAAGCCGGTCTCTCCCCAGGGGACATCACCAAGCTGTGTCATATGGCCGGGCGGGTGGACAACGGCACGTTCGAAGGCGCGGGGTTCCAGTTTTCCGCGGATACGTGGCAACCCGGCCATGACGGGTGTTGCCACCTGCACATCCGGCCCGGAAAGTAATCCTCGCTCGCCTTGGTCCGACGAACCTTTTCTGCTGGGCGAAACGCAACAGCCTGAGCTCTGACTGCATTCACTCTCCTCCCTTCTCTCCCAGCGCGCGCCGATAGATCTCCGCCGTTCGCTCCTCGAAGCACACGAACACGACTCGGCTCAGCGCCGGGCTCTTGTCCAGGTGCTCGCGCACCGTGCGCACGGCGATGCCCGTCGCGCGCTCCAGCGGAAAGCCGTAGATGCCCGTGCTAATGGCAGGAAAGGCCACGCTGCGCATACGCTCCCGCTCGGCCAACGCGAGGCTCATTTGGTAGCAGGAGGCCAGCAAGGCATCTTCATTGACGCCCCCGCCTTGCCATACCGGTCCGACCGCATGGATCACCCAACGCGCCGGAAGCCGGTAGCCCCCAGTCACGCGCGCCTGACCAGTAGGACAGCCACCGAGCTTGCGGCACTCCACAAGCAAATCCGGCCCCGCTGCCCGGTGTATCGCCCCACAGACGCCTCCACCGCTTTCCAGCTGCGGATTGGCCGCATTGACGACCGCGTCCACCTGCTGACGCGTGATGTCGCCGACCTCCACGACGATCCGTGTGTCCATACGCACCTCGTCCTTGGGTCGCCCGCGCCTTGACGCCCCGCGCTTGTTGCTGGAAGGTAATGGGTCAGCTTGGCGCCCCTTCTCCCCGGAGCACCCGCTTGTATTCGCCGGTCGAACTCGTCCTGCTCTCGCTCACCAGCCTTTTCACATCAGCCATTACGGCCGTGGCGGCCGTCGGCGGTGGCGGGATCATGATCGCCACGCTGCTCATGTTCATGCCGCCGGCTGTCGCCATCCCGATGCAGGGCATGATCCAACTGGTCGGCGCCGGTGGCCGGATCGGATTGCAGCACAAGCATATTGCCTGGCCCATCGTGTGGCGAGTCGTGCTGCCTTTGCCGTTCGGGGCGGTGCTGGGGCTCTGGTTCTTCCAAGGATTGCCCCAGCATACCATCGAGCTGATGATCGGGCTTTTTGTCCTCTTTTCCGTGTTCTCGCAGAAGCTCAAGTTCATAGGTGGCCGCGAATTGCCGCTCTGGGGGTTCATTCCGTTGGGGTTCCTGATCGGAGTGATGTCGGTGACCGTGGCGGTCGTCGCCATGTTCAGCGGACCCTTCATGCTCCGCAAAGATTTGAATAAACAGGCGATCAACGTCACCATGGCCACGATTGCCGCGCTCGGCCACTTCACCAAGATCGTAGGATTCACTGCCATCGGCTTTCGACCCCAGGAGCATTGGGCGCCTCTCTTGGTGATGGTACCCACGGTAATTGTGGGGACGTTTCTCGGTGAGCGGGTGCTCCGCCGCATGAGCGAAGAGGTATTTCTCTGGATCTTCCGCGTGACGCTGACGGGGCTCGCGGGCAAGCTGGTGATCTGGGACGCCTTGTTGCAACCGTATTTCTTCTCTTGATCCGCGGATTTAACATCTACAGCGCAGGAACCTTCCCATTCCGCGCGGCACTTTCTTGACGAGAGCAAGCCCATGAAAGCGGTGACGTTGAAAGCCTTTGGCGGTCCTGAAGTGCTCCAAGTAGGCGAAGCGCCCGCGCCGAAGCCAGGCCCGGACCAGCTGCTGGTTCGCGT
>JBGOTW010000031.1:0-23765 GCA_041476685.1 bacterium | reverse complement strand
CCCGGGACGTTTGCCACGAGCCCGAAGTTTTACGGCACGCTGCTCGCCGTCTTCCGCGACGTTGTCCCGCTCACCCGGTTTCTGAATGCACCCCTGCTGAAGGGAGGAGAATATCTCCTGTTACCGACGACGACCCCAGGCGCCTGAGCCTTGACTTGGTCGCGTATGAAAGTCGTGCCTTCCTGGGGAAAAAATACATCCACTTGCCCGCTGCCCATGGCGGTCGCGCGCGCGGTGCGATCCTTGATGATGATGTAGGTGATGCCGTCGAGGAAGGGGCGGCCCTTGATGAAGTAGTCGGGATTCCTCACCAGCTCGATGCGCTGCTCCGGCAGATACTCCTTCAGGCGGAACGGCCCGGTGCCGACGGAGTGTGTCCGCAGCTCGGCCGGCTCAATGTGGGCCGGATACACGGGCGAGTAGCCGGTGGCCAGCATGGCCAGCAGGCTCGGCTGCGGATGCTTGAGGACAAAGACGACCTGATTGTCTCCCGCGGTCACGATCTCGGCCACGTTCTCGTACCAAAGCTTGCGGGGCGAAACGCGCAGCTTCTTGTCGGGCAGCACGCCGCGCACCAGGTCGAACGTGTACTTGACGTCCGCGCCGGTAAAGGGCTTGCCGTCGTGCCATTTCACTCCGTGCCGGAGCTGGAATGTCAGGCGCTTGAAGTCCTCGCTCCAGCTCCACTTCTCCGCCAGCTCTCCCACCAGGTCGTCCGCGCTCTCCACCGCGTGCGCCGGATTGAAAAAGACGAGGTTGCTATACACGGGCGACATGGGCCAGGTGGTGGATACGGTGGCCTCCTCGTGGATGGACAGGCTGGGCGGGTTTTCCCGCTGCACCGCCTTGAGGATTCCGCCGTACTTCTGGGCCTGGGCCGCCGACGCGGATATGAGAACAAGCAAGGCGGCGGCGAGCAGACTGCGGGACAGGCTGGACATGATCCCCCCTTACGCGTTGAGTCGCACATCAATTGCGCTGCTGGTGCTGACGATGGAGTCCTGCGCCATCCGCGCGCAGCGGGGCCGCGCGCGGGCGAAGACGGTATCACCCCTCGCCCAGCGCCGCGCCAATCCCGCGGCCACGCAACCTACGCTTGCGAGAGTCTTTGCAGAAGGGGAATCGACCAGCTTGCCGTACAGCGGATGTAACTGCCGCCCGGCGCAAGGCCATGCCGCGTCCGGCGCGGCGATCCGGCACATGCTCCCCCTCCCGCATGTCGGGGCCGGCAATCCGACCCCGAACCGCCCTCGGGCTCGCATTCCGGCGCTGGCGGCATCCTGAAGAACACCCAGCCCTGCGCCGATTGTCAAGCACGGCCATGCGCGGCCCCCGCGGATTGCTGCGCGCTCGGCGCGCCCTGGCCCGTCTGCCGCCGGGCCGCTATACTCGCCGTGCCGATTGGCGGCCGGAAGCGCGCCGGCGGCATCTCAGGCTCCGGGGAGCCCACCCGAGCGTACGAGAAAGAGCACGCCCATGGCCAGGCGCGAGCCGACGTCGCCGCTGGAAACCTTCGAGGAGAGGGCGCGGGAATTCCTGCGGACGCACCACCGTATCGTGACCGACTTCGAGCGCAGCCTGAAGAACGCGCGCCATTTCATCAAGCTGGCCGGCCGCTCGATGGAGCAGGAGCCGGAGGCCACGATCACGATGGTCGAGCAGGTGCGGGAGATCGATCTGCTCCGGCACGTCAGCCATCAATTCGAGGAATTCCAATCCGTCGCGGCGATGCTGCCCCCGGCGCTCGCGCCGGACGAACCGACCCTGCCCGATGACGGGCCGCGGACGGCAATCAAGGCCATGCACGCCCGCTACGAGGCGCTGGTGCTGGAGGCGGAGAGTGAGGCGGAGGAGATGGAACGGATTCTTTCGGCCTTGCAGACGCCGCATTAGCTTTCAAACCGGCGCGCGGCGTGGGGCGTGCTTGTCTTGCAGCAGGGGAAGTGAAGCGGCGGCACCATCCGCCCCATTCACCTCCCCGCCGGGCGCGGGGATCTCGCCGCCCGCGTTCATCTGCCGATCGAATCCGACCGCAGCTTCGGATGGTGCATCCCATCTCCGGCTCTGTCCCCCCGGTTGGACTTATTCGCCAAGCCATCCCTGCACCGAGAAGCCCCGCTTCCGTCTAGCGCCACTCCTGGACGCGCACCATGCCGTACTGGGCCTGGACGCCCTGGCTGGCATTGGCGCCGGCGGCGAAACGCAAGCCGTACTGCACAGGCGTGCCGCTGCCTGGGCTCGCTTCCTGGTAGCGAAAGGTCTGCATGCCGCGCAAGTTCTGCGTTCCGCTATTCGTCACGCCGATGTAGGGCACGTTCGCCAGCGCCGCGGAACTCGTGGGCCGCAACACGACCGGCGTCCCGTTGGGCGAGCGGCACAAGTTGGCCCCCGCATACCCGAACCCCACGGCCGTCTGCGTCGGAATAAAGATGTCGATTTCCGCGTCCACGAGGATAAGGGAGTCCGCGAACTTGGGCGTGATCGAAGCGACCGCATAGGTGCTGAAGACGTTCGTCGACGAGACGAGGGTGCCGGACGGCAGGCCCTCGACGCTCTGGATCAGTTCCTTGGCGGCCAGGCCACCAATGCTCAGCCCGCTATCCACGTTGAGCGCGCCGATGTGGGCGCTGCCCGGCACGTGGAAGACACTGGCCACGTCCACGCCGCCGCCGAAGCTCCAGACGCCGGTCGGCAGCGGCGCGCCGCTCTCCTGATACATCGCCGAGGCGAAGTTGCTGGCGACCTGCGTCATCTTGGCGGCCGTCAACAGGCTACCGAATGGAAACGACAAGCTGCTCCAGCTCATGAAGCACCGTAGCGAAGAAGGTTGAAGCCGGGGACGGTCCGCGTGGGGCCGGTCACAGCAGGACGTTCGCGCCCTGATCGAGCAGGCCGAGGCCGGCATCGTCGAGCAGGAACGGAGCCCCGGAAGCCTTGCCCAGGCCCTGCGAGTCGCGGAGCATCAGCGCCCCGTCGAAGCGGTCCGGCAGGCCGGGCGACCGCCGGCCCAGCGGCTCCTCGGCATTCGCGATCCGCACCAGCAGCGACTCCGGCGCGGTGGAGAAGTTGAACGTGAAGGCCACTTCGCGCTGGTCGCGCCACCAGCCGGTCAGTTCGGCGCGTGTGCCGCTATCCACCAGGCCCAGGGGGACGGAATACCCGAGCGGCGCGGCCGGCCAGCGGTAGCCGTGCAGCCGGCCGGTGAGGGCGAACTGGTCCACGCGGCGCTGCTCCTGGTTCTCGGCGAAGCCGTCGCCCGGAACGATCGCCAGGGGCGCCGCGCTTCCCACGGCCGAGGTGAGATGGAAAGTCTGATAGTTCATGAGCGCTCGTCTCTAGAAATCGAGCCCGCCGCACAGCCCCTCGAGCAGCAGCGTTCCTTCCCATGCGTTCCAATAGGGCCGGCTCGGCGAACCCAGCGGTCCTGTGCTTCCGCCGATGCGCGCAGGCCACTGCGCTTCGGCGTTCGACGTATCGAGCGTGAACAACAGCGGCACGCCGGCACGCCACCAGCCCCGCAGCCGGTCGGTCACCGAACTCGGCACGTAGTGCAGGGGCACCGCATGCCGGGAGTGCTCGCCCCAGACCAGCACCCCTTCCCGCCCGCCCAAGGTGCCATTCCGCGTCGCGGCCAGCGTGCGCCGCTGGGTCAGCCCCCAGTCCGGCAGCAGCGTCACGGCGTCGGCCGTGACCAGCACGTCGTCAATGTAGAGCGCGCCCGAACCTTGCAGGCCCGCCCCGGGCCGGAATTCCAGCCGCAGCGGATCCCCGCTCGCCGCCACGGTCTCCAGCCGGAAGGGCGCCAGGGCCGCGCCCGCGGACAGGCCGAGCGACGCGCTCCCGATGGCCACGCTCACCTGCCCCGACCACGCCGCCACGTCCAGGCGCGTCCAGCCTTGTGCCACGATCCGGTGCGTCGTCGCGTCGCCGCACCAGCGGGCCAGCGCATCGTCCGGCGCCAGGTAGTCGTAGCGCAGCGCGCCCGCCGCCCCGCTGAACACCTGCAGGCGCGCGCCTCCGCCGCTGCTGTGGACGTCCGTGGACTGAAGCGCGAGCGAGCACTGCAGCGTCGCCAGGCTCCACGAACCCACGTTCTCGAACGATTGCGCGCCACCCGTCTGCCCCAGCAGCACTCCCAGTTCCACGCTCATGGCTGGGCTCCCTGCAGGCGCGCCGCCGTCACCGCCACCGTTCCGCCGAGGTAGTCCGGCTCCACGCGCAGCACCTGGTACAGGCCCTCGCTGCCCGCCAGCGCCGGGTGCTGCACGCGCAGCACGTCGGCCAGCTCGACGCCCAGGTAGCGTGCGGGCAGCTTCAGCTCGAGATACTCCTGGGTCTGGGCGTGCTTGCGCACCAGCGTACCCAGGTAAAGGCTGGCCACCGCCGGGGACACAATGTGGCGGGACGAGCGCTGCAGTTCATGGCGCACGCCCGCCGCTTCCGCCGACACGCACACGGCATTCGTCGTCCGGTCCGCCTGCACGGCGTTCAGGTAGCGCCCAAGCTGGAAGTCGTAGCCGAACGAGACGCGGAAACGGCTCGCCGCCTCCGACTCGTAGGCGGACGTGCCCAGGGGATTTTGCAGCAGTCGCAGTTCCAGCAGCGTGTCGGGCGTCACGGCGGCGTCCACAGCCGCCTGCCCGCTCTCCTGGTACGCCCGCAACTGCATCATGCCGCTGTCTCCGATCCACAGATACGTCGCGGTCGTGCGGGCGAATTCGTCCGCGAGATCCGCCAGCGGCTGCCGCTCGGCGAGGAAGCAGTGGAACGTGTAGCTCTGCGTGAGCACCTGGGCCGCCGAGCTCTGCTCCTGGCGGAAGGGGGTTCCTGTCTGATTGCGGAACAGGTCGTCCAGGATCGCCAGGGGATTCTGGGACACGGCGATCTCCGCGCTATTCACCACCGGCGAGAACACGCGGAAGCGGCGGTAGGCCTCGGGCCGGAGTTCCGCGGAGAAGTTGAGCGCAAAGGATACCTGGGACGCGCAGCCCACGGTGATCCCGCCCAGCTTCATGCGGGCATGCAGTTGCACATTCGAGAACGACGTCCCCAGCACGTTGTGGAAGATCGGCGCGACCGTGGGGGAGTCCACGTGCGTCGAAAAGGTCGCGGTATAGGGCGGGCCGGACAAGAACTGGGTCGGGAAGAATTCGCCGTTCTGATATCCGGCGCCGCTGGCCACGAGGGTTTCCAGCATGAGCGCGGCCGAGCCGGTCGCCGTGCCGGGCGAGAAGGTAAGCGTGCCCCAGGCCGCATAGGTGCGGCCCACCAGGCCCGGCACCAAGGGCTGGAACGCGACGTACACGTTGTCCTGCGACGGAGCAGGCGAGCTGATGTTCGCGGGCACGCCCGTCAGCTGGCCGATATCCATGGCCAGCAGCGCCGCCCCGCTGTTCAGGCTCGCCGACTGGAAGCGCCACAGCCGGACGTCCCGCGTCCCCACGTCCATCACCTCGAACGGTCGGCCACCCGCGGCGACGTTGTCGGAACCGGACTGCTGATGCCAGGACTTTTTCATCAGCAGCACGTGCAGCCCGGTTGGGTCGCGGCCGAGTTCGGGATTGCTGTTGAACCAGACGCTGCTGACATGGTTGGCGCTCGACACGTTGCGCGGCCCCAGCAGCATGGACAAGTCGGACGTCACGGCCACGTGGTAGAAAGGCCGCAGGTGCGCGCCGTAGTACAGCGGATAGCCCAGCCCGAGGTCCTCCGGGTGGGGCGTGGCGTAGGAATCGGTCAGCGCCTCGAGCGGGACCAAGGGGTTGTCATCCAGGAACCGGTCCACCAGGTCCAGCGTGATCCGGTTCGCGTCGCGCCCGTCCACCGACACTCCGCGCACTCGGCCCACAAAGGGGCAGAAGCGGTCGCTGTTCGCCTGGATCGTGAGCGCCACCTGGGCCCGGGATAGGCTCGGCAGATTCGACTGAATCCACGCCAGGCTCGAACAAAGCGTCAGCTGGCAGCGGCCGGGCTTGCCCAGTCCGCCCATGAAGGGCACTTCCCAGCTCGGGCCGCGCAGATCGGTCACGTCGCCGGCCCCGAAAGTCCAGGGCCTCGCGCCGTTCACCGGCGTGATCGCGGCGCTCAGATCGGCGCTGACGAAAATGGCGCTCTGGACGGAGGATAGCGCTCTCATGCGACCCCCAGGCGGCGGGTCACGATCAGCTCTTCGATCACCTGCCGGATTTCCTGCGCCGCATTGCGCGGGTCGCTGGCCTGAATGTGGAAGTGGAACGCGGAGGCTGTCCCCGCGCCGCTCGTGTCCCCTCCCGGCGGGACGAGGCGCTCGCCCACCTGCGCCAGCACGAGGCGATGGCCCGGCATTCCGGCCGGCACAGGGCCCGACTCGGAGCCCACGACGCCCCCCGCGTCAAAGATCTGTATGCCGCCGATGCTGAAATGCGGCGGTTGCCAGCCGCTCCCCCCGCTTCCGCCGCCCAGACCCAGGCTGCCGAGATTCTCGATCGCCTGCTTCAAGCCGTCCAAGGCATCGGCCACCGGCTTGAGGGCGGCGACCACTGCCTGCTCTGCCTGGAATGCCAGCCGCATCTCCTGCACCAGCGGACTCAGATTGGTGCGCAACGCTTCGCCGATGACGACAAAGACCGGCTTCATCTCCTGCATGAGCGGGACCAACGCGTCCAGGGACGGGCCGATCGCCTCGGCGACGGGCGTAATGAGCTGCTGGAGCAGGGCATTCAGCCGCGCCAGGTCCTGCCGAATGACCGGGTTTTGCAGCAGCAACCCCAGCGCCGCTCCCGCCGCCCCGGCCAGTTGCGCCCCGCTCAGGCCTGCGGTTGCGCCAGCCGTCAACTCGCTCAGGCTGTCGGCCAAGCCCTGCATGTCCGGCCCGTTGAGGACACGCAATTGGTCATCGATGGCTCCGGTCGTATCGTCAAGCGCGCGCGTTACGTCGTCGAGGCCGGCCGCGGTCTGGCCCGTGGCTGCGTCCAGCTGGTCGAAGCCCTGAGCCGCGTCCTCGGTGGCGACGCTCGTCTGGACCAACGCGTCCTGCACTTGCCCGAAGGCCGGGCTGAAATCGTCTTCGGCTGCGATTCGGATCGTCAGCGCCTGATCGTCCATCGGGTTCCTCCGGCTTGTCCCCGGGTTTGACTTCTGGCTCTCCAGCCGTGCTTAACTGTCGAATTGCGTTGACGATCGAACTGCACTGAGTTTCGAACCGCACTGAGTTTCAAACAGCGCAGCGCCGCCCGCTTTCACCTCAAAGAGCACCCATGCGGCCCTGGTCCCCGCTCCTCCTGTGCCTGCTCGCCGTTTCCTGCGCGTCGCCGTCCGCGCTCTGGCACCGGCCTTCCCAGGAGGAGCTTGACCGCGCGGCCGTCGAGGAGCGGGAGAACGACGCTTTGCAGCAGCGCCAACTGGCCGAGAAGCGGCGCAAGCTCGACGCGGTCATGCAAGCGTTCAGCTTGCACGATGTGCGCAACTGCAAACGCCTGGGTCTGGTCAGCTATCAAAGCCTCGATGACGCCCGCCATGCGGCGGTGAAAATGGGCGGAAACCGGATCCTGGCGCAGCGGAGGCGGAGCTACTTCTACTTTCACCATCCGCGCGGCGTGGACGATTACGAGATATTCTCGTGCGCTTCGCCTCCGGATGCTTCCCAGTGAGGCGCGCCGCGCATCCGTTGCCGAACGCAATCCCGCGTGTTCCGGTCATCCGTCCCTCGCTTCCCGAGCCTGACGCTGCGCCATGCGGGCTTCCGCGCGGATGACGCCGAACACCTGGTGCACCAGGTAAGGCTGGCGCAGGGCGGGCCTGCCGTCGGGCCAAGCCCAGGGCACCGGCCCCAGCGCTCCTTCCCGATGGGTCAGCTCGAACAGCGTCAGCCACCACAGCGCGGGTTGACGCGCCACCGGCAGCGGCTCGGCACTCAGGGCGTAACGTGCCCCGGCGCACCAGGCTGCGGTGGCGCGGCGGAGTTTCCCACGTCCGCCTCGCTCAATACCGATCCGGCCAGCAGCGCGTTCATGGCGCGCAGCACATGCCCGGCCAGGGCGCCCTGGGTCACGAGGTCCTGCACCGTGCCCGGCCGCCGGCCGCCCGGCTCCTGGATCTCCAGGCCTTCCACCCGCAGCGCGTGGGCCGATAGGATCTCTCCCGCGAGACGGTGGGCCTCCGCGTCGGCTGCGGCCCGGCGCACGCGCTCGGAGTCGGGAATCTCCGGCGCGCCGGCCAGGAAGCGCAGGCCATGCTCCAGCCAGCGCAGATACGCCCAGCTCTCCAGCGGACGCGCCACGACCGTAACTCCGCCCGGCAGCGCGATCTCGCGCGGCCTGAGATCAAGCAGCATGGACACCTCCTCCTCTATCGGATCCGGGACCTACGGATACGCGGGCGCCGTGTTCGTCAGCGTGTACTCGACCTGGTAGCCCGAACCCACGGCGAAATCGGCCACCCACGAAATGGGCACCTCCACCAGGCCCGCCCCGCCGATCGCCGGGGCATAGTCCGTGATGCGCAGGTTCGGAATGTCGATCTTCAGCCCGGCAGGCGACGCCACCGTGCTGGTGAAGTTGAGCAGCAGTTGCCGCTCCGGCTGCGCCAGGAAGTCCGCCATCAGGCTGTTGGACTGGAACAGCAGCGTCATCTGGCCGTTCACCTCCACCGGGCCGGTGCGCTTGATGGCAGCGGGCGTTGCGGAGGTGCCGAGCACGTGCACCGCTTGGAGCCGGTTGTTCATCGTGATCGAGAAGCGCCGCACCGCGGCCAGGGCCGTCCCGCCGTAGGAAGCCGAGCCCTGGTTCCAGGTCCACGGGATCTCCCCCGGGAATGCGGGCACCGCCTTGGCCTGATCCGCGTAATTCCCGCCCACCCAGTCCACGCTGCCCTTCAGCAGCGCGCCGTTGACCGCCTCCAGCGCGAGCTTGTCCGCGCACAGGTCGAAGTAGGCCATCCCCGACGCCACGTCCCGGAAGACCAGTGCCGTGAAGGGGGGCAGCGCCACGGCATCGTCCCAGTCGGATGTATTGCGCGGGCGGAAACGGTGCACCTGCGCCCCGGCCACCGACGTCGTGCTGACCTGCCCGCACGCCGCGTAGAGCAGCGTCCCGATGAACCCGGGCAGCGGCTCGAAGGAGATGCGGCCCGCGCTGGAACGCAGTCCGTTGGTGCGGGGCGCGTCGCCGAAGCGGCCGTATAGCCCGGCCTCCTGAAGCTGGGCGATCGTGTGCTTGAGCGTCTCGCTGACGATGGGCAGGGCCCGCAGCGAGCCGACATTGAGTGTGCCGTAGGACGATTGGGCCGCGAGCTGCACGGACCCGAGTTGCCCGTATGCCATGAGCGCTCTCCGAGGATGCGAATGCGGAAAAGGCGGCGGTGCGCCGGGATCGGGGCGCCCAGGCCGGTTCGCCGAGATTGGGTCGCCGGCACCCGGGCGCCGGTTAGCCGGCTACCGCATACCGCAGGGTGATGAGGTGCGTGACGAAATTCGCTTCGGACTTGCGGTCGAAGCTGAACAGCTCGGTCGTGATCCGGTCCAGCTTCTGCACGAGACCGTCAAGCTGGACATTGCTCGCCACCAGCGTCGTCAGGTAGTCGGCCGAGAGGTCCACCCGCCGCAGCACGTCCGGATCGCTCAGCAGACTGAACTCCTGGTGGAACACCAGCACGTCGAGGGTCCCGCGCCAGGGCGCCTGGGCGCCGATCACATAGGGCTCGAGCGTGAGGCCGCCGCGCAGGATCCCGATCCAGGGCGCGTATTCCGGGTCTCCGTTGAGCGGCGCGCCGTTCTGCACATGGAACCCGGATGCCACCAGCACCGGATCGGCGGCGAACAGCGTGTAGATCCGGTCCGTGATCGAGTTGACGGCAATCATGATGCGATCCCGAGTGGATGGGTGCTGCGTCCGTGCTTGCCCGCGCGCTTGTCGCAATGCCCCTTGCTGCGCGAGCCGCACGGATTGCGTGGCCGCACAGGGGCGGAACGGCTGCGAGCGGCCGCGGTTCCCCAAGACGGCAAAGCCGCCGCGCTCTGCGTACCCTTCACAGCGGCCCGCTCAGCGCCGCGACCACGTGCCCCTCGATCGCGTCGCCCACGACGGCCAGGGTCTCTTCCGGGTCCGGGAGAAAGCGGCGCTGCGGCACGCGCCCCAGTCCCTCCTCGTGCATGCGGGCATAGGGCACGAGGGATTCGAGCACGCCGCGCCCCGCCCCTTCCATGCGCACCGCCCAGCCATCCCGGAGCCGGCCCGTGCGCACGAGAGGCTCGAGCGGAAAGCCGTGCCTCAGCTTGTCCCGCAGCGTGCGCTGAGCCAGCGGGGGCCAGTCGGCGCCGACTGCTGCGCCGCCGGAGTCGAACGCGGCCCGCACCTCGTCGCGCAACTCCTCCAAGGAGCGCCGTACGGGCTCATCGAGCTTGGCCAAGGCGTTCCGGCTGGCCCGCACGAACGCGGCGAGGCGCTCAATATCCGGAGCCAGGATCTGCATAGGCGCGCTCCCTGCGTAGGTCGGTGACGAGGTTCGGATCCACGATTTGGTAGAGTGGATCGTCCATGGTGAAGACGGGCCGGTACGCTCCCATCGTCCCGACAACGGACCGCTCGGGCGAATCGTCCTGCGCGCGCGCGAACAGGCGGCCCCCGCTGGTCGTGACGAGCGCGGCCTGACCCGCGTTGAGGCGCGCGATCCAGTCGGCGATCTCGCGCCCCGCTTCCTGGGCGTCCTGGGCGTTCTGGGTGCGGATCTTGATCAGGTGCAGCGCCTTCAAGTAACCGAGCGTCACGATCGTCGCGTTGTTGGAGCTGAAGGGGACCGTGAATGCTCCGGCCATCACCGAGTCCAGCCAGGCGCTCGCGTCGGGCAGGAACACCTGGCTGATGTCCGCGCTGCTAATCTTCGTTTGCGGATAGCGGGCGAGAAACCCGTCCACCGTGCCGTAGCTCATCCGGAATACCGCTCCGTAAAGGGTTTAAGGGCTTCCTCCGTGAGGGCCGCCATCAGCCGCCGTGCGTCCTCGGGCCCGGGGAAGGCGGCCTGCACGATACTGGGTGGCGGCAAGTTCTGCGGCGGCAGGTGCGGCGGCGGACTCCCCGGCGCCCCGGCGGGGATGCGCAGGACCTCAACCGCGCCGCGCCAATGCAGCACGCGCTCCGGCCCCACCAGCAACGCGCTCGCTTCCGAAACGTAGGGGAGCGACTCGAGTGCCAGGCGCGTCTCTCCCTGACTGATCAGCTCGCGCCACAGCGTCAGCGCCTCCTCGGCGCGCTGGCGGATGGCCGGCGTCACCCGGCCGGCGCGCTCCAGGTCGAAGCGCGCCAGGTGCAGCAGGTCGCGCACCCAAAGCATCTTGCCCAGCGTGCGGTTCGGATATGCCGCCCGGTCCCGCTGCATGAGCGGCAGGTTGCGCTCGAAGCGCTGCCGGCGCACCTGCTCGGTGCTGTAACCCCCGTGGCCGATCGAGACGTCGGGGATCAGCATCACGTGCCGCGGCGGCTGGTCCGGCGCGAAGCAGGGATGCTCGTGCACCAGCCCGAAGAATTTCAGCCCGATGCCGCTGCGAAAGAGGCGGCACGGCAGGTCCGTCTTGATCAACCCCGCCGGCTCGGCGCCGAAGTGGTGCTGCTGCAGCGCGTAGGCCTGCAGGCCGTTGGGCCGCAGGTACTTCCACAGCCGCTGCCCGTAGTGCAGCTCCTCGTCGGCGTCGAGCCACAAGATCCATTCGCCCGTGGCGCGGGCCAGCGTCTCGTTGCGGGCGCCGTCGAAGCCCTGGGCGAGGGGAGAGGCGCTCAGCGCGAAGGCGACGTCCACTCCGTACTCCCGGCACAAGTCCCACACGCGGCCCCGGCCGGGCGTGGGATTGGGCGGGGCGCTCTGCGGCCCAGCCGCGTCTCCGGCGGGGATGCCCTCGTCGATTCCCACGACGATCTCGTCCACGACGGGCGCCAGTCCCTTGAGCGCCCGCTCGAACGCGTCGGCGTCCCAGCGCACGATCAGGCACGCGCTGACCAGCTCCCGCGGCAGCACATGGCGGATCTTCTCCGCGTAGTCCGGTGCTTGCACCGGCGCGCCGCCCGTGCGCCACGTCACCAGCGTCCCGCCCACCGGCTCGCCTCCGGGCGCGATCTCGCCCCAGGAAAAGTGTGTGAAGCGGAAGTCCGGCTTGTGGCCGAACATGCGCTGCACGTCGTGGAGATCGAAGTGGCTGAGATGCTCGCGGAACGGCACGCTGTCGCCGCGCACGGCCTCCATCGGCCCCAGCGGGAACGTCAGGACTACCCGCCCCTCCGGCGCGCAAAGCTGCTCGAGCGCCTGGGCGAACGGCGCCGGGTCGGGCACATGCTCCAGCACCTCCAGCGCCAACACGGCGTCGAATGGCCCACCGCCGGCTGCCGGCACGTCGAACGGCCCGGCCGTCACCGCGCTCGGGTGTCCGGCGCGAACAAAGGACACGTTCGCGATTCCGTTGGCCGCCGCATACACCGCCGCTTTCGCCACGTTCGCCTCCACCACGTCCGCACCCACAAATGACAAGTGCGGAAAGCGCCGTGCGAAGGCGATCGCGAGATTCCCCACGCCGCAGGCGTAGTCCAGCACCCGCGCGCCGGGCGGCAGGTCGCGCAGGTAGGGCTCGACCTCGATGAAGCGCGGCAGGTTCGCGATCACCTCGTCCTGACCGAGATGCTGATGGTTGCCGATCGCCTCGGCGTGTGCGGCAACGGTCGCGTACAAAGCCGGCCCGCCATCGTGATCGAATTCCGCCAGGCGCTTGCGCGCGCGCGAGCCGATGTCCTCGCGCTCGGCCTGCGCGCGGCAGGCCAGCACGTCGCTGGTGTAGAGCAGGTGGTGGGCCAGCCGGGGCGGCCGCTGGACGCCGGCGCGCAGGATGCCCTCCACGCGGGCGCTGACCGCCTCGGCTGACTTGCGCCAGTCATATTCCCCGGCCTTGCGCAGGGCGGCCTCGTGCAGCGCCGTCCAGCGCGCGGGATCGCGGCTCAGGGCCAGGATCGCCGCCACGAAGGCGTCTTCGTCCGGCTCTCCGTCGCTCCGGTAGGGCAACAGCAGCGCGCCCCCCTCGGCCAAGGTCTCCGGCAGCGCGCCATTGGCGCAGCCAAGCACGGGCGTGCCCGCCGCCTGGGCTTCCATCGCCGAGATGCAGGACACCTCCTCGAACCGGTCCGCCCGCACCGTCGGATAGACGTGCAGCCAGGCGCGCCCGAACAGATCCGCCACGCCCTGCTTGGTCAGCGCGCCTACGTGCTGCACATTGGGCAGCTCCGCGCAGCGCTGCCCCAGCCCCCGGTAAAGCTCGGCCAGCTCCGGCACCGGGTTGTCGTACCCCGCGACCAGCAGCAGCAGGCCCGGCTCTTCCCGCCACAGGCGCTCCATGATTCCGCCCGTCCGCACGAGATGGTGCAGGCCCCGCTCCGGCCGGCTCGTATAGACCAGCACCCGCCCGGCCAGCTTGTCCGCCGCCGCGGCGCGGCCGCCAAAGCGCTCGGGCTCGATCGCGTTGCGAACCACCGTCACGTAATCGAGAGGCAGTCCCAGCACATCGGCCACCTGCCGCCGGTGGAACTCCGACACGGCGAGCACGCCTTGGCAGGCCCATAGGCCGGACTTCGCCACGTCGCGCGTGCGCACGGTCGCCAGGTCGTGGGTCCACCACAGCTTCACCTGGCTCGCGTAGGGCCGGGCGAAGATGCCGCCCACGCGCTGCGCGATCAGCACATCGTGCGGCAGAGTGCGGGCGAGGCGCTCGAAATGCTCGCCGAAGGGCGCCTGGGGCGCGGCCGGGCCGAGCGGCTGGCAGGTGACGCCGTCCCACGCACCCGCCTGGGGCGTGTTGCAGAACACCGTCACCTCGTGACCCAGGCCCGCCAGCGCCCGCGCCAGCTCGTAGCCCGCCGTCTCGGATCCGCCCAGGCTCTGGGTGCGGATCAGTTCGCCATTGAACGGCAGGCCCGGAACGTAAAGAAAGATTCTCATGCCGCACCTCCCATCTGCCGCGCGGCGAGAGCCTGCTCCCTTTCGGGCCTGAGCGGACCGGCCGCCGGCGACACTCTGCCTTGCGCTGTGGAAGCACCGCGCCCCTCGAGCAGCGGCAGCCACCAGCGCGTCACAACCTCGTCCCAGGACAGGGGCAGGTCGTCGCGCGCGGCCGGATTGGGTTGCGGCGTGGTGCTTCCCGCCAGAAACGCCGAGTAGACGATGTGCTTGCGCACCGTGTCCCGCAGGCCGCTGTCGGCCACGTGCTGTGTGACGGGCAGCGCGCCCAGCGCCTGGGCCTTGACCGCGCTCAGGCAGAACAGCTCGGCGGCGGGCGCGTTGAGCGGATGCACCCAGTAGCGGGCGCGGCGCATCCAGTCCGCCAGCGCCTCTTCGCCGATGCAGCCCAGATACGCGATGCCCGGCTGCGCGAGCAGGCCCTCCATGTGCGCGCGCCAAGGGGAGGGCGGAATGCGCCCGAAGCCGTATGCCACCGCCAGCCGCATGTCGCCGTGCGCCCTGAGCAGGCGCGGCCAGTCGAGCAGGAGCCGTTCCAGACCCCGGTCGGGGCTCGAGCACGCAAGGAGCACGGGCTCGCGCTCCCGCCACGGAATGACCGGGACGCTCCGCTCCTGAGGCAGCAAGAACGGCGCGCCGATTCCGTGCGGGATGATGCGCAGGCGCTCCCGCGGCACCCATGCCAGACGCTCCGCATGAGCGGCCGAGAGCGCCACCACGTGCCCCACCCGGCCCAGCAGCGCGGGCTTGAGCGCGGGCTCCGCGTCTGAACTCCAGTGCACGGTGACGTCGGCCCGCGCCGGAAAGAGCCACAGGCCCGGTTCCTTGAACCCGATCAGGGCGTGCCGTGGCGCGGCAGGATCGAACGACCCGCGCGGACGCCAGGCGACGCCCCGATGGGTGAAGGGCGCGCCGTCGGGCAGGCTTGCGTACACCGCTACGCGCAGTCCGTGCCGGGCAAGGGCTTCGGCCAAGAGAGTCACACACTCCTCGCTGCCGCCCAATCCTTCCGCCAGGCGCCGCGGATCCCAACCTCCGGCGACCGCGTTGGTGACCAGTTCGACATCCATGTTCCACCTCTCCAGCAAGAGGGTTGGAAAGACTTCGCCCCCTCCCCCGCGTGCTGCGAAAGCGGAGGCGAACGTCGTTTCAGGCGATGGACAGGGCTATTTCTTGTCCGCGCTGCGCGGCGGATCCGCGGCGGATGCCTTCGCGCGCATCTGGTGCTCCGGGCCATTGGCCCACAGGTGCGGCTCATCGCGGGCCTGGGCCTGCGCCCGCTGGTACGCCTCCCGCTCCGCGGGGCTGGCTGACTTGCTCGGCTCGATCGGTTTCAAGGCCATGATGTTGCTCGCTGAAGGGCGTTGCTCGCTCATGTTGAGTTGACGGGGAAACCCCGCCCCGCCCCGGGGCCTGGCCCTCAAGGCGGCCACCGGGGGAGGACAAGGCCCTACGCTACACACACGAGCTCACCAGGAAGGCCAGCGGCTTGGCGACGATCTTCTCGTCCTGGAAGTAGCCGACCTCGATCTCCTGGGCCTTGATGCGGCTGTCGAACGGCAGCCGCTCCACCTGCATATTGGGCACGCTGGGCTCCACCCAGCGGAAAGCCGCGCCGAAGGTGGGCGCGTCCACCAACTGCTGGGTCTCCATGTAGGCCACGAGACAATGCGGTCCCCACACGGGCTTGAGGTTCTGGGGCTGGCCCTCCTGGGCGGTATTCTTGAACGCCGCGCCGACCAGGATGCGGTCCAGCTCGAACAGCCGCGCCACTTCCTCCACCGCCGGATAGTTGCCGCCGGCGACGACATTGGGGTTGCGCGCCTTGTTGATGACGTCGGGATGGCGCCGCAGCGCGCGCCAGGCCTCCACGCCGACCACCATGGTGTTCGGACGGTAGCCCGTGGCGTTCTGCACGTTGTCCAGCGCGGTATTCAGATCGCCCACCGGATTGCTGGCGGACGAGGTCCAGCTCGACGCCACCTGCACGGACGAACCGACGTTCGACGCGTTGAACACGCGCCCCGCGAGCCGGTTCTCCCAGTCCAGCGCAAGCATCGTCAGCGCGCCGGCAACGCGCTGCTGCTCGAGCTGCATGCGGAAGACGGCATCCGCGTTGGCGATTTCCTCCAGCAACACCTGGGTCTTGAGCGCGTAGTTGGTGCAGAAGTACGTGTCGGACCCGACGCGGAACCGGATCCGGTTCGCCTCGGTGCCGGGGGCGCGCTTGGTATCCCCGACGCGGAACAGGTCCGCCTGCTCGAACACGGCGTACACGCCGCTCTGCCGCGGCACGTTCACGATGGGAAACACCTCGGGCGCGATCAGGCCGCGCGGCGCGTAGCCGACGGCGAAGTTCGAAAGCAACGGATCGATGTACAGCTTGCCAAGCAGCGTGCTCATGCGAAGGCTCCTCCGGAAACCGGGGCCGCATACGGCCGCGGGCCGAACACCAGAAAGGCGGCGCCAACGGACCCCGAATTGACGTTCTGTTGGTCCACGCCGTCGGCGCCGACACAGACGCCCACCTCATGGTTGGCCGGCGTCATCCCGGCGAACGCGCCGCTCGCCGCGACCGTCAGGGCGTATCCGAACGAGCACACGCCCCCCGCGAAGAACGGGAGTTCGCCGAAGATGCCGACCTGGACAGGCTGTCCCGAATTGGCGTTGGTGAGCAGCACGCCCATGGCATTGCGGCCATTGGACGCGAAGTCGCCGCCCGCCGTCACGGCACGGTACAGGTCGGCGCGACTGCGCATATCCACCGCCGCGCGGACGGCCACGGCTGCGTAGAAGTTCTTCATGCTCCTCCTGGGGGCAAGGTGTGATTGATCTCGGCCAGCCAGCGCGCGGCCAGCTCCGGGTCCTGGGCCAGGACGTGCGCCTGGGCCTGGGCCAGGGTGAAGCGGCCGGTGGCGGCAAGCTTGCCCGCCTCGCGCGAGAGCACGTCGGCCACCGGCTGGGCGGCCTGCCGCGCCAGCTCGCCCAGCGGCGCCGCGGTGGCGGTTTCCCGGGACAGCGGACCCGGTTTCGCCATGGCGGCCAGCAGCTCCAGCACCAGGCCCGCTCCGAACAGAAACTCCGGATCCGCTCCGCTCCGCGCAAGATGCGGCGCCGCGCCGCCCAGGGCGAACGTCCGCTCCTGGGTGTCCACCGCGGCGAGCGCCTTGTCGCGCGCCTGGGGTGCGAGGGCGCCCTTGCGCACCCAGCCGTCCAGACCGGCCTGGAAGTCGTGGCGGTCGGCCCGGAACTTCGCCAGGCGCAAGGCGTCCTGCGCCTCCGCCTCGCGCCGGCGCAGCCGTTCCACTTCGGCCTGACGCTCGGCCAGTTCGACCGTCAGCCGCGCGATGCTATTTGGCGTCTCGCGCAAGCGCTCGGCCAGGTTGGCTGGCGTCTCGCGCAAGGGCTCGGCCATGTTGGCTGGCTCCTCGCGCAGGCGCTCGGCGCTGCCATCCGGCGTCTCGCGCAAGCGTCCGCCGATTCCGGCCGGCGATTCGTGCAGGCTCGCGCCCAATTCTCCGGGCGCCTCGCGCTGGCCGTCTGCACCGCTTGCTGGCGCCTCGCGCAAGCGCCCGGCCACGTCGGCTGGCTCCTCGCGCAAGCGCGCGGCGCCGGCGGCCGGCGGACCGACGCTGGCCGCGGAATGGGTTGCACTTCGGGTCATGGCTCTCCCCTGTGAGCCCGGGTCGGCGTCGGCCCGGGCGAAACGATAGACGCGCCGGGGCGTGAGTCCGCGCGCCGAGAGATAGGCACCCAGATCGGCCAGGTTGCTGACCGCCGGCAGGTCCGCCCCCAGCAGGGCCACGCCCACCAGCACCTTCCCGATCTGCTCACCCTGAACCTTCACCTGGTACGCGATTTCCGATGAGACGTGCCGGTACAGACCGGTCTGCACCGCCTGGTGAACCAGCAGCGGCACGTGGCTGAACGTGGCGACGAGCCGGTCCCCCCGCACGTCCAGGGCCGATACCCACCCCAGGGCCGGATCGCCGTCCGCCTGCCCAAGCAGCGTTTGCCCATCGGCGTGCCCGAATTTCAGGGGCACCCGCAGGTGCTGCCGCAGGCGCGTGAAATTGGCCGCGATCTCCTTGAGGTCGGCGCGGGTGAACGTGTCCCCGTTCCACGTGCCGACGCTCAGCACTTCCACTTGCCAGCTCTTCATGGCGTATCCCGTTGTTCGGTCATCCTGCCTGGCCGTTTCCCGCATCCACGCGCACCCACTGCTCCGCGGTGCTGATCGGATTCGACGCCGTGCCGTTTGACTCCAGGGCGTTCACCGCCCCGGGCAAGCCGGGGTCGGAACCGGCCAGCGGCCCGTCTTCCTCGATTGGCGCCTGGATCCCGGTATCCGAATAGGGCTTGACCGGCATTTCGAGCAGCTGCCGCAGCCGCATTTCGTCCTCCGGAGTGTGGGTCACGACTCCCGCCGCGACCGTCTCCACCCAGGCCTTCGCGATCTGGCGCCGCTGCTCGGGTGTGCGCCGCTCGAAGCGGAAGCGCGGCGGCTGCACCGCGCCGAAGTTCCAGGCGACCAGCTCGCGGATGATCTGCTCGTTGATCGTGTCCTCCAGCGCCGTGCAGAGCGAGTCGAGCCACCAGAAGAAGACGTCCACCTGCGCGGAAGCCTGCGCATGGGAACCGGTGGAGCCCTGGTCCGTAAAGCCCAAGTGCATCGGGATCAGCAGCGCGCGGGCGATGGACCGGTTCAGGCTTCCTTCCCGGTCGTGGAAGGCGGTCGTGTTCGGCGGCGTGACGTACTGCAGGCTCACCGTATCGGGCGTAAGGAGCGAGGAGGCGGCCTGGACGTTCGCCAAGGCCTGCTGCAGCGAGGCGTTCTCGCCGGGCGAAAGCGGCCCGCCCTTCTTCCCGTGCAGGAAGCCGGATGCCATCCGCTCCAGGTAGATGTTCCAGAACTTGAGCACGTTGGTCTTGCTCCACCAGTGCTCATAGGCGGGAATGAGGGCCGAGCGCCCGTAGTAAGGGTCGAACTCGGCCTGGTTCACGAAGTGCACGAAGCGCTGCGGATCGAGTTCGACCTGCGCGCCACCCTGATTCTGGACGAGGCTCTGCACGTTCCCGTAGGGATCGGTGCGGAAGGTGAAGCTCCAGGCCGGGCGCAGCTTGAACGCCGTCAGCGCCCAATAGGGCCGGCCCTGCCAGTCCACCGTCCCGTACACCTTCTCCACCAGGGCGAAGCCGAAGATGCGGGCGGAGAGGAGCTGGTCGAAGAGCTGGCGCACGTTGCCGCACAGGACGTGGCCCAGGTTGAAGCGCAGGAAGTCCAGCGCCGGCCCCTGCGCCGCCTGGTCCGTGATGTCGAAGGTCCACGCGCGGCTGGATACCGCCGCATTGACGAGCGACAGGCAGGCCGCGATCTGATCGTCGCGCAGCATGCGCTCGTACACGCCCCAGCCCTTCAGGCGCACCAGCAGATCCGGGTTGTAACGCTCGCCCTGCCCGTACGCCTGGAATCCCGGCCCCCACAGCGTATCGGACACCGCAGCCTCCCCCGTGGCGTGTGCCTCGGGCGCGGCAGGCTGAGACGCCTTAGGCTGAGGCGCGGCTGACTGCATCCAGCGCGTCCACCAGCGGGATTGGGGTTGGGCCTTGCTCATCGGTCGGCTCGCGTTCGGTGTGAAAGTCTAGCTTTCCCAGGCGTCTTGCTGCGGTCGCAGCGTGACGAGCGTGTCGTTCGCGCCGCGCGCTCCCTGGAGCAGGTGCCACGCGCCGTGCATGGCGTCCGGGCCGTCGGTGCCCCGGCGCGGCCAGAACACCCACTGGTCCATCAGCGTCTGCTGCCCCGGGGCAGCGGGGTCGAAGAGGATCTTCCCCTGCTCGAACAGCGGAACGAGGGTCGCCACGCGGTGCGCCTTGTTCTCCGAGTGGATCAGCCTGCGCAGGGGCATGGGCGGCAGCCCGAATTCCCGTTGGTACCGTTCGAGCGGATACTCGAGCAGGCTCTGCATGCCGTTGGCCTCGTATCCGCAGAGGGCCGCCCCGGCGCTCATGTCGAGCGCGCGCTCCCATTGGCGGAAAAGCTCGCGCACCTGCTCGTCCGGGCTGGCCGTGCGCTCCAGGAACGCGTCGAGCACGAAATAGACGCCCGTGGCGGAATCCAGGGCCAAGGACACGATCGCCTTGAAGTCCCCCTCCGGCCCGATCGCCGGATCCCAAAAGACCGCGCACCTGAGCGAGCGCCCGCGCAGCTCCTCCGGACGGTAGGGCCGCAGCCAGGGGCGCCGCACCATGCCCTCCCGGCTGACGGCCGTGTTCATGTACTCGCGGGCGTAGGCGTCGCTGCCCAGCAGCGCCTTGCGCTCGCGCAGCAGGGCGATCGGGAAGCGGAACCCGTCCGCGGGCGTTTGCAGATTCCCGTCTTCCGCATCCAGGCGGAACGTGACGAAACCTGGTTCCGCGTCGAGGCGCGCCAGGGCGCAGTCCTCGCTCATCTTGGTGCCGACCACGCGAATCAGGCTCCGCCTGTCCGCCCGCAACGCGCCTGCGGTGCAGCCACCGGAGCCGGAGGCCCCTTGGCCGTCCACCGCCGCACCCTGCTCCGGCGGCTGCATGGCTGGAATGACCACACTCTTGACGAAATCGAGCACGCGCTCGATGCGCTCCAGGCTGCGCGCATCCTCTAGCTCCTGCAGGTCGTCCAGCACCCAGAGCTGCGGGCGCCGGTTGGCCAGGGAACGCAGGCCGCGCGCCGAACCTCCCAGGGGTCGTCCGAGCACCTCCAATCCGCTGGCGAGGGCGAAATGGGAATTCTGCCAGACCGCGCCCGGCTCGAAAGGCCCGAAGTCCCGCCGCAACGCCTCGTTGGTCTCCAGCTCCTGCCTCAGTTGCAGCACCAGCGGAGTCGTCAGACCTTCGCTGCGCCCGGTGAGGACGGCAAAGTCCACCTGCCGCGTCACCAGCAGCCGCAGCGTCTCCGCGAACGTCACGAGCGTGGACTTCCCCCAGCCGCGAAAGGCCAGCACCAGCAGGTACGCGTTGTCGTCGAGCGCCCGGCCCAGCGCGGCGTGGCCATCCACGTACGGATGCGTGAACAGGAGCGGCAGGTAGTGGCGGTAGAACCAGAGCCGATCCTCCTTGGCGCGCACCCTGCGTGCGATGGCTTCCGTGAATTCCCCCGGGACGGTTCCCGGCGCTTCATCCCGCTCCAGAGGCTGTGCGAAGACGCGCTCGTACTTCCGGCCAACAAAGCTACGACTGTCCGGTCCGTCCAAAGATGCGTTCCCGCACGTAGCGCCGGAGCAGCGGACGGATCACATCGAGCGCTGCCGGCTCGTGACGCTTGGCGAAATCCATCAGGTCCTCGCTCAGTTTGAGAGCTCGATACGGTGGAGCGCTTTCGGCCTCGGCCTTGCGCAGGTGTTCCAGCGTGCCGGCCAACTGCTGGATCGCGCGGCCGAGTTCCGCGGTGCGTGCGAGGCGTTCGTCTTTTTTCCCGGCGCCGGGCTTCGGCGCTGCCGCGAGGCCGCTCAACTCCTCCGTGAGCCGGGCCAGCGCGCCGCGCACAGCGTTCACTTCCCGCATGTAGCCCATCGGATGGCGTTCGCGTTCCAGGTCCCAGCCGTTCCGCGCCCGCCACTTGCGCAGGGTCACTTCGTTGATCCCGCAGGCGTGGCACACCTGGAGCGCTTTCATCTGCTCCTGCACCCACAGCCGGTAAGCCAACGCCCCCTGCCACGATTGGTACTTGTCCGTGCGCGGCCTCTTGCTCACGCGTTCTTCAGGCTGAGGGTGGGCTTCTTGATCTGCATGCTGCCGACGGAGCGCAGCGCTTCCCCGTACTGCGCCTTGATCCCCCGCTGGTCGGGCTTGACCTCGAAGCGGAACAGGTCGATCAGGTGCTCCGCGTCGAGGGCCTCGAGCTTGTCCCGCAGCGCATCCGGGTGCGCGTAGCGCCCGGCCAGGACGAACTCCTCCCCATGGGCGACCTGGATCTGCCCCCCTTCCCCCACGAGGGCGTAGGTCGCCTCGAGCTCGTGCTTGCGCTCCAGCTCGGGGCGCACCTGCTCGAACTCGTCCTTGATGCGGCTTTCCTCGGCGGCGAGGCGCTGCTTGTCCCGCGCCAGGGCCCCTGCCCGCCCCACCAGGGTGCGCAGGCGATTGAGCTCCCCGAGCGCCACGGACAGCGGCAACTCGCGCGCCCCTTGCTTGATGTGCATGTCCTCCCTCCCTTGGAAATTCCGCGAGCGGCGGGCCGCCTCCCCCAACCGAAGGTGCGTGCGCCGCATCGGTCTCTACAACCAGGATGGGGGGAAAGGCGGCGGAAGGGAAGAGCACTTGCGGTCGAAAGTGGAAAATTTGGAAATTTAGCTGATTGTGCGCAATGCGGCCAACGCCGTTATTTTTCTGGCCGCGAATGGAAATCGTTTCCATTTGAGCGCTTGTGGCGACACCGGACACACGCGACGCGACGCCGATCCGCGTCGCAGATCATGAGCGTGTCCGAGCCTCCGCCCCCGGAACCCCCTGGGCGGGAGCGGGGCGCCCTGCACCCCGTCGCACCGAGCAGAGGACCCCACGGGCTCCGCGGGGCGCTGTCCGGCGGAGAAGATCCAGACAGCGGTAGTGGTCAATTTGATGGAGGTGCCGTGAAGGGCAACAACGGACTCCTCGCATTCGCTCGGAGTGACAAGATTTGTCATTTCGGGCGCGGCGAAAAATCTGCCTGTCTCTCCAAACTGACCCGCTACAAGGCAGGGGACGCGCGGGAGCGGTGTTCCTCCGCGCGACGTCGCCGGTTTTGATGTGCGGTCGGTCTAGCCCAGCGGTTCGATGCAGGCGGGGACGTCGTTCTTGACGCTGTTGACGATGGGATTGACGCGCTGGCGGCCGATGCCGCGCCACGGACGGGAGGCGAGCAGCTCCTGGAGCCGGGCGGCCGGAGTCTCCGGATCGAGCCAGCGGCCTACCTCTTCCGGCTCCAGCACGACCGGCATCCGTGTGTGCAGCAGCGCCATGAACTCGTTGGCGGAGGTCGTCAGGATGGTGAAGGTGTCGAGGGGCTCGTGGCCCTCGGGCGCCCAGTGCTCCCACAGGCCCGCGAAGGACAGCGGCAGTCCGTCCTCGCGCTGGATGTAGTGGGGCTGCTTCGTCTTGCCGATCGCTTCCCACTCGAAGAATCCCGACGCGGGGATGATGCAGCGGCGCCGCTTGAAGGCTTCCCGGAAGGCGGGCTTGCCCGCCGCCGTTTCGCCGCGGGCGTTGATCAGCTTCTGGCCGATCTTCTCGTCCTTGCTCCAGAAGGGGATCAGTCCCCAGCGCAGCCGGGCGGCCTGCCGCTCCCCGGTGCGCGGATCCGTGCGCACGACCGCCACCTTCTGCGTGGGGGCGACGTTGTAGCGGACCCGCAGCTCCTCCGCGGGCACCGGCAGGGGGAGCTGGTACAGCTCCCACACGGCCCGCCAGGTCATCATCTGGGTGAAGCGCGCGCACATGGCGCCAGGATAGGACAGAGGCGCGGCGGGGGCTATGGGGGTAGAGTCTCGAGGCGAAGGCGCGAGTTACTCGTCCTTCGGTAGCGGAATGTCTTGCTGGCGGGATGGGAATTCGACCGGATCAAGCTTCTCCGCACTTATCCGGATCGAGTGATCGCGCAGATAGTCCCGAAATTCGATCGGCAGTTGTCCAATAATTACAAAATGTGCGCCATCGTCCTGCCGGACATGCAGGATCGCCTTTGCAATCTTGGGGTCTAGGACCCAAGCGACTGGAAACTCAGCCAGATCGTCGCCAGGCTGACGGGAGGGCACTCGCCCACCGACCAGTAGGCGTCGCAGATATACCGACGT
>JBGOTW010000030.1:0-24286 GCA_041476685.1 bacterium | reverse complement strand
TCGTGGGCAGCTTCCTGGCGGGCCTGGGCGGGGCGGTGCAGCTTCCGCGCGAAGCCATCCACCACCAGATGGACCTGCAGGTCATCACCGAGGCCTTCGTCGTGGTCGTCGTCGGCGGACTGGGCAGCCTGCCGGGTGCGTTTCTTGCGGCGCTGCTGATCGGCGAGTTGCACGCCTTCGGCATCCTGCTCTTCCCGAAGATCACCCTCGTGCTGGTGTTCCTCGTAATGGCGGTCGTACTGGTCGTGCGGCCGTGGGGGCTGCTCGGCCGCGCGGAGGGACTGATGCGCATGCCGGGCGCCGAGGCGGAAGCGCCGCTCGTCCTGCGGGGCCGCGGCTGGCGAATCGCCTGGACGGTCGTCGCGGCGGCGCTGCTGCTCGCCCCGTGGCTCGTCGGCCCCTATCCCCTCAGCGTGCTCACCGAAATCGCCATTCTCGCCCTGTTCGCCGCGAGCCTGCACTTCATCATGGGGGCGGGCGGAATGGCCTCCTTCGGGCACGCGGCCTACTTCGGGCTCGGCTCCTACGGCGCGGCGCTCGCGGTCAAGTTCCTCGCCCTGCCGCTGCTGCCGGCGCTGGCCTGCGGCGTGCTGGCTGCCGGGCTCGGGGCGGTCGCATTCGGGTGGGGCAGCGTCCGCCTGTCGGGCGTGTACATGGCGATGCTGACGCTGGCCTTCGCGCAGATCGCTTTCGCCGTGAGCTTCCAGTGGTACGGGGTCACGGGCGGGGACAATGGGATGCTCGGCATCTGGCCCGACGGCTGGGCGCGGGACCGGACGGTGTTCTACTACCTGGCGCTCGCGCTGTGCGGGCTTGCGGTGCTGGCGCTGCGACACGCGTTTTTCGCCCCCTTCGGCTATGCCCTGCGCGCCGTGCGCGACTCGCCCCTGCGCGCCGAGGCGGTGGGCATTGACCGGCGTCTTCACCAACTTCTGGCTTTCACGCTGGCCGGGCTGTGCGCGGGCCTGGCGGGCGGCCTGTACGCCTTCTTCAAGGGCAGCGTCTTCCCCGACAACCTGGGCATCGCCACCTCCCTCGACAGTCTCGTCATGGTGCTGCTGGGCGGGGTGAACTCGCTGAGCGGCCCGTTGGTCGGCACGCT
This sequence comes from bacterium, assembly GCA_041476685.1. Lineage (GTDB taxonomy): Bacteria > SAR324 > SAR324 > SAR324 > JACQKK01 > JBGPEV01. Next base: position 23,184 of record JBGOTW010000030.1, on the reverse strand, counting down.
CGTGTACAAGACGCTGCATCTCGTCATCGCTACCTGGACGGACCGCTGGCACTTCATCCTCGGCTTCATCATCGTGGCGCTCGTGATCGCCTTTCCCCAAGGGATTGTCGGTGCGCTGCGGCGCTTCGCGGCGCGGGGAGCCGCGCGGCCATGAACGGCTCCGCTGCGGCAGTTGGGACGGTGGACACGCGGCCGATGCTCGAGGTGCGCAACCTCACCAAGCGCTTCGGTGGCGTGCGCGCCGTGTCTGGAGTCAGCTTCGACCTCATGCCCGGGCAGCGGCTGGCCATGATTGGGCCGAACGGGGCGGGCAAGACCACCTGCTTCAACATGCTGATGGGCCAATTGCGCCCGGACGCCGGCAGCGTCCGCTTCGCCGGCCGGGAGCTGGTGGGCCTGGCTCCGCGGCAGGTGTGGCGCCTCGGCGTGGGGCGCACATTCCAGATCACGGCGACGTTCGCCTCGATGTCGGTGCTGGAGAACGTGCAGGTGGCCCTCGCCTCCCACCGGCGCCGCACGCGGGCCCTGCTGCCGCGCCTGGGCGAGCTGTTCCGCGAGCCGGCGCTTGCGCTGCTGGAGCGCGTGGGCATCGCCGACCAGGCCGAGCGCACGTGCGGCGTGCTTGCTTATGGCGACCTCAAGCGCGTTGAGCTGGCCATGGCGTTGGCGAACGAACCCCGCATGCTGCTGATGGACGAACCCACCGCGGGCATGGCGCCTAAGGAGCGGGTCGCCCTGATGGCGCTGACGGCCGAGATCGTGCGGGAGCGCGGCACGAGCGTACTGTTCACCGAGCACGACATGGACGTCGTCTTCGCCCACGCGCACCAAATCCTCGTGCTCAACCGAGGCGAGCTGATCGCGCAGGGCTCGCCACAGGCGGTGCGCGCGGACCCGCGCGTGCAGGAGGTCTATCTCGGGTCGGGCGCCGCGTCCGGCGTTAAGGCATCCGCGCCACCTGGTGAACCGAGGGGAGGCCGGCCATGACGCTGCTCGAGGTGCGGGCGCTCAACAGCTTCTACGGTCGCGCGCAAATCCTCTTCGATATGGCGTTCGCGGTGCGGCAGGGCGAAGTGGTTGCGTTGCTGGGGCGCAACGGCGCGGGCAAGAGCACGACCCTGCGCAGCGTGATGGGCCTGATGCCGCGCATGGACGGCCGCATCGTCCTGGACGGCTATCCGATCGCAGGGCTGCCTGCCTACCGGATCGCGCGCCTGGGCCTGGGCTATGTGCCGGAGGACCGGCGCATCTTCTCGGAGTTGACGGTGCGAGAAAACCTGGCGGTAGGCCGGCAACCGCCGCGGCCCGGCGCTCCCGCGTGGGACGAGGCGCGCGTGTACGGACTGTTTCCCCACCTGGAGGTACTCCGCCAGCGCGTGGCGGGTCGCCTGAGCGGCGGCGAGCAGCAGATGCTTACCATCGCCCGCACGCTGATGGGCAATCCCCGGCTGATCCTTCTCGACGAGCCGTCCGAGGGTCTCGCCCCGGTGATCGTGGAGCAGATGGGCCGCGCAATCGACACGCTCAAGCGCGAGGGGCTGACGGTCGTGCTCTCCGAGCAGAACCTGCGCTTCGCGATGTGGGCCTGCGACCGCGCCTTGATCATCGAAAAGGGCCGTATCCGCTTCGACGGAACGATGGCTGCTCTCGCCGCCGACGAGGCGACACGTCAAGCCTACTTGACCGTCTAGAGCGGCCCGCGCCTGGGCCTTCAAGAGAGGCCCCGCGAGAGCGGGCGCCGAGACCTTCAGGGCGGTATGCGCAAGCGCGCCGCTAGCGGACGATCTCCGGCGCGGCAGTGGAGGGAGGCGTGTTGCGGCTGCGCTGGGTAAGCACCACGCCGTCCACGAGCGTCATCCCGATGCCGGGAATGTCCCCCAGCCGCACGCTCTCCAGCAGCGTCCTGCCTGCCGTGTGCTGCGCCCGGTCCAGCAGCACCAGGTCCGCCGGGCGGCCCACGGCCACCAGGCCCTGCTGCAGGCCGCGCGTGCGCGCCGTGTTGCCGGTCGCCAGGCAGAACGCCTGCTCGGCGGGCAGCTCGCCCAGGCTCGACAGCAGCGCGATCATGCGCAGGATGCCCAGCGGCTGCACGCCCGAGCCCGCGGGCGAGTCGGTGCCGAGGATGACGCGATGCAGCTGCTTCGATTCCCGCGCGATGGTCAGGGCGTGCAGGGCCGCCCGCTCGTTCCCGTTGTGCACGATCTCGATGGCGCGAACCGAACGCTCGCACAGCGTGCGGATCTGGTCCAGCGGCAGCGCGGTGTGTCCGCCGTTGATGTGCCCGATCACGTCCGCGTCGGCCTCGAGCACCACGTCCTTGTCGATCAGGCCCGAGCCCGGTATGGACGGGCCGCCGGTGTGGATGGTGCTCTGGATGCCGTGCTTGCGCGCCCAGGCCACCATCTGCTTCGCCTCCGCGCCCGCCTTGACCGAGCCCAGCCCCACTTCGCCCAGCAGCTTCACGCCCCAGCCCGCGAGGTCCTTGAAGTCCGCTTCGGTCATGCCCTGCTCGAGCACCGGGGCGCCCGCCAGCACCTTCACTCCCGCGGGCCGGAGATTGGCGAAGGCGCGCTGCGCCGTCACGGCCAGGGCCTTCAGGCCGATGATGTCCTTCGGCCGGCCGGGCAGATGCACCTCGCCGGCGGAGATCATGGTGGTCACGCCGCCGTGCAGGAAGCTCTCGATCCAGCCGAACTGGTTCTGCCGCGGCGTCCAGTCGCCGAACACGGGATGCACATGGCTGTCAATCAGCCCCGGACACAGGGCCGAGCCCTTCGCATCCACCGTCACGTCGGCCCCGGACAGATCCAGGTCCTTGGCCTTGCCCACGCCCACGATTTTGCCCGCCACCGCGACGAGCGTGTCGGCGTCGAGGATGGGGCGGTCCAGATCGCCCGACAGCAGCAGCCCGATGTTGCGAACCACCAGCTTGCCGGGTCTCGCCTGCGCTTGAGCTTCGGCCATGGCGCTGCAGCCTCCTGGGCACGTGCCAAACCAGCGGTGAAGAAAGGCAACGGCCCCGTTGGGCCGCGGCCAGCGCATCGTCGCACAGGTCTTCGAAGCGCGGCAATGCGCTCAAGCGCTGTGGCCTTCCAGGCGCTTGCGCACCAGCGGCAGCCGGTCCTGCCCCCAAAACAGCTCCCCGTCCAAGAAGAAGGTGGGCACGCCGAAGATGCCGCGCTGCTCGGCTTCGACACGGATCCGCTCCAGTTTCGCGCGGCCCTCCCCGGCGAGGTACTCGCGAAAGCCTTCCGTCGGCACCCCCGCTTCGCGCAACAAGGCTTCGATCTGAACCGGATTTTCTATGTCCAAGGCGCGTTTGAAGAACCGCTCGAATACCCAGTCGTGGTAGGGGCGAAGCTTGCCGTGCGTCTGGGCGAAGAGCATGCCGATCAGCGCGGGCGTCGAGTCGAAGATGCGCTCCGGGCCGCGGATCGTCAGTCCTTGCGGCTTGGCGAAGCGCCGCGCGTCCAGGTACAGGTACCGGATCTTGCGCATGGCGTGGGCGGCCCGTTGCGGATCGGCAATCTCCGACAGGTCAATGGCATAGGGCAGCCATGTCAGCCGGACACCGTAGTCGGTCTCAAGGGCGTAGGCGGGGCCCTTGCCGACGAAGGTGTACGGGCTCTTGTAGTCGAAGTAGACCAGTACTTCATGGGACATGCCGCACCTGCCCCTCGCAGGCTCAGAGCGGGGAGAGTCGGACTTTGGTCAACGGCCGTGGGCGATTTCCCGCATTGGCTTCGTTTTCAATTTTCTATGGTCAAACCCATGATTTAACGTAAATTTTCCAGCGAAATTTTCAGGTCGCCCGCATCCGCGCACAAGGGCCTTTGAGCTTGTAGCGTGGTCTATAAAAATGGCCCGATACGCCGTGAAATCGCGACACCAACGGGATGGCCCCAGTCGGCATGTTTGGGTTCGTTTTCGAATTTCTCTTATTGCGCGCATCCCAAAGGGGTCCGCAGCCCTCTGTATACTTGGCTTCGTTTTCGATTTTTTTCGCATCGTGCTGATTCCGCGGTCGCGCACGCCCGTGGGAACGGGGTGCAGCAAGCGCCTCCGCCCCGTTGCCCGATTCTCACACTCGCACGCTGCGGCCGTGCGGGACCCAGCCCGCCGCAATTCCGTGCCGCTCCGGGCGCCAAGCATTTTGCGCGACGGTCAAACCGGCCGCGGCCAGTCGGCGTCACAGGTCCAGAATACTCGTCTCCGCCGCGTTGCGGTAGCCGCACCGGCGCCGTGGGAGGCGGCGCTTGACAGAAGAGGGAGCCATCTCCATCCTGCGCCTTCGATAGCTCGCGGAAAGAGGCCGGCGGCCAGGGCGAAACCCCCAAGAGCGCCGGAAGCGCACGCGCCCTGCACGACTTTTCACCGGCTCGCTTGGACCGTCCCGATGAACCGTTCCTGGCGCACTCCCCTGCTGGTCCTCATCGCCGGCACCGCCATCGGCTCCATCAGCCTGGGCCTGCGGCAGACGCTCGGCCTGTTCATGCGCCCGATGACGTTGGAGCTGGGCTGGACCCGCGAGGCCTTCACCCTGGCGCTGGCGGTGCAGAACATCCTCTGGGGCCTGTTCCAGCCGCTTACCGGCATGCTGGCCGACCGCTACGGGAGCGGACGGATCGTCCTCGCGGGCACGGCGGCCTATGTGGCGGGGCTCTGGCTGACGGGTTACGCCGCTTCTCCCTGGCTGTTCATGCTCACCGGGGGCGTCCTGCTCGGCTTCGCCCTGAGCGCGACGACGCAGGGCGTCGTCTTCGGCGCCATCGCGCGCGTCACCCCGCAGCATCGCCGCGACCTGGCATTGGGCATCGCCTCGGCCGGAGGCTCGATCGGCCAATTCGTGCTGCTCCCCATCAGCCAGGCGCTGATCGGCAGCAACGGCTGGGTGTTCGCTCTGGCCGGATTGGCGGGGATCGCGCTCGTCATGGCCCCGCTGGCCGCGGCAGTCGCCGGCGCACCTGACGCCGCGGCGGACGCTCCACCCGCCGCCCCGGGCCGCGCTTTCGGGCGGGCCGTGCGGCATCCCAGCTACTGGCTGCTCTTCTCGGGATTCTTCGCCTGCGGATTCCACCTTGCCTTTCTCGGTACGCATCTGCCGGCCTACGTTGCGGACTTCGGCGTGCCCGCCTCCGCGGCGGCGCTGGCCCTGGCACTGGTCGGCCTGTTCAACATCCCCGGCTCGTTCTTCTTCGGGGCGATGAGCCAGCGCTTCAGCAAGAAGAAGGTGCTCGCGGCGCTCTACTTCGCGCGCACCGCGGCCATCGGCCTGTTCGCCCTGACGCCGCCCACGCCGGCGACGCTGCTGATCTTTGCCGCCGCGATGGGCTTCCTGTGGCTGGGCACGGTGCCCCCGACCGCCGGACTCGTCGGCCAGATGTTCGGTCTGCGCAACTTTTCGATGCTGTTCGGCTTCGTCTTCCTCGGCCACCAGGTGGGCAGCTTCTTCGGCGTCTGGCTGGCGGGATGGATCTACGATGCGACCGGCAGCTACAACCTAATGTGGCTTGCCACGCTCGGCGTCGGACTGTTCGCGACCGTGGTGCACTTGCCGATCAACGAAGGCCGCGTGGAACCGCTGGCCGAGCCCCTGCCTGCCCCCGTTCCGGCCGGAGCGAAGTAGCGGCGCACGCGCGGCAAGGCCCGAACGCGCGGGCCGGCTCGGCTCCGGCGGGCCGGGCTCACTGCTTAGATGGTCGGATCGTGATGCGCATAATAGCGCGGCTGCCAGCGCAGCAGGTAGCGTTCGAGGCGCTTGACCAGGGTCGCCAACGCGATCCCGACGACGCCCAGCACCAGCAGCGCGACCATCATGTCGGCTGCTTCAAGCGTGGCGAGGGAGGAAATGATGAGATAACCGATGCCGGTATCGCCACCGAGGAACTCGGCAATGACCACTCCGATCAACGCGAAACTGATGGCCGGAGTGAGCGCGGCAAAGGTCCAGGCTAGCGCACTGGGACGATATACCGTGCGCATGATCTGCCCCCGCGTCGCCCCGAGCATGCGCGCGGCGTTGACCAGGTCCCGGTCCACGTTCTTCACGCCCTCGAACGTATTGAAGAACACGATGAAGAATACGATCAACCACGCGTTGACCACCTTGGACACGGCGCCGAAGCCGAACAGGAGCGTGACCAGGGGCACCAGGGCGATGCGCGGCATCGTGTTGAATGCGACGATGTAGGGCTGGAGGATCGCGGAGAGAAATGGAGAGCGGCCCAGATAGAGCCCGCTGACAAAACCGGAGCCCACGCCGACGAAGAATCCGAATATCGCCGTGACAACCGTCGTCACAATGCGCACCTGTAGGGGCTGAGCCAGGTCTGGCTGGGACAGCTCGATAAAGCGCTCGAGAATGCGCCCGGGCGAACTAATGAAGAACGGGTCGAGGATCTTGATGTGCTGGGCGAGCCAAGTAACCTGCGTGCCCCATTGCCACACCACGAACAGCGCCACGAATAGCGCGGCCTGCCATGCCAGGATCGTCACATGCCGGGTAATCATCGCGCTACCTCCGTCATCCCTTGCTGGAACTCGCGGCCCAGTGCATGCCACAGCTCCCCGTAGATGCGCCGGTATTCCGGGGTCTCGCGCACGGCGATTACGTCCCGCGGGCGCGGCAGATTCATCTTCACGTCCATCTTGACGCTGCTGGGGCGCGCCCCCAGCAGGATAACTCGGTCCGAGAGCGTGATCGCCTCGCTCAGGTTATGCGTGACGAACAGGATCGCCTGGCGCGTCCGCTCCCACAGCGACAGCAGCTCCCCGTGCAGCCGCAGCGCGGTGTGCGTGTCCAGCGCGCCGAAGGGCTCGTCCATCAGCAGCACCTCCGGCTCGGTGATGAAGCAGCGCATCAGCGCCACGCGCTGGCGCATCCCGCCGGAGAGCATGCCCGGGTAGGCTTTCTCGAAACCTTCCAGCTTCGCCATGCGGATCATCTCCGCGACCCGGGCGCGCCGCTCGGCGGCCGGCACGCCGCGGTACTGCAAGCCCATCCCGATGTTGTCCTCGACGGTGTTCCAGGGGAACGTCGTGTCCTTCTGGAAGATGTAGCCCACCTTGCGCATCGGCCCGGCGACCGGCTCACCGTCCACCAGTACCCTCCCGCGCGTCGGGAAGATCAGGCCGGCCACCAGGTTCAGCACCGTGCTCTTCCCGCACCCGCTCGGTCCGATCAGCGACACGAATTCGCGGTCGCGCACCTCGAAGGTCGCGTCGGCCACGGCGATTACTTCGCGGTCCTTGAGCGGGAAGCGCTTGTGCAGACCCTCGGCGCGGATGCGCACGGCCGGCGCGTGGGGCGCAGCTGCGGGAGGGATCGGGGCGTGCATCGGGCTCCTTGCCAACGGCAACCCTCCGGGCTGTACAGGACGGAGCTTCGCCCGGAGGCGGACGGCGCTCAGGCCTTGCGGGCTTTCTCGATGAAGCGCATGTCCACCAGCGCCTCGTACGTGTAGTCCTTGTCCGTCACCAACGGAATCAACACCCGCTTGGAGTTCTCGAAGTCCTGGTGCGTGATCGTCATCTCGTAATTGAACATCGGCTGGTAATAGCGGATCTCGCTCATCACGATGTCCTTGGCGAACGCGGCCATGAATTTCTTCCCGATCGCGTCATAGATCTGCTCCGGGTCGCGCCCCTTGATCCACTGCTGGGCGCGCCACATTGCCGTGACATAGTCCTGTGACAGCTCGGGCTCGGTATCGAGTGTCTTCTTGAGCACATAGCCGACGGTGGTCGGGATGATGCCCTTGAACACGCGCACCCAATCCTTCTCCGACCTCACGTCGTAAAGGAGCGCACCGTAGCCGTCCCGCTTCGCCGTTTCGATCCACAGCGGAACGGCCATCACGGCATCAAACTGGCCGGACTTGAGCCCACCCAGCATGGTGCTGGACCCGCCCCCGCCTACCCACTTGACCTGATCGTTCACGCTCTTCCCGTTCGCTTGGTACTGGGAGAGAACATAGCTGCCATAGACCCAGGTGCCCGAACCGATCGCCGTTGCCGCGATGACACGCGGCGAGCCGTCCGGACGCTTCATGGTGGCCAGTTTCTCGATCGTGTTCAATCCCTGGTCCCACAGCTCCTTGCGCAGGAGGATGTTCGCGTAGGCGCAGCGCGTATCCGTGGAGTAGATCATCTGGCACGGCCGGCCGCGCGCGGTGATGAGGACCGGATGCGAGGAGTCGCCCTGGGCGAACGGCGCCTGGTCTCCGGCGATGATCTGCGCCACGCGCGCACCGCCGCCGGGCACGATGAATTCGACTTTCAAACCGGCTTCCTTGAAGAAGCCCATCTGGTCGGCCACCATGTGCTGCGCGTAGACCGTGCTGTTGTCGCTGTGGGAGAGCGTGACCATCCGGATGGGCCTGCTTTGGCCGTGGGCGGTGCGCCCCATTCCGTAGGCCACCACGGCCAGGCCTGCGGCCGAGGCGGAGCGCAGCACGTCGCGCCGCGAGACGGTGGAGCCGCGGAGTAGGGGCAGATGGGAAGTCATGGCGAATTCTCGCTCAGTTTGAAATGCACGATTCACGATGGGGGAGCTGCACATCGCCTCGCAAGCGGTTTTCCGGGCGATGGGGGCTGCCGGTGTTGTGTGGCGCCGGGCATCCGGGCTGATCTCTCCTGCGGCGCAGGATGCGCACGGGTGCTGGCGTCATGTTGTAATCGTTTGGCCGGGCTTTGACAAATAACGGCCGTGCCCGGCGTGGGGCGGCCGGCTCGGCCTGGCAAGTCCGGCCGGAATCCAGGCATTCGGTCCCCAGTGGCGCATGGATTCATCCCCCGCAACCGGACGAGCGGGCGCAGGCACGCGGTCAGCGGGAGTGCTCGGGGTCCTCGGCTTCACGAGGCTTGAGCTGGCTTTCCGCGTTGAGACGTTCGATCACCTCGCCCATGTGCGCGCGCTCCCGCTTCAGGTAGAGTGCGACGGCGTCGTGCAGGCCAGGATGCACGAAGGCGTGCAGGCTGCGGGTCTCGCGCGGATCGAAGCCGCGCAGCTGCTTGAAGTCGCCTCCGGCCCCCGGCTCGAAGCGCTGCACACCGGCCCGGATGCAGTGGGCAATGGCCTCGTAATAGCAGACGTTGAAGTGCAGGTGGCGCAACTCCTCGAACGTTCCCCAGTAGCGCCCGTAGAACACGCCGCACTTTTGCACGTTGAACGTTCCCGCGATCACTCGCCCCTCCCGCTCCGCGAGCACGAAGCACAGGTTGCGCGAGAATCGCTCCACGACCCGCTCGAAGAAGCGCTCGTTCAGGTACAGCCGTCCCCAGTACATCTTTTCCACGTGTCCCCGGTAAAGCCGGAACATCGTGGGGATGAGTTCCGCTGCGATCGCCTCGCCGGAGACGGCACGGAGCGTGACGCCCAGGTCAGCCATCTCGCGCCGCTCCCGCTTGATCTGGGTGCGGCGCTTGCTGCGGAATTCCGCCAGGTAGTCGTCGAAGCTGCCGTAGCCGCGGTTTTCCCAATGGTACTGCATGCCCTTGCGCTCCAGGAATCCCAGCGGTGCAAGGGCTGCGACCTCTTCCCGGGTGCAGAAGTTGATGTGAACCGAGGACAGCTCGGACTCCCGCGCGAGCTCCAGCAGCGACTTGCCGAGCGCCTGGATGAGCGCGACGCGGTGCTCGGGCGGGGACGCGGGATGCACGAGCAGGCGCGCGCCGGCGGCCGGCGTAAACGGCACGGCCGCCAGCAGCTTCGGGTAGTAGCGCAGGCCCGCTCCTCTGGCCGCGTGCGCCCACTCGTGGTCGAAGACGAACTCGCCCTCGCTGTGACCCTTCAGGTACAGCGGGCAGGCCGCGATGAGCCGTCCCTCCTCCTCCAGCAAGAGGTGATGCGGCGCCCAGCCGGTCTCCGGCGTCGCGCACCCCGTCTCCTCCAGGGCAGTCAGCCAGTCCCATTCCAGGAATGGGCTTTCGCCATCGCCGAGCGCATCCCAGGCTTCCCGCGGCACTTCGGACAGCCGGTGGACGATGCGGAGCATGGCCTGGGTCATTGGGGACGCAAAGCGGGCGGGTGAACGGCAGCGGGTGAAGGCGGCAGGTGAAGGCGGCAAGTGAAGGGCCGCAGGTAAGAAGCAGAGCGTGCTGCCGCCGATACCCCCCGAGGGGCGGCGTCGGAACGAAGTTTTACACCCCATTCCGGGCGTGGCAAGCTGTTCCGGGCCGGGATCGCGCGATTCGCCGGTCGCAGGATACCGGGCGATGTGCGTCCGGCTCCCGACGTCCCTTATCCCCAAGCGCCAGACCTGGAATCGAACATGGCAGGCAAGACCTCTTCGCAGTCCGAATCCGCGCCGACGGCGAACTCCGGCAATGTCTCGCGTCTGGTGACGCTGGATGGCGTGGACCTCCGCCTGGCGCTGCCGGACGAGATGCCAGTGCTCGCTGTCGCGTCCGACCAGGCGAAGAACCAGCTGCGCGCGTGTTGGCTTACGCCTGGCGGCAAGCGCCGCGGGGAGCCCCCCCTTTCGCCGCGCATCCTCGGCCAGCCCGGGGTGGGCAAGACCACGCTCGCCTATACGATCGCCAAGGAGTTCAGCCGCGAGACCTACATCTTCCAGTGCACCTCCGACACCCGGCCGGAGGACCTGCTCGTGACGCCCGTGATCGATTCGGGCCAGGTCATCCGCTACCACGCCTCCGCGCTGACCACCGCCATGATCCGCGGCGGGGTGTGCATCCTCGACGAGGGGAACCGCATGAGCGAGAAGAGCTGGGCCGCGCTCGCGCCCCTGCTCGATTCGCGCCGCTACGTCGAGTCCATCATCGCGGGGATCAAGATCCACGCGCACCCGGACTTCCGCGTCTGCGTCACAATGAACGAGGACTCGTCCACCTACGACATTCCCGAGTACATCCTCTCCCGCCTGCAACCCCAGGTGCGCGTGGGCTTCCCCAGCGAGTCCGAGGAGCGCGAGATCCTAAAGGTGAACCTGCCCTTCGCCGACGACGAGCTGCTCGACGTCGTGAGCGGCTTCCTGGGACGGGCGCACAAGCACAGCCTGCCCGTCGCGTCCCGGGACGGCATTCACATCGTCCGCTACGCGCAGCGCCTGCGGGATACGTTGCACGTGCCCAGTGCGGACGCCGTGGATCAGGCGGCGAGGCAGATCGTCGGCGACGAGTTCGCGCAGTTCCTCGACCCCGCCTACGCTCCCGCCCCGCAGCGGCAGGTCAATTGGGAGGATGCTGAGATGTTCCTGGCCCGCTACAAGTCCGGGACGAAGGGAAACTAACCCCGGGCTTTTCCGGGGCGCCACAGGCGTCCCCTCTTCTCCATGCCCTTGCTCCAGCCGTGCCTTCCCCATGGACAAGCGCGCAACGAATCCGGCCCCCTCCCCTGACCCCGCGGACACTGCCGGTTCCTCGGAGTCCGCAGTGCCGCATCCGCCCACGGTGGACTTCGGCATGGCGGGCGAGGGCTTGTCGGGCGGGGGCAACGTGCGCGCCGTGCCCGCCCTGCACGGGCAATGGCGCTTTGCCGCGCTGGTGCGCCGGGCGTTCCTCGCCGCGCGGCCCGACATCATCGCGGTGGAACTGCCCGGCACGCTGGAAGCGAAGATCCGCGAAGGCGTGACGCGCCTGCCCTGGCTTACGCTCGTCGCTCACGACGACTTCGACGAGAATCTGGAGAAGATCCGGAGCATCCTGCCCATCGTTCCGGACGACGCCCTGCTCGAGGCAGTGCGCCTCGGTATGGAGAACGGCGTGCCGGTGCGCTTCGTTGACCGCGACGCGCTCAACCAGAAGCCGCGTGCCCTGCACGTGCCTGACGACTATCTCGTAGAGCGACTGGGCATTGCGGCGTACTGGGCGAAGGCGGTTGCGGACCTGCCCGATCTGGTGCCCGGGTCGGACGACGAGGCGCGCGAGATCCAGATGGCGGCCGCCCTGCGCGCCTGCGGCGAGCGGCGCGTACTGTTCGTCTGCGGCCTCGCCCACCTGAAGGGAGTGATGCACCATTATGCGGCGCGCACGCCTGTGCCTGCCGGCGCGGTCACCCAGCGCGAGCAGAAGCTCTACTCGCTCACTGCGGATTCCGCCCCGTACGTGCTAGGGGATTTTCCGCACCAGGCCTACGCCTACGAGCTGGCGCGGCAGGGTCTCGCGCCACGCGACTTCCCGCAGCTGGTGCCGCTGCCGCTGGCGCGCGGCGGGGAATTCCAGGCTGCCCAGGACGCGTGGAACGAGACGCGCGACCGGCTGGCGGGGCGCCTGCAAACCCTGCGTCCCGGGCCAGAGGAGTCGTCGGCTCCGGCGCACGGCTCCGCGTCTTTGGGGCAAAGCTTTCCCGCTCCAGCGCACGGCTCCGCGTCTTTGGGGCAAAGCTTTCCCGCTCCGGCGCAGGGCTCCGCGCCGCCCGAGCGGCCGTTGGCGGCAGCGCCTGAAGCGCAGCCCGCCGCCGACGCAAAGATGGACGCGTTCGAGAGCCTGACGGAGCTGGTGCGCACCGCCGTCCGGCTGTACCAGCGCGAGTGGAACGAGCAGCCCTCGCCTTCCCGGCTGACCACACTGCTGCGCTACGCCCGCAACCTGGGCCTGGTGAACCGCCGTCTCACGCCCGCGAAATTCCACCTCGTGCTCGCCGCGCAGAACACGGTCAACGACGACTTCGCCTATCAGGTGCTGCGACTGTGCGAGCAATACCCGTTCGTGGAGGGCCAGGCGGACCTGCCCGAGATGAAGGTCGAGGGCGAGACGGGGGAGGCGGAGGGGGAGACTCTGGTACTGCGGCTGCGCACGCCACGCGCCCAGCAGGACGGCGAGCCGGGGGAGGAGATCGAGCTGGGCGACCAGCCGGAAGAGCTGATCGGCGGAAGCTGGGAGGAGCGCTGGGAGGACGGCGAGCACCACGTCTCCCACCTGCCCCAGGACGCCAGGCTCGAGTCGTTCTTCGAGGGGATCCGCAAGCGCTGCCAGCGCTGGCTGTCCGACCAGCAGTCGCGCTCGCACGAGTTGGGCGCCACGCTGATGGACGGCCTCGACTTGCGCGAATCCCTGCGCAACCTGCCGCTGGGCAAGCTCTACGTGCGCGAGTTTCTGCCCGGCGTGGCCGAAGTCGGCCCGGTGGTCGTGATCTTCCACAAGGCGGGCGAGGAGCGGGAGTATCCGCACGAGCAGATGTGGTTCGCCGAGCACGCCGGGGAATCGGATCTGGCGCTGTATTCCACGCGCCCCGGCCGGCAGTTCGACGGACCGGGCATCAGCCGCTGCCTGTACGGCGGCGTGCTGTCGCTGTATCCGCCCACGGGCAAGGCGCAGGTGTGGGGAAGTCCCCGCTACGCGGGGGCGCGCAACCGGGCCGAGCGCCTGCTCAAGGCGGCGATCGACCTGTCCCGCAAGCCCATCGTCGCCTACGTCGCCGCGCAGGGTCCTACCTCGGAGATGCTCTCCCTGGCAGCCAGCCGGGGGATCCGCATCCTCTACGTCCCGCTGGACCAGCTGTCCGCGGACAGCATCAAGCGGGTGCGCACCTTCCACGTGTTGTCGGACCGGGATATCCGGCCGCTGGCTCCGCTCTACGTGAACTAGAGCGTGCCGCGCCGCTCGGGAGGTGCTGTGGGGGTCGCGCTGCTGCGGCCTACTTGGCGGCCGCCGGTTCTTCGGTCAATTCGGGATCGCTGTGGCGCGATTTGATCTCGAGCACCTCGTCCAGGCCTTGCCAGAACAGGTCGAGCAGCTCGGGATCGAAGTGCTTGCCGCGCCCTTCGATCATCATCTGCGTCGTTTGTTCGAGGGGGATGGCGGGCTTGTAGACCCGCTTCGAGGTGAGCGCGTCGAACACGTCGGCGATGGCTACAATCCGGCCTTCCAGGGGGATGCCGTGATCCTTCAAGCCGCGCGGATACCCGGAGCCGTCGTATTTCTCGTGATGCGTCCACGCGATGGTAGCCGCGGTGTCGAGCAGCTCGGACTTGGACCCCCGCAGGATCTCATAGCCGATCTGCGCGTGCTGCTTCATGATCTCGAACTCGTCCGGGGTGTGACGCCCCTTTTTGTACAAGATCAGGTCCGAGATGCCGATCTTGCCCACGTCGTGCATGGGGCTGGCCGTGCGGATGGTCTCCGCGCGCTCGTAGGACAGACCGAAGTTGCGGGCCAGCAGCGCGGAGTATTGGCTCATGCGCTGCAGGTGGCGGCCCGTCTCGTTGTCCCGGTATTCCGCCGCGAGCGACAGGCGGTGGATGGTCTCCTCCTGGGAGCGGCGCACGCCCAGCTCGACGCGCTCCAGGCGCTGGATCGTATCCAGCAGTTCCTTGGTCTGCTTGAGCACTTCGCTCTGGATGCGCCGGGACAGGGCCCGCCGTTCCTGCGCCAAGCGGCGGCTGTCCAGCGCAGTCTTGACCGCGAATCGCAACTCGGCGGCCAGGGGCGGCTTGCGCAACAGTCCCTGCACTCCCGCATCCCAGGCCGCCCGGGCCTGATCCGCCTCGTCCGGTTGTGTCACCGCAATGAGGGCCGGCTCGCCCGGCGCCGCTTGCAGCGCCGCCAACTGCGCGGCCAGTTCCTGGTGCGGCAGACTGTCCAAATCGACCACGACCGCGTCGTAGGGTCTCTGCCCGAGCCGGTCCAGCGCCGTCGCGATGTCCTCCGCTCCGTCGCAGGAGTACCCCAAAGCGGCAACCTGCGCCTGTAATTCCAGGCGCGTGGACGTGTCGCCTCCCACGATCAGCGTGGCAACCTGAGCCTCGAATCCTTGAGTCAGCGCCGACCGGCTCAGGCGTCGCTCCCCTTCAATCCCGGACATCGGATCCCCTATCGAATCTGTTGTCGCCCGCTTCTGTCACTTAAACGAACCGGAGGCGGAATTGGGCCAGCCTTGACCCATGCACGGCGCACGCCGCGAGGTTGCCGACCCTTGCAGCCCAGGAAACCCACCCCATCACTCCAGCTTGTTCATCCATGGTTTGAACAGATTATCTCTCTCCGACGCGAAGAATCGACCCCCCCCCCAATCCGCCTCCCCGAACGCGCCGGACCCAGCCGCAACTGTCACAATTTGCTGTGACTGTAACACGTTGAAATTACGGGTAAAACGTATTGACTCGGACAGATGCCGCGGCTAGCCTGCCTCCCTGCCACAAACCTGCTGCCGATGGGTTCCGAGCAGCGCGAGGTCCATCCAGGAAACCGCGCTTGCCGGGCGACGGTGCGCGCTTGTCTTGCGTCCGGTCAGCCCATGCCGCAAGCCACTTGAGTCCATGCAATTCACAAGGAGGTCTGCCATGCCACTACGAATAGGCGATGAGGCGCCCAACTTTACCGCCGAAACCACTCAAGGGAAGCTCACATTCCACGAGTATATCGGGAACGGATGGGCAATCCTGTTTTCACACCCCAAGGACTTCACGCCTGTCTGCACCACGGAGCTGGGCTACCTGGCGGGCCTGAAGCCAGAGTTCGACAAACGGGGGACCAAGATTGTCGGATTGAGCATTGACCCAGTGTCAGACCACGTGAAATGGGCAAAAGACATCGAAGAGACCCAGGGTCACGCGCTCAACTATCCGCTGATCGGCGACACCGACCTCAAGGTGGCGAAACTGTACGACATGATCCACCCCAATGCGGGGGATACGTCACAGGGGCGGACCGCGGCGGACAATGCGACCGTGCGTTCGGTGTTCATCATCGGGCCGGACAAGAAGGTCAAGCTCATCATCGTCTACCCCATGAGCACCGGCCGCAACTTCGACGAGATCCTGCGCGTGCTGGATTCGATCCAGTTGACGGCCAAGCACAAGGTCGCGACTCCGGTAAACTGGCGGCGGGGCGAGGACGTCATCATCGTCCCCTCGGTTCCTGACGCCGAAGCGAAGCAGAAATTTCCCGCCGGCTGGAAAGCGCCGCGGCCCTACTTGCGGATCGTGGCCCAGCCGAAATAGGACCGCCGGCCCTTGACCGGCCCCCTTGACGATCCCTCCCCGAGTAACCGGGTTTCGGGCCGGGACGGTCCAGCGGGGCCGGGACGGTTTGCCTCACCCTCGGCCATGGGATAAGGGAGCGGGAGCTGTCCGGCTTCCGCTCCCGCCCGAGGCGTCATGGGTCCGGCCATGAAGTGGGATCCCCACCAGTACCTCGCTTTCGCCGACCACCGGCTGCGGCCGGCCCTCGAGTTGCTGGCCCGCGTGCCCCTGGATCAGCCGCAACGGGTGGTGGATCTGGGCTGTGGAGCGGGTACCGTCACCGTCCACCTGCGGCGCCGCTGGCCCGCCGCCGGAATCACCGGCGTGGACAACTCGCCGGAGATGCTGGCGCAGGCGGCACAGGCGGCGAGCGCTGGCCCGCCGGTGCACTGGCAGCAGGCGGACATCGGCACCTGGCGTCCTGCCGCGCCGGTGGACCTGATCTACTCCAACGCCGCCTTGCACTGGCTCGGGAACCACGCCGCGCAGTTTCCCCGCCTCGCGGGCCTGCTCGCGCCCGGCGGAGTGCTCGCCGTGCAGATGCCCCACAACCAGGCCGCCCCTTCCCACACGCTGATGGCGCGAGCAGCAGAGGCGGGCCCTTGGCGCGAGCGGCTGAGCGGACGCGTGCGTACGGCTCCGGCCGTGGCCGAACCGGCCGTCTACTATGACCTGCTGGCGCCCCTGTGCCGGACGGTGGACGTGTGGGAGACGGAGTACCAGCAGGTCATGAGCGGGGAGAACCCGGTGGCGGAGTTCACCAAGGGCTCGGCGCTCAAGTACCTGCTGGACGCGCTGGAGGAGCCGGAACGAGGCGGATTCGAGGCGGAGTACCGGCGCCTGGTGTTGGAAGCTTACCCGAAGCGGCACGCGGGCAAGACGCTCTTCCCCTTCAAGCGCCTGTTCATCGTCGCGCAGGTCTAGCTACCCCGCAGTCGAGGAAAGCGAGCACGCGGCGGCGAGCGGTGCAGCGCTGTCCTGCAGTGCGCCATCGTGCAGTGCGCCCTGCGGCACGGCGCCCTACTGCCCGGTGCCCTACTGCACGGTGCCCCGCGCGGCCACCCGCCATACCTGCTCCACCCGGCCCGCCCGCACCCCGTAAATCCAGTCGTGCAGGTTGCTCACCACGCAGCAGTGATTGGGCACGACGGTGACCCGCTCGCCGATTTGGGGCTGCTTGCCGCCGGGGCTAAGCTGCACCACCGCATGTTCCTCGGAGAGGGCGGCGATTATGGCGTCCGGGTACGCTTCGATCAGGCCGTAGCTGCGCCCCTGACCCCGCTCGAGGTCGCGGTGCAGGTCGCTGCTGAGCGTCTTCGAGCCGGTGTCGAGGATCGCCCGCGTGGCGGTGGGTCGGCTGACGACCGTGGCGTGGACCCGCAGCGACACCTCGTCCAGCGTGCAAGTGCCGGCGGCGAGGGTGTTGTGGTCGTTGTACACGTAGGTCCCCGCGCGGTGCTCGGTCAGCTGAGGCACGCGATGGGAGTTCCAGGACTGGGGCGTGCCGCCGCCGCTGACCACGCGCACCTCCAGGCCGGCTTGGCGCAGCATGCCCAG
Source organism: bacterium (assembly GCA_041476685.1). Taxonomy (GTDB): domain Bacteria; phylum SAR324; class SAR324; order SAR324; family JACQKK01; genus JBGPEV01. The sequence goes on along the minus strand of JBGOTW010000030.1, from coordinate 5,707 downwards.
CGCCTCTTCAAGGAAGCGGGGAGTGCGCTCCGAATCGGTGGGGAAGGTCATCAGCCCGTCGAAGCGCACGCCGGGCAGACGCGCCAGCGTGCGCGCAAGCTCCACGGCCTCCTGCGGCGTCTGCACGCCCGCCCGCGCTCCACCGGTATCACATTCGATCAGTACCGGGACCGACACGCCCCCGGCCTGAGCCGCCACGGAGATGCCTTGTGCCGTGGGCAGGGAATCCACCGCGGCGCTGATCCGGATTCGTCGCGCCAGGCGCACCAGCCGCCCCGTCTTTGCCTCGCCCACCAGGTTGTAGGGGATGAAGATGTCGTCAAATCCCGCGTCGGCGAAGACCTCCGCCTCGCTCAGCTTCTGGCAGACGATGCCCCGCGCACCCGCCGTGCGCTGCATGCGCGCAATCTCGGGGATCTTGTGCGTCTTGACATGGGGTCGGAAAGCGAGCCGGTGCGAGTCGCAGTAGGCCTGCATCTTGTGCAGGTTCTGCTCCAGGATCGTCAGATCCACCGTGACAGCGGGAGTCTCAAGTTCGTCGGCAACCGTGCCGACGGCGGCGGGCGTTCCAATCAAGGCGGTATCGCTGCCCGAATGCAGTTCGAACGGCGTAGTCATGGCGGCGCTCCGGCTGAACCGGCCTTCCGGGACTGCAATTGCGGACCGGCGTGGCCGGCCGCCGGGGGCGGGGCTGGATGGATGCAGAGGCTGAGCGGCTCCCTCCCGGCGCTGCGGCCGTCGACACTCCACTGCATGGCATAAGAAAGGGGGGAGGCAAGTCAATCGGGGTGAGAGGATGCGAACCTCCGACCTCTTCGTCCCGAACGCTTTTTGACGCAGAAACGTCCATCAATCAAGGGAAATGTTTGGGCATGTATGTAGCTGATATGTTGGCTATTTATTGCACATCTTAGGTTTCTGTGTGTACGCTCACCTTGATCGTGATTCCTCAAATTTGCACTTAGGGTGCACTTACGGAGTCGAGTGAGCATTCAAGCACGCGGGGCTTTGGCCATGCAAGCGACCATCAACAACAAGCTCGTTGCCTCACTCAAGCCCGCCGCCCTGCCCTATGAGGTTGGGGACAGCAAACTCAAGGGCTTTATCGTGCGGGTGCAACCATCGGGCGCGATAAGTTTCAATTGCGAGTACGGCGGGTCCAAACGATATACGATAGCCAGCACAAAGAAGCTCACTCCGACGAAGGCTCGACGGCGGGCGGGAGAAATCCTTGCGGAAGCGGCGTTGGGCGGCGATCCGATGGCGACAAAGAAGGCAGCCACTGCGCAAACCTTCTCGGCGTTCATAGACAACCACTATGCATCCTGGGCTCTGCAAAACCTCGAACGTGGCAGTGCCGCGGTGACCCGCTTGAAATCATGCTTCGCCGATTTCTCCGACAAGCGGCTAGCAGACATCACACCGTGGATTGTCGATAAATTGCGGTCGGCAGCCCTAGAAGCAGGTCGACAGAAGACCGGGGTGAACCGAGACCTGGACGCACTGAAGGCTGCGCTTGTAAAAGCCGTTGAGTGGAAGTTGATCGACAAGCATCCCATCGGTTCAGTCAAGCGATTCAAGGTCGACGAGAAGCCAAGAGTCCGGTGGTTGAGCCAGGCCGAGGAGCAAAGTATGCGGCGGGCGCTTGACCAAAGGGAGCTGGACGCCCAGGAAGCACGGGAGCGGGCGAACACTTGGCGGCGGCAGCGCGACTACCCCGAACTGCCTGCGGTCCGAGATCATCTGCCGACACTTATTTTGCTCGCCATGAATGCCGGGCTGCGCAGGGGCGAGCTATTCAATCTGAGATAGCAGGAGGTCGACCTGGCCACGGGGCAATTAACGGCTATAGGTGCAACAGCCAAGCCAGGCCAGACGAGGTACAACCCGTTGAATACAGAAGCCGTGTCTCTGCTGAAGGCCTGGGCGACCGACGAGGATCAGGACGACGATCTCGTCTTTCCAGGTAGAACGGGTGACATCCTCGACAGTATCAACAAGGGCTGGCACACGCTCATGACGAGCGCCAAGATCACCGGGTTTCGCTTCCATGACCTGCGGCCTCGTCTCGCGACAATCAAGGCGTATCGAAAACCATTTAAGATCTCGCATAGGGAGGCTGCCGAACATGAAGAAGGGACAGACGCGCAAGAAGCCGATGCGGAAGAAATCGCCACGCAAGAAATCCGCACCGCACGCAGAAGTTCCGACAAGTCGGATTTGACCGACATTGGACATGATGTTCTTGAACGCCATTCGCGCGAGCTGACTCCGATCCAGGTGAAGGGCCTCGGCCATCTGGCCAAGCTTCGCGAGTTCAGCAACGAAGCGAACGCTTTGCGCATGTGCGAGATCGCCTACGCCCTTGCTCGCGGTGCTCCGGACAAGACCGTCCCGGCGCTCCACCGCCTTTTCAATTCAACGCCCGGGATCCCGTATAAGCGGGGCAAGGAGCGCGCCCTCGCGTTCAAGTCATACCGCAGGGATCCAACGGAGTTCTTCCGGTACAAGCCGACGGCGGCAATGTTGTTGGCCAACAAACCGCCATGTGAGCGCAGACGCTTGTGGGCGAATAGCGGCAATCTGCCGAAGCTTAGGGCTCTTCTTCGGGACAACCCGGCAAGCACCTCAAGCAGGCCGACGCCAGCAGCACAAGCATCGCCCGAACCGCAGGACACGGGCGCACCCGATGTTGCCCCTACCGCGACGGAGCTTGACTGAAACCACATCGGATTCACCGCCCAACGGGCAAATTGTATCCCGATCTCCAACCGCTCCGATCCTCCAGGCGCCGCTATGACCCCCTCCGTCTCTTCCCTGCAGCAGCGCTCCCTTGGGGCCACCGGGCCGAAAGTGTTTCCGATCTCGCTCGGCTGCATGGGCATGTCCGGCATGTACGGCCTGGCCGATGAGCGCGAGAGCATCGCGACGATTCACGCCGCTCTGGATCGCGGCATCACGCTGATCGACACGGGCGACTTCTACGGCATGGGCCACAACGAGATGCTGATCGGCCGTGCCCTGAAGGATCGCCGCGGCCAGGCCCTGTTGTCCGTGAAGTTCGGGGCTCTGCGGGGACCGGACGGATCGTGGTTGGGATTCGACTCCCGGCCCTGCGCCATCAAGAATTTTCTTTCGTACAGCCTGAAGCGGCTGGGAGTCGATCACATCGACATCTACCGGCCCTCCCGGCTGGATCCCACCGTGCCCATCGAGGATACAGTGGGGACAATCGCCGAATTGGTGAAAGCCGGGTACGTGCGCGGAATCGGGCTGTCCGAGGTGGGCGCAGAGACCGTCCGCCGGGCCAGTGCGGTGCACCCCATCACCGATCTGCAGATCGAGTACTCGCTCATCAGCCGCGGCCCGGAGCGCAAGATCTTCCCGGCACTGGAATCGCTGGGCGTGGGCGTCACGGCCTACGGTGTGCTATCCCGCGGCCTGCTAAGCGGCTCGAAGCCGGCGGCCCAGGGTGATACCCGCAATTTTTTTCCGCGCTTCGCCGGAGAGAACGCCCAGCGCAACCGGCAGCTCGTCGAATCCCTCAGGCTACTCGCGCTGGAGAAAGGCGTCAGCGCCACCCAGCTCGCAGTTGCCTGGGTGCTCGCCAAAGGCAAGACCATCGTTCCCGTAATGGGTGCCCGCACGCGCAAGCAGCTCGACGAGACCTTGGGCGCCCTGGAGATTGCCCTGACCTCCGCCGACTTGAGCAGTATCGAGCAAGCAGTTCCGGCGGACTCGGTCGCGGGCAGCCGGTACGATGCGCAGCAAATGCAGAGGCTGGACAGCGAGCGGTAACGGAGCCCGGGCGAAGGGCCTGTCGCAGGAAAAATTCGGCTTTGAGCGCGGACTTGACCGCACCAGTGTTGTCATCGGGATCGAGCGGGGCGCGCGCAATCCGACGCTTGTGACCATTGGGCGGATCGCGGCGGCCCGGGGTACGACACCGGGCAAGATGCTCGTGGAGGCCGAGAGGGGATCTCCCGGTCGGAAGTAAAGCTGCTGCCTGGTCGAAAAGTCCCCGGCGCGTCGTCCAGGTCGGTTGCCAAGCTAGAGAAAAACGGCCGCTGGACCTGAGGGCCTGGATGCGCTATACTGAAGGGTTTGCCGAACCTCTGTAACTAATTGAAATAGAACTATTTTCACACCGATGACCGTTCGGCAGCCGGCGCCCCCTGCCCCGACGCGCTCGAAAACACGCGCAAAATCGAATCCTAGCCCCCTCAGACCCCCTCCGCAGGCACAGTTCTGTCCGCGACCTCGGCGGGTTTAGAATGCGAAATTTCGTTTATCACAGAGGGACAGAGGTTAGGGGTCTCTGGTTGTTATCGTATTTCGATCAGTCTGAAGCAGAAATTTGCCCATATTTTCCAAACATGCCCAAAAAAAACACCCTGGATACACAATCATGTCCGATATGCGCAATCCACCAAGTCCCTGATCGCTCGTTTTAGCTTCGGCCGGCTCTAAACGGCAACGCTGCTGCTTCATGTAGATTGTAGCGGCAGACTCGTGGTAGGGACCGCCAGAAAAAACCTCTGGCAAGAATCCACGATCCTTCTGGGGACTGTCGGTCAAGGCGACCCCGGGGCAGCATTTCAATGGGTGGGGCCTAGGGGGTCATCGCAGAGCGCCACAAGTCGCCAACTTAGGACACAACCCATGAGCAAAGACACCGCACGCACCGGCCTGCAACTGCGCTCGCTCGCCAAGAAGAGCGGAGAGCTCGAATTGTCACTGGCCAGCGTGGCGATTCCCGATCCTGCACCCAATGAGGTGGTCGTGCGCATCGAAGCGTCGCCCATCAACCCTTCCGACATTGGTCTGCTGCTGGGGCCCGCCGACATGAGCACGGCGAAGGTTTCCGGGACTGCCGACAGCCCCGTCGTCACGGCGCGCATTCCGAACGCGGCGCTGAAAGGCATCGCGGGCCGGCTCGATGTGTCCATGCCGGTGGGCAACGAGGGCGCAGGGGTAGTCATCGCGGCAGGGTCGTCCCCGGCGGCGCAAGCCCTGATGGGCAAGACGGTCGCCGTGCTAGGGGGCGCGATGTATGCCCAGTATCGCAGCATGCCCGCCGAACATTGCCTGGTGCTGCCTGCCGGTGCAACGCCCGCGGATGGCGCTTCCTGCTTCGTCAACCCGCTCACGGCGCTGGGCATGGTGGAGACGATGCGGCGCGAAGGCCACACCGCTCTGGTGCACACCGCGGCCGCTTCCAACCTCGGCCAGATACTCGTCCGGATTTGCCTCAAGGACGGGGTCAGCCTCGTGAACATTGTGCGCAAGAAGGAGCAATCCGACCTGCTCAAGGGGATCGGGGCGACCCACGTCTGCACTACCAGTTCGCCCACGTTCGCCGACGATCTCACGGCGGCACTGGTGGCCACGGGGGCAACGGTGGCCTTCGATGCGACGGGCGGCGGCCCGCTCGCCGGGCAAATCCTGGGATGCATGGAAGCGGCTCTCAACAGCAAGGCCAAGGAGTACAGCCGCTACGGCTCGACGACCCACAAGCAGGTCTATATTTACGGGAGTCTGGACACGAGCCCAACCCAATTCGTCCGCAATTTCGGAATGGCCTGGGGCATGGGCGGCTGGTTACTGACGCCTTTCCTCCAAAAGATCGGTTCTGCGGGTGCGCAGGCGCTCCGGCAGAGGGTCGCCTCCGAGCTGAAGACCACCTTTGCGAGCCACTACTCGAAGG
>JBGOTW010000029.1:0-25260 GCA_041476685.1 bacterium | reverse complement strand
GCGTAGCGAGCAGGGCGCCGAGCCTGGCCGCCGGGGGCCGCAGCAGCCGCGCCAAAATTTCCCCGCCCGCGGCCCAGCCGCCGCTGCGCACGGCCAGGCCGAACGCGAGCCGCCCCGCGAACACGGACAGCACCGCCAGGGCGGGCCGCTCCCAGTGCGGCTCGATCCCGTTCCGGTCCAGCACCAGGCCGAGAATCGGCACGAACAGGACGGCGGCCAGCGCCGCGGCCAGCGCGGCATCCTTGAGCGCCACACTCCACGGAATATTCCCGCCGGCGGGCGCGCGCTTGGCCTGGGCGGCAAGCGCCGATCCGGATGCAAGCGGCACAGATGCAGGCGGCACGGGTGCTGGCGGCACAGTGGCTGACGGCACAGTGGCTGGCGAAGCGGATGTCCGAGACGTTGCGGCGGGCTTGGCGGGATTCACGGCGCATCGTCTCCGGAAGCCGGATCAGATCTTCTCGACCGCGGGCCGGCCCAGCAGACCCGTGGGCCGGAACACCAGCACGGCGACCAGCAGGCCGAAGGCGAACACGTCCTTGTAGTCGGTCTTGACGAATCCGGCGAAGAGGGACTCGGACAGCCCGAGCACGATCCCGCCGAGCATGGCGCCCGGCAGCGAGCCGATCCCGCCCAGCACCGCGGCGGTGAAGGCCTTCACGCCCGCGATGAAGCCGATGAAGAAGTTGAAGCTGCCGAAGTTGAGCGTGATCAGCACGCCCGCGACCGCGGCCATGCTGGCGCCGATGACGAACACGAGGGAGATCACCTTGTCCGTGTCGATGCCGAGCAGGCCCGCCATCACGCGGTCCTGCTGCGTCGCGCGGCAGGCGCGGCCGAGCGCCGTGCGGTTGATGAGGAACGTCAGGGCGCCCATCGCCAGCACCGCCACGGCGACGATGAGCAGCTGGATGTAGGTGATCTGGAAGAAGTCGGTCTCGCTGCCGAAGCGCAGCACGCCCTCGACGAGGGAGCGCACGCCCTGCTCGCGCGCGCCCTGGGCGAGCTGGACGTAGTTCTGCAGGACGAGCGACATGCCGATCGCTGAGATCAGGGGCGCCAGCCGCGCGGACTGGCGCAGCGGGCGGTACGCCAGGCGCTCCACGGCCCAGCCGTACGCGCCCGTCACCGCGATCGTCAGCACGAGCGTCACCACCAGCGCCACGGCCAGCGAGTCCACCCCGAACAGCGCGCACAGCGCGAGGAAGATGGCGAACAGGTAGGCGGAGATCATGTAGATCTCGCCGTGGGCGAAGTTGATCATGCCGATGATGCCATAGACCAGCGTGTAGCCGATGGCGATCAGGCCGTAGATCGAGCCCAGGATCAGGCCGTTGATGATCTGCTGCGCGAGCAGGACCATGAACCCGTGATGGCCAGGCTTTGCGGGGCAACGATGCCGGCGCGGCGGGAGCCTTTCCCCCGACCGGGGACTCCGGCCGCGCAACGGCGGGTGGCGCGCGGAAGGGCTAGAGCTGCCTGTAGGTGACCTTGTCGCCCTCCTTGACCCATCCGTACATGACGTAGTCGGACACCTTCAGGTCGCCTTTCGCGTCGTACTCCTTCTTGCCCATGACGGTGGTGACCGGATGACTGCGGATCCAGTCCGCCAGCTTCTTCCCGTCATGCGTGTTGCCGTTCGCCTTGAGCGCCTCGGCGACGATCTGCACGGCCGCATAGGTGTAGAGCGTGTAGCCTTCCGGGTTGTAGCCTTCCTTCTTGAATTTCTCGACGATGGCCCTGGCCTCCGGGTACTTGGTCGCGTCGGCGCCGAAGGTCATCATGGTGCCCACGGCGGCTTCCGGCTTGCCCACCACCTGCGCGAACTCCTCGGTGACGAGCGCGTCGCCGCTGACGAACTTGGCCTTCAAGCCCTGGTCGTAGGACTGGCGCACGATCAGGCCGGCTTCCGTGTGGTAGCCGCCGAAGAAGATGGCATCCACCTTCAGCCCCTTCATCTTGGTGACGAGGGAGTTGAAGTCCTTGTCGCCCTTGTTGATTCCTTCGTAGAGCACTTCCTTCACCTTGTGGTGTCCGTTCAGGCGCGCCTTGGTGGCGTCGGCGAGGCCCTGGCCGTAGGTGGTCTTGTCGTGGAGGATGGCGATGCGCCTGGGCTTGAGCTTGGTCATGATGTAGTCGGCCGCCACGGTGCCCTGCTGGTCGTCCCGGCCGCAGGTGCGGAACATGATGGCCAGCTTGCGCTCGGTCACGAGGGGATTGGTGGAGGCGGGCGTGATGTCGAGCAAGTTGTTCTCGGCATAGACCGTGGAGGCCGGGATCGTGGCGGAGGAGCAGAAGTGGCCGATCACCGCGTTCACCTTCGCGTTGACGAGGCTGTTGGCCACGCTCTGCGCCTGCTTCGGATCGCAGGCGTCGTCGCCGGTGACGAGCTCGATCTGCGCCCCGTTGATGCCGCCGGCGGCGTTGAGCGCGTCCACGGCCGCCTTGGCGCCGCGGGCAAGCTGCTCGCCGAACTTGGCTTCCGAGCCGGTCATCGGGCCGGCCACCCCGAGCTTGATCGTGTCCGCCGCATGGGCCAGGCCGGCGACCCCGAGCAGGATCGCGAGGCCCAGCAGCGCGTGTGTCCAACGTCCTCTCATGGCTTCCTCCCTCGTGTCTGACCGGTCCGGTGCGGGGTTCTGTCCCGTTTTGCGCTTGGCGCGTCAGGGGCTCCTCCGCAGACGTCACGCCGGCGCTGTCTTATCCGAAGCCCTGTGCCGTCCGAAACCGTGCCGCCCGAAACGGTGCCGTCCGTACGGTGCCGTCCGATTTCCCGAGACGGTACCATACTGCCGGGGGAATGGGAGGGGGCACCGGGTCGAGGGTGCCGGTCTGGTTCGCGGCTGGGGCGGAGCGTGAGACTCACAGTACGAAGGATAGCCCCAGCCCCACGGAGAGGATCCCCCAGTCCACATGATCCGTCTTCTGCGTGACGGAGCCGGGATGGGATGTGACGGTCTTGATTTGCGAGAGGTACGTCCAGCCAAAGAAGAAATGCGCGCCGAGGGTTTTCTTGCCCTCGTAGCCTTCCAGATAGACCCCCGCCGCCGGCACAATCTGGTCGCCGATGGCCGTGTTGACGGCGCCCGGCGCAGGCGGGTCCTCCGCGTGTGTGGTCTGGTTGACGTGCGCTGCCCCGATCGCGAAGCCGAGAAAGCCCCCGCTGTATGCCGTGGCGCTCCGGGTCAGCCCGCCGATGCCCAGCTTCCACGCCACGAGCTCGAAATCCGCGCTCCCGCCCCGATGCACCAGGGCCGAAAATGCACTGACCGTCGAATGGCCGGGGTCTTCGGCGACCGGCAATGTGGTGATCTCCGCCGACCACCGGACCGCTCCTCCCCCGGCATGGCGGAGCGCCTTGGACAGCCCGTCGTCGGCTTCGCCCAGGACATTCGCCGTCGCGATGACGGGATCGTCGGAAAGCCAGGAGCCCCATGCGGTGCCTGCCCACGGGAGCGTGGCCAGCAGGACGAGCAGCGCCAGCCTCGTGCGCGGCGCGGCGGGAAGTTTGAGCGGCATGCGGCTAATCGGAAGCTTGCGCGATTTTATGGCTCAGTCCCAGTCGGCTGCGTTTTCGCGTTTTCGGCGTGAGGCCGTGATCTGGCTGGTTCGATTCTTTCCCAGCCTGGCGGCGCCGCGCGCCGGCCGCTCAGTGAGGCGCCTCGGTTTCGCGGTCAATTTTTCGGGAAGCCTTCCGGTTTATCAAGTGCCGATTCGTCTCGCGGTGCGCCCGGGCCAGGGTCGCGTCCCACCACCCAGTAGGTGACGATGGGCTCGGGCTTGCCCTTCACCGCCACGGGGGGCATGGGGCGCAGGTGGAAGCCCGCTTCGAGGCCGGCCCGCACCTCCTCCGTGATCAGCAGATCGACCTGGTGGACCTTGGTGAGGCCTTCCACGCGCGAGGCCACGTTGATGGGGTCGCCGACCACGCTGAACTTGCTCAGCCCCTCGTTGCCGATCACGCCCGCCATCACTTCGCCGCGGTGGATGCCGATGCCGAAGCGGAGCTGCGGCAGGGACCGCTCGCGCAGCTGGCCATTGTAGAGCTCAAGCGCCGCGCGCATGTCCAGCGCCGCCAGCACGGCATCGCGGGCCTGCCACGGGTTGGGCTCCAGCGCGCCGAACAGCGCCAGCAGGCCATCGCCGATCAGCTCGTTGACGAGGCCGTGGTGGACAGAGATGGCCTCGCTCATGCGGTCGAAATAGCCGTTGAGCAGCGTCACCGTCTCCGCGGGATCGAGCCCGTCGCACATGGCGGTAAAGCCCCTCAGGTCGGCGAACAGCACCGTGACCTCGCAGCGGTGGGGCACCAGGCCGCCGCCGGGCTCGGTGAGGCGTTCGATCACGTCGGCGGGCGTGAAGCGGCCGAAGGCGAGCTGGATGCGCTCGAGCCGCCTGTTGGCTTGCTCCAGCAGCCGTTCCAGCTGCCGCGTGCGGCGGCGTGCGGACCCCAGCGCCAACGCGAGCAGGGCCAGCAGCAGTGCGGCCATTCCGAGCGCGACGATGAGCGCGGACGTCATTCGATCAGCTCATTCGAGCAACATGGCCAGCCGGACGGTGGCATTGGCCAGGGCGGCCACGCCCACCGCCTCGATGAGCGCCGCAGCGCCGATCTCCGCGGCCAGGGCCCGCGTGTGCTGCTGGATCGGGGCGGGCTGGTAGTGCACCGTGTCCCGGGTCCAGGCCAGGATGCTTGCAGCGCGGGCATCGAGCCTAGGCGAAGACAGCGTGGCCAGCGCCGCATCAATCTCGGCCTCGGTGAAGCCCTCGGCCAGCAGAAGCTTGCGCGACTCCCCTTCGCAGAACGTGCACGCAAGCGAGCGGGCGACCACGGCAAACATCAGCGCCTTGGTGGCGCGCGGCAGCACCGGCGAAGCGAATGCCCCGCGGAAAGCGTCGTTCAGCACGTCCGCCGCGGGCAGCCCGGCGAGCGTGTTCACGATCGGGCCGAACGCCCCCGCGCCCGCGGACCCCCCGTTCCCCGGCGCGGGCGGTGCGGCGCGCGCCTTCCGGGCCAACAGCGGCCGCAGCAGCCACACCTTGAAGCTACCGGCCAGCTTCTCGTAGCCATCCTCGGGCGGGCAGGCGATGAACGTGGCCACACGGTTGAGAAAGGTGACCGTGACGATCCAGCTCGCCATCTCGGCCACAGCCAACGGCGCGAACCCCAGCGCAATCAACGCCTCCCGCTCGGCCTTGGCGGGACGTGGCTTGGAACGGGCGAGATTGCGGCAGAACTGGATGAATGCGCGCTCCTTCTTGTCCAGCTCCGCCACCTGGGCCTCGCGTTCGATCTTCCCGATCAGGCGCTCGGGATACCCCAGCATCCGCAACTGGGCCTTGGCGGCGCCGTAACAATAGCGGCAGGCGTTTTCCTGGGAGGTGACCAGGAATCCGATATCGGCCAGACGCTGCGGCATCGCCCTCGCACGCTGCTTGAACAAGCCCAACTGAACCGCACGCACCCACGGGCTGGGAGCGACTCGGCGCATCAGGTCGAACACCGCACCCAACGCCCCCTGCACCTCGGCCTCCCACGCCGGGTCCACAACGGCAGGCAAGATCGCCTCGCCCCACTCGATCTCGTTCAGCAATGTGGCCATGTGAACCCCCTCGGCAAAGAAGCGTACGGAGCGCCACGGCACGGCCGCTCAGAGCTGCACCTTGGGTTCGATGGGAACCGGCATTTCCCTGACGGACTTCTGCGAGGATTAGCAATGGTTTCCCCCTCGCCATCTGTAGCGCGGTCTTGAGTGAATTAAATTGACGCGGGTCAATTTCGCGGTTTTCAAGGGCGGCGCACCCTCGGCAGGACGATCTCGTCCGGGTCCCGAGCTGAGCCGCACCCAGCCGCTCCCAATCCGTCGGCTTGCGATGATTCCAGCGGAACGGGAACTCGCCCGTAAAGCGCTGAAGATGATGGCGCGCGACGTGGCGAAGATTCCCCTGGACCTCTGAACCGGGCGGGGTGAGGCGCTGTTTTGCCCGTTTTCGCCCCAAGCGCCGCACCGGCCACGCATCGCGCAGGTACCCCTCTCCGCGAAGTCGGAGAGGGGTCGCCCGAAGGGCGGGGGTGAGGCGCCGTTTCGCGACACTCGCTGCACCGCACGCGCCCAGCCCAACCCCGGCGTCGCAGGTCGCAACTGAGCCGGCAATGAAGTGTGTTCCTAGCGGCTCTCCCCCCGACGCCGAACCGCTCCGATATGCTACTGGGCGCTACCTGATGCGCGCGTCCGGCGCGGCACCGGCCGTCGGCCCGGCGATCCTGGCAAGGACGATGGAAGCAGCGGACAGCCGGCGGTGCCGTTCAGCCTGTAATGAACGATTTGGTCTCTATCGCCAGCATCCGCTTGCGACCGCCTTCGCCGAACGCGGCGTTGAATTCCTGGATGAGACCCTTCAGGGCGTCGGACTTCATGGTTTCATTCAATTTTTCCTGGCTCTCAAACTCGTACAGCGCCATGTAGTTGTACCCATCGCCGCCATCCACGATCTTGTAGCGGCGGCCGCTGATCACGCCAGGGAATCGGTTCAGCGCCTTGGGCATATGATCTTCGTCGTACCAGCGGTTGAAGGCAGCTTCTTGTTCGGACTTGACCTTGGCCAGCACGATGAATACGCCTTTGTTTTTCATGGTTCGATCATCCCCGTTTGAAATGAACGCCAATCTTGCGACTCGAGCCGGAGCGGCGCACGCAGGGCCGTCCCGCTACTCGCCCTTCCACGGCTTGGCGGGCGCCCGCCCGAAGAACGCGTCGCTCGCCTGGGCGGCGTCCTGCGTCCGGCCGGTGAGGGCCAGGCCCACCGCGTCGGCATGAAACACGGCGCGGTCCAGGGCGCGCACGTACGCGTTGATGGACGCCTTCGCCATGCCGACGGGCAGCGGCGGCTGCTGCACGACGCGCTGGGCGAGCGCGTCGGCCGCGGCGGCCAGCCGCTCCGGCTCGACCACCTCGCCGTACACGCCCCAGTCGTGCATCGTGCGGGCGTCGTAGGTGCCCCCGAACAGGATCATCTCCTTCGCCCGGCTCGGGCCGACCAGGTTCACCACGTTCGGGATCGTCTGCCACGACAGGCTGATGCCCAGGCTGATTTCCCGGATGCAGAGCTGCGCCGTCGTCGCGGCGACGCGGAAGTCGCAGGCCAGCGCCAGCATCGCGCCGCCCCCGATGGCGTGGCCGTGCACCGCCGCGATTGAGACGGGCGTCATCTCCGCCACCGCCCGCATCGCGCGCGCCCCGGCCTTCGAGCGGCCCAGCATGTCGCCGACCGTGCCCTTGTGCGTGAGCCCCTCCTTCACGTCCGCACCGGAGCAGAAGCTCGCGCCCTCGCCCCGCACGATCACGACGCGGCAGTCCTGCAGCGTCTCCACGTGCAGGCACGCCTGCACCAGGTCGGCGAGGAACTGGCGGTTGATGGCGTTGTGCACCTGCGGCCGATTCAGCACCAGGTGCAGCACCGGCCCCTGCCCGTCCAGCTTCATCGTCTCCCATTCCATGAGCGCTCGGACTCCTGTCGGCGAGTGATACGGCGAGAACCGCGACCCTGCGGGGGGACGCGACGGCCGGCGCCTTGGGCTGGCCGCGGGCGCTGCCTCTCCGCGCCTCTTACCGGCCGGGGGCGCCGGCGTCAGCCCGGCAGCCGTGCCGTGCGCGCCGCCTGCACGAATGCCAGCACGTTGGGGAACGGCGTCTCCGGCAGGAGCCCGTGGTTCAAGTTCAGGATGTGCCCCCGCCCGCCCGATTCCGCAAGGCACGCCCGCACGGCCGCGGCCACCTGCTCCGGCGTTCCCTGGGCGAGCACCCGGTTGTCCACATTGCCCTGCACGGCGATGCGGCCCGCGCCCCGCTGCAGCAGGTCCCGCAACGAGGTATCCTTCCCCACGCTGAGCACGGCGGCGCCGCTGTCCAGCATCAGCTCCGGATAGGGGCTGCCCTTGACGAACAGGATCGCGGGCAGCCCGTCCTTGAGGGCCCCGAAGATGCGCTCGTGGCTGGGCTGGACGAATCGCTCGTAGAGGGGGCGCGGGATGCCGTCGCCCACGGACTCGAACAGCTGCACCACCTCCACGCCGCACTCCGCCTGGTAATTCAGGTAGTCCACCGTCATCCGCGTCAGCCGCTCCATCAGGTCGCCGAACGCCTGCCCGTGCCCGGAGGCGAAGGCGAGCGTGCGGGCCATGGCACCCGGGCTGGCGCCCTCGATGAGGAAGGCCGCCAGCGTGAACGGCGCCCCCGCGAAGCCGATCAGGGGCAAGGCCCCGTCCAGCTCCCGCCGCAGCGCCCGGATTTCCTCCCCGATGAAGGCGAGCTGCCGGGGCGGATCGCACGAGCCGAGCCGCGCCACCGCCGCGGCATCCCGCACCGGGTCGGCCAGCACGGGACCCGGGGAAAATTCGAAGTCCGCGCCCATCGGCTCCAGCGGCGTGAGGATGTCCTGGTACATGATGATGGCGTCCACGCCGATGCGCCGGGGCAGGAGCGAGAGCGCCACCGCGTGCTCGGGCGAGCGGAACAGCGCGTGCAAGGGGAGGCCGACCTGGTCCCGGTAGGCGCGATAGGCAGGATCGCAGCGCCCCGCCTGGCGCATCATCCACACGGGCGCACGCTCCACCGGCTCGCGCCGGATGGCCCGCAGGAGCAGGGAGTCGGGTTTGCCGCGTCGCGAAGCCATGGGCCGCCGGAGCGATGGACGGGGAGAAAGAAGCCGGGCCGGGAGGCGCTCACCTAGTGCTGTACCGGTCAAGCCCCTAGGATACAACCGAATTGCAGAATTCCGGGAACGCCGGGGCGGCTTGAACCAGGTCCCGCATCAGGACCTCCAACTGTGAAAGGCGTTATTGACAAGTGGAGGCTCCCTAATTCAGGCGGCCAGAAAACCACCACTTGACTCGATCCGGAGGCTGCATGAACGCGCAGCACAAACCGACGCTCATCACCCACGAAGAATTGCAGGCGGCAATCCGCAAGTTCCAACAGGCCGGCGGGATCATCACCAAGCTGCCCGACCAGCCCACTCATGGGCAACAATCCGTGGCCGTGAAATGGGGCTTCTTGGACGTGCGCCCGGATTCCATGAGCTGAGCGGGGCTACACCCGCCGCACACCGGCGGACCGCCGGCCGGTACGATCGTTCGGCAACGGCCCACCGGAAACGGTGCAGCGGCAACGGTGCGCCGGCGACAGCGCTTCAGCAGGGGTACACGGCATCACGCATGGGGCCGAACTACCTCAGGCCGGTCCCTCCGCAGGCAGGATTTCCTCCTTTTTTCCTGTCTACCGGCCTGAGGTACCCCGCCCTGGCACTGCGGGCACGGCAAGTCTCCCGCGTCCGTGCTCCGGGAGGCCCGCCCGCCGTCCGCCCCGGAACTCCCGCTCCCGCCTGACCCTGCAGCTTGCCGCCGCCGAACGTCCCACTACTTGATGGCCATCGCGTTCGGCGGCGAGCCCACTCCGCCCCGCAGATTCAGCGGGCTCGACGTGAACAGCGCGGTATAGCGTCCGTCCCGGGCGCAGTCATCGGCCAGGGCGTCGAGGTCGAACATCTCGCCGATGGTGAGCCCGAGGCGCGCGATCGCCCAGTGCATGGCGGCCTTGCCCGGCGCCATGGGCCACACCTCCACCGTCACGGTGTCGGTGGCGATGGCGGCGACACGGTGGTCCCAGAGGAACTCCCACATGTCCTCGCCGCCCGACACCCCCGAGAACGCCCAGGCGCGCAGCAGGGCGTCCCGCGCGTCCAGGTTCGGCTCCGCGCGGAAGGCGCTCAGCCAGCCCATCCGCACCAGCAGCACGTCCCCCTGACGCAGCGCCACGCGGTGCCGCTTCAGGCACGCCTCCAGGTCCTGGGCCGTGGCCACGTGCTGCGCCATCGGATCCCAGGGCTTGCCCAGCGCCTTGAAGTCGCGCGGCACGTCGATCAGCACGCCGCGCGTGGCGATGCCGAACTCCGCCAGGTGTTCGATGCCGTTGCGCGAGCCTTCCCCGTGCGTCACCTGATCGGGCTGCACGCCGTTGTAGAACCCGTGCCGCACGTCGCCCATGTGCGTCAGGCCGTCCCACTGGGACGAACCCTGCAGGAAGAAGTCGTCGAGCTTGTCGTCCCGCACCATCAGGTTCGGCGGGCGCTCGCGGGTGTAGAGCGTCGGGACGGGGGCGTGCCGGGTCGCGTGCGCCTCCGGCTTGCACAGCGCGAAGGGCACGTGCAGCGGCAGATCCAGGTTGAAGCGCACGCCGCGCCGCACCTCGGCCGCCGCCGCCTTGACCACCGCGGGCGTGATGTTGTTGATCGTGCCGAGCTGGTCCCCGGCGCCCCACAGTCCCCAGGCCAGCGGCAGCCCCGTCTCGTCCGGCCGGTTCAGGTCCTTGTAGGCCGGCACGTGCGGCCCGGAGAAGCGGAGCGGCGCGGCGCCGCGAGCCGGGAAGACGCGCGCGGCGGCCCGGGACTTCCCACGGGCCGCGCCCGCGCGGGGCTTGGCGCGCGTAGCGTTTAGGCGGCGGCCGGCCCGCCGGGCGGGTCCGCGCTGCGCCGTGCGGGGATTGCGACGCCCGGCTGCGCTCGTCTTTCGCACCTGCCGACCTTTCGCCATGTCGCCTCCACTGGGGATGCCGGGCTGACGGCCCGAAGGGTGCCGCATTGATTTCGCGCACAGCCTAAGCCAGCCTGACGCTGGAATTCAAGGGCAAGCCGCGGACGGTGCCGTGGGTCGCGCTGCACTGTCGTCTGCGCTGCGCGGTGGGCCGCTTTGTGCCGTGGGTCGCGCCGCGCGGTGGGCCGCTTTGTGCTGTGGGTCGCGCCGCGCCACGGGCTGCGGTGCGCTGGAAGGCCCCTCGCTCCGCGTTCCCAAACCGATCGAGTGTCCCCATGCCGCCCGCTCCGCGCATCGTCAGCCTGCTGCCCAGTGCCACCGAGATCGTCTGCGCGCTGGGCTTCCAGGCCGCCCTGGTGGGCCGCTCCCACGAGTGCGACTATCCCGCGGGCGTGGCGGCCCTGCCGGTGTGCACGGCGCCACGCATCCATCCGGCCGGCTCCGGCGCGGAGATCCACCGGGAGGTGACGGCCCTGCTCCAGACGGCGCAGCTCCAGCCGGGCATGCTCCAGGGGGCGCAGCTCCAAGACGCCCTGTCTCTGTACGAGCTGCACCTGGAAGTCCTGCGCCGGCTCGCCCCGGACCTGATCGTGACCCAGGCCCAGTGCGACGTGTGCGCGGTGAGCCTGGAGCAGGTGGAGCGGGGTGTGCGGCAAGTGCTGGCGGAGGGGCGGAGCGCGGCGGGGAGGGAGCCGCGGCTGGTCAGCCTGGAGCCGACGAATCTCGCGGCCGTGTGGACGGACGTGGCCCGCGTGGCGGAGGCGCTGGCGGTGCCGGAGCGGGGCAAGGCGCTGGTGCACGACCTCAAGCGGCGCATGGCCGCCGTGGCCGCGCGCGCCGCGGGCCTGAAGCCCCGGCCCCGCGTGGCCCTGCTCGAATGGCTCGATCCGCCGATGGCCGCGGGGAACTGGATGCCGGAGCTGCTGCGGCTGGCCGCGGGGGAAACCCCGTTCTCCAAGGCCGGCGAGCCATCGCCCTGGCTGGACTGGGACGCGCTGCTCCAGGCAGATCCGGACGTGCTGCTGGTGATGCCCTGCGGCTTCGGGCTGGACAAGACGCGCGCGGAGTCGCGCGGCCTGACCGGTCGGCCCGGCTGGGCGCAGCTGAAGGCCGTGCGGACCGGCCGCGTGGCCCTGGCCGACGGGCATCAGTTCTTCAACCGGCCCGGCCCCCGCCTGGCCGAGTCCCTGGAAATCCTGGTCGAGGTGTTGCACCCGGCCACCTTCGACTTCGGGCACCGGGGCCAGGCGTGGGCGTGGATGGAACCCTGAAGCCGGGCGACCCGTCCAGCCCCGCCGCGCACCTGCACCGCCCACCCAGCACCCGCCGGACGAAACAACGGCGCGCCGAGCCGCGTGATTTCCGCGACCCGGCGCGCCGGAGAAGCTGCGTGCTACCGCTAGCGCCTGTGCAACCTAGAGCCTACCACCACCTGTTGATGCGGGAGTGGCGCTTGCCCTTGCTGCTGCCGCCGCCGCCGCCGTCGTTGTCCTCTTCTTCGGTGATGGAGACGCTCACCGATTTCGAGATGCCCGTGGCCGTATCGCGCACGGTGATGGTCACGGTGCCTTCATCCACGCCCGTGACCAGGCCGGAGCCGTTGACGGTCGCGACTTTCAGGTTGTTGCTCGTCCAGGCGATGCCGGCGGTCAGCACCGCGCTGGAGCCGTCGCTGTAGACGCCGTTGGCGGTCATTTGCAGGCTCATGTCCTCGCTCAGCGTCGCGTTCGGCGCGGTGATGAGGATGGACTGCAGCACCACCGACGGCTGCGGCACCGTCACGATGGACGCACCGACCGCGCCGCCGGAACTGGCCGTAATGGTGGCCGATCCGGCCGCGGCGCCCGTCACCACGCCCGCAGAGTTCACGGTCGCGGCGGCGGGATTATCGGACGACCAGTTCACGCCCGAGGTCAGCACCGCCTTCGAGTTGTCGCTGAAGGTCCCGGTCGCCGTCAGCGGCACCGTCGAGCCCGCCACGACCGATGCGCTCGCCGGAGTGACGGCGATGGACTGCAGCAGCGCCGCGGTCACCGTCACCGCGGACGCGCCGCCGATCCCGCCGTATCCGGCCGTGATGTTGGCCGAACCCGCCGCGACGCCGGTCACCACGCCCGCACCGCTCACCGTGGCCGCCCTGGTGTTATCGGACGACCAGGTGACACCCGAATTCAGCACGACCTTCGCGCCGTCGCTGTAGCTGGCCTTGGCGGCAAGCTGCACCGTCGTGCCGGCGGCCAGCGCCGCGCTCGTCGGAGTGACGGAGACGGACTGCAGCTGCGCCGCGGTCACGATCACGTTGATGGTGTCGCTGTTCTTCCCGACCGACGCGGTGATCTTGGCCGTGCCCGGCGACACGCCGGTCACCAGGCCGCTGCTGCTCACCGTGGCGACGTTGAGGCTGTCGGAGGTCCACGTGACCGAAGTGGTCAAGGTGAGGGCGGTACTGTCGCTCATGCCCGCCAGCACCTTCAGCTGCACCGTCAGCCCGGCAGCGAGCGAGACGTTCGCCGGGGTGATGCTGATGGACTCCATCTCGTGCTCGGTCACCGTCAACGTGGCCGCGCCGCTGCGTCCGCCGGAGCTGGCCGTGATGGTCACCGTTCCTTCTTCCCTACCGGTGACCAGGCCACTGCTGCTCACCGTGGCCACCTTCGTATTGCTGGAGGACCAGGTGACGCCGGACGAGAGCGCCGCCGACGAGCCGTCGGTGTAGTTGCCGTAGGCCGTCAGCTGCACCGTCAGGCCTTCCGGCACGGACGCCGCCGACGGGTTGACGCTGACGGTGCTCAGGGTCGCCCCCGTCACCGCGACCGGCACCGGCGCGCTCGTGAAGCCGCCAAAGCCGGCCGTCACATTGGCCGTTCCGGCCGCGACACCCTTCACCAGGCCCGTGCTGTCCACGGTGGCGATGCTGTTGCTGCTCGACGTCCACGTCACGCCCGAAGGCAGGACTTTTGTCGTTCCGTTGGTGTAGGTGCCGCTGGCGGTCAGCTGCACCGTCAGGCCCGCCACCACCGACGCGCTCGGCGGGGACACGCTGACCGCGGTCAACACCGCGTCCGTCACCGTCACGGCGGACGTGCCGCTGTTCACGCCGGAGCTGGCGGTGATGGTCACCGGGCCGGGCGCATGCCCGGTCACGAGGCCCGTGCTGCTCACCGTGGCCACGTCGATGCTGCTCGAGGACCACGTCACGCCCGTAGAAAGCACGAGGGACTGGCCGTTGTTAAAGTTGCCCAGCGCGGAAAGCTGCACGGTCAGGCCCGCCGGAATCGATGCGTTCGGCGGGGACACGCTGACCGAAAGAAGCTGCGGCGCCGTCACCTTCACGGCAGACGTGCTGCTTGAGCCGCCGTAAGAGGCGGTGATGACCGCCGATCCGGCCGCAACGCCGCTGACCACGCCCGTGGCGGTCACGGTCGCGATGTCGTTGCTGCTGGAGGTCCAGATCACGCCGGAAGACAGCACTGGCGTCGAACCGTCGCTGTAGTTGCCGCTGGCCGTCAGTTGCACGGCCAATCCGGCTACCACCTCCGCGCTGCCCGGGTTGATGCCGACGGATTGCAGCACCGCCTGGGTCACGTTCACCTGGATACTCGTGCTGACGGAACCGATGCTCGCCGTGATGAACGCCTTCCCGGGCGATTTACCTAGCACCCGTCCCCCTTCGCTCACCGTGGCGATGGTGATGTCGCTCGAAGCCCAGGTCACGCCGCTGGTCGGCAGCACTGTCCCGTTGGTGTACGAGACGTTGGCTGTCAGTTGCCCCGTCAGCCCTACCGGCATCGAGGCGCTGTCCGGGGAAATGCTGATCCCGGTCAGCTGCGCCGAGGTGATCCTCACGCTGACGGTGGTGGTCAGGCCCTCGAACGTGCCGGTGATGGTCACCGTGCCCTGATTCTTGCCCGTCACCGTCCCCGAGCTGTCCACGATGGCGATGTTGGTGTCGCTCGACGACCAGGACACGTCCGAATCCAGCACCGCCGGGCTCGTTCCGTCGGTGTAGTTGCCGCTGACGGCCAGTTGAATCGAGACTCCCGCCGGCAAAGCCGCGACCGGGACCACGCTGATACTGACCAGCACCGCCGGCGTCACCGTCACCTGGACCGAGGCGCTTTCCGTGCCGCTATACGAGGCGGTGATCGTCACCGTCCCGGCCTTCATGCTTTTCACCAGTCCCGTGGCGTTCACGGTGGCGGTGGCGGGATCGCTGGAGCTCCACGTCACGCTGCTGGTGATGGAAGTGGTCGTGCCGTCGCTCATCGCGGCGTATGCCGACAGCTGCGTGGTCTGACCCGCCGCGAGGCTCGCCGTCGCCTGAATGTACGGCGTCACAGGCGTCGGCGGCGCCGTCGTATCCGTCGGCGGGGGCGTCGAAGTCGTGGTGGTCGAAGTCGTCGAAGTGGGAGGCGGGACCGTCCCCGTGGTCACGATGACCGCACTCACGACCGCCGCGGTCACGCTCACCGGGGTGCCGCCCGTCTGGCCCGCGAAGGACGCGTTGATCGTGGCCGCGCCCACGCCATGGCCTGTCACGAGGCCCGTTGCGGGATCCACCGCCGCGATGCTGGAATCGCTGGAACTCCACGAGACGCCGCTGGCCAGGGCGGGGCTCGTGCCGTTGCTGTAGTTTCCGGTGGCGGAGAGCTGCACGGTCAGGCCCGACGCTACGCTCGGGCTGGCCGGAGTGACGCTGATCGATTGCAGCTCCGCGTTGGTCACCGTCACGCTGGCCCTGCCGCTCTGCCCTTGGATGCTCGCGCTGATCGAGACCGGCCCGCCGGCGGCTACCCCCGTCACCAGGCCGTTGGCGTCCACGGCGGCGATGCCGGCATTGTTCGACGCCCACGATACCCCGCTGACCAACGTGCGGGTCGTGTGATCGCTGTAGGTGCCGCTCGCGGTCAGCTGAACGGTCATGCCCGCGGGCAGCGACTTGGTCGCCGGAGCGACCGTAACGCTCGACAAGACGGCCGAGGTCACCGTGATGTCCAGGCTGCCTTTCGCTCCCGAAACCGGGTCGCTCGCCCCAATGGTCGCGATGCCGGAGGCCATGGCCGTTGCCAGGCCGGTGTTGTCGATCGTCAGCTTTGCGGGATCGCTGGAGGTCCAGATGAGGCCGGAAGTCTGATTCGACGTCGTGCCATCGGTGTAGCTGACGCTGGCGTTGAATTGCAGCGTCAGGCCGCTCGGGACCGAGGTGCTCGCCACCGCCAGGTTGATGGTCTGCGGAGTCTTGGCCGTGACGTTGACGCCCGCTTGATTGCCGGCTGGGCCGCCCCCTGAACCCGGGTTGTTGCAGCCCGGCACGGATAGGACCACCGCCCAAAGCAGGCTTTGTGCAATGAGGGCCGTGCGTGCAGCGATCAGTGAGCGATTCATTGTGCGTCTCCGCTGAAGTGCGCTAGCACCTCGTGTATGCGCTGCCACGCCCTAGCGTAGGGCGCCAGCGACCGCGAGTCCGGAAGCGGGTCTCCCGCACTCGATCCGTAGCTCCTGCCTCGCGACCGCCCGCGTGTCGGCGTCGTCGTCGTCTGTTGCCCGCATACTACGCGGGCAATCCGCAAGTTAAACAGTAGCAGGCTATTGACCAATCCCCGTGTTGATCGGTCCCCAAGCGCACCAGTCCTGAAAAGGTGCTCTTTATGGGTGGACGATAATGCACTCTATGATTCATGTCAACAAGAAAATATACCTACCTGTTCGCACAAGTGAATTTGAAACGGATATTTCCCGGATGAAACTCGCTTGCACCGACCTTTTACTGATGGCTTCGCCGCAGGTGCGCCACAGTTGTTCCATCAACGTTCCACAATGCTCCGACGGGAGTGCAGGATCGAATCGAGCGTACGCCACTTTCCCGGCACAGGAAGGCGTAAGCAAGGGGTACGCCGTCGTGGCGCGCCGATTATCCCGAGCGCGCAAATAATTCCGCTTGCACCCGCGGCGTCGCTGCCGGGAATGGCGCTGCATCCGCACCCTCCGGCGCGCATGGCGGCAATCAGGGAGCAGTCCCCCCGGCCAGCACTTCCGGCCGCTCAGCAGCCCTGCTGCTCAGATTCCCAGTTGCTCAGCAGCCCGGCTGCTCAGCGCCTAAGGCGGTCAGCATCCCAGCTGCGCCGCCACGTCCAGCATGTCCTTGGCCACGACGTCGAAGGGATGCTCAGCCTTGAAGTCGCGCTGCTGATGCGGACCGTACTCCGCGGGACGGGCGATGAACGCGGTGCGATAGCCGACCTGGCTTGCCGCCAGGAGGTCCCCATTGTGGGCCGCCACCAGCATGCACTGCTCGGCCTTCAGGCCCAGCATCTCCGCCGTCATACGGTAGCACTCGGGCTGGGGCTTATAGTGGCGCGTCACCTCCGCGCCCAGGATCGCGTCCCAAGGCAGGCCGGAGTGCCGCGCCAGATTCACCATCAGCGCCACGTTCCCGTTGGACAGCGTGGCCAGCGGGTACTTGGCGTGCAGCCGCTTCAGGCCGGGCACCGAATCCGGCCAGGGGTCGAGGCGGTGCCAGACGCGGTTGAGGAAGTCCTTTTCCTCCTCGCTCAGCCCGGCGATCGTGAATTGCCGCAGCAACTCGTCGAGGCTCTCCCGGTGCAGGACATCCAGGATCGTCCAGGGCCGCTTGCCTTCCCGCACGAGGGAAAGCTTCGGCTGGTACAGTCCGCGCCAGGCGTCGGCGAACGCAGCCCAGTCCGCCGCGAGTCCCTTCTTCCGGCCGAACGCGTCCAGCTCGCGCACGATGCTGCCGCGCCAGTCCACCACCGTGCCGAACACGTCGAAGGTCAGGGCCTGCACCCGCGCCACCGCCGCGGTCATCGCCATGGACGTTCTCCTCCTGCCGGGCGTCTGGCGCGAGCGGGAATCCGCCCCCCGGGCCGCCCTGGCCGCACCGCGCGGCGCCGCACCTCACCATGCCCCTCGCGTCGCTACGCGCCCGCCGGCGGAAGCTGCCGCATGAACCGCTCCCGCAACTCCCCCGCCACGCGCTGGGGCTTGCCCCGCTCGTCGAGGAACACGGCCACCGCCGTCGCCTCAAGCGTCGGCTTGGGGTCCCCGGCCTTGTGGATCGCCTGCGCGAACGTGACGCGCGCGCCGCTGACCTCCGCCACCGTCACGCTCACGCTGAACCGGTCGCGGCTGCGCAGCGAGGCGCGGAACTTGACGCGGATCTCGGACAGCGCCAGCGCGCGGCCGGCGCGCGCCACCTCCGCTCCGTCAATGCCGAGGCTGCGCAGGAATTCGTGCCGGGCATGCTCGAGGTAGCCCAGATAGACCGAATTGTTCACCACGCCGTACTGGTCCAGCTCGTAATCGCGTACCTGCAACTCTATCGCGAAGACCATCGCGCTGTCTCCCTGGCGGGGCCGCAGGTGGTGGGTCGGTTTGGAGACGCAAGCAGATTTCTAGCTGCGCTCAATGCGACCATTCTTGTCACTCCGGGCGAATGCGAGGAGTCTGTCATTGCCGTTCACGGCGTCCTCGTCAAATTGACCCACTTCCGGGCTGCTCCCTTGCCGGGCCACACCCCTGCGCTCCGAGCGCGACGCCGGGCACTTGGATTGACCGTTTCCGCGCAGCGCCGCGTAGTGTATTAGCACAGATGACGGCTGCGCTGACGACGGTGGCGCCGACGACGGTGGCGCTGATGTGACTTGGCAGCCCGCATGTCCAGCGGCACGCATGTCCAGCGGCACTGATGTCCAGCGGCACGGATGCCGCAGCGGAGACCGGCTTCTATATTCCATCGGCAACCGGATCCGGCTGCCCGGCACGATCGGCCTCGGCTGGCGCGTGCGGCGCCCTGACGAGCCCTGGCCAACCTGCTCCCGCATACATGGAATCTTCCCCTGTGCAACCCGCGTCCTTCTCCCCTGCCCGCACGCTGGCCGCGGCACGCGCCTTCGCGGCCCAGGGCCAGCATGACGCGGCCCGCTCCGCCTTCGGCGCAGCCGCAGACGCCTTCACCGCCGCCGGGCATCCCGACGGCGCGGCGCGGGCCTGGCTCGCACTGGGCGAGCTGGAGCGGCGCCTGGGCCGCCACGAAGCGGCGCAGCAGGCGTTCGATCGCGCCGCCGCCGGGCTCGGAGACTCCGCCGCCGGCTGGGCGGAGGGCGCGCTGTCCCGCGCCAGGGGACGGCTGGCCGATCAGCGCGGCCAGATCGAGGAGACCCGGCGCTGGTATCGGGGCGCTGAAGCCGCTTGCCGGGAGGCCCGGGACCGGCTCGGGCATGCGCACGCCCTGCTCGAGCTGGGCCTGCTCGAAGCGCGCCTGTACCGGGCCGACGAGGCCCGCGCTGCCCTGGCCGACGCCCGCGCCTTGTACCGCCAGGCCGAGGACCCCCTCGGCGAGGCGAACGTCCTCAAGGGCCTGGGCCATCTCGAACTGCGGCTCAATCGCACCGGCGAGGCACGCACGGCGTATGCCGCGGCCCAGGCGCTATATCGCGGCGAGCAGGCGCGGCTCGGCGAAGCGGGCACGCTGCTGGCGCTGGGCTACCTGGAGCAGCGCGTCAATCGCCTGGACGCGGCGCAAGCGGCGTTCGGCGAGGCCGCGCAGGCCTATCGTGCCGCTGGCAGCCGTTTGGGCGAAGTTAATGCGCGCTGCGCCCTGGGCTTCCTCCTCCAGCGGCGGCCGGATTCCGGCCCCGCGGCGGGCACCTGGCACGAGGCCCGCGCCGCCTTCGACGAGGCCGGCCACCTGTATGCCCAGGCGGGCAGCGCCCTGGGACGCGCCCACGTCCTGAAGGGGTTGGCCGACCTGGACAGCCAGACGCGGCCCTCCGGCACCGCTTCCGGCCCCGGTTACGGCGCGGCGGGCGACGATCCCACTGACGGCTCGGCGCGGACGCTCGCCGATGCCCCTGACGGCTCGCGGCTAGCGCTCGCCGATGCCCCTGACGGCTCGCGGCAAGCGCTCGCCGGTGCCCCTGACGGCTCGCGGCAAGCGCTCGCCGGTGCCGCGCTCGAGGGCTATCGCCGCGCCGAGGCGGCGTACCGGGAGGCAGGCGACCCCATCGGCCAGGGCAATGCGTGGCTTGGGCTGGCCAACCTGCTGCGGCGGCTGAACCGTCCCGACGACGCGCAGCGCGCCTACGCCGAAGCCCTCAGCCTGTACAACGACTGCTCCAACCGGATCGGCCAGGCGAACACGCTCAAGGGCCTGGGGCATCTGGAGACCCAGGCGGGCGAGTTTACCGCCGCGCGCACGGATTATGCCTCCGCCCTGGACGGCTATCGTGAGATCGGCGGCCAGCTCGGACAGGCCAACGCCCAGCTTGCCCTCGGCGAACTGGAGCTCCTCGCGGGGAACCTCGGGGAGGCACGGGCGCGGCTGCGCGCCGCGCTCTCCCTGTACCAGGGCCTGCGCGATCCTCTCGGGCAGGGCCAGGCGTGCTTCGCCCTGGCGCGCGTGACCGCGCTGGAAGGCCCGGGCAGCGCCCGCGCGGCGGAGATGCGCGACTGGCTCGAGCAGGCCGAGGAGCGCTTCCGCAGCGCCGAGTCCGATGCGCTCGCCACGCTCATGCGCCGCAGGCTCTCCGCCCTGGCGTGAAGCCGGCGCCATCCATTCCATGCCCGCGGCAGGATTCCCGCCGGCGGCGTCGCGCCGCACGCGCCTTGGACTGCGCGGCCCCGCCCTGCCACGTACTCTTTCAGCCGAGGCCATGCGCCGGGCCGGCGTCCGGGCCCCGGGGACCCCTGGCTTCGGATCGAGGAGCTACAGCACCTGCAAGTGCGCCTGCGCGGCGGCGACCGGGCCGTGCGCCTCGAAGTCCAGCCGCGCCAGCCGCCCCAGGGGCAGGGGCAGGTTGCGGTCGCCATGCCCGGCGGGCAGGCCCACGGCCACCGGGAACGGCGCGTCGTGGAACAGGTCCCGCAGCATGTCCTCCAGCAGCCCCGGCGGATTCCCGTCGCACCGCCGCATGTGCCCGAAGACCAGGGCGCGCAGCCCGTCGAAGCGGCCCGCGGCGCGCAGGTGCGTCAGCATCCGGTCCACGCGGTAGGGCGCCTCGTCGGTGTCCTCGAGAAAGAGGATCGCGCCGCGCGTGTCCACGGCCCAGGGTGTGCCCAGCGAGGTCACCAATACCGCCAGGCATCCGCCCACGAGACGTCCCACGCGCGCACCCTCCCCGTCTTCCGCAGCCGCTCCGGCACCCGCAGTCGCAGCACCCGTAGCCGCCCCAGCCCGCGCAGGCGCGGCACTCCTGGCCGCGGCGGCGGACGCGGCGGAAGCGTCCCCGGAGGGAACGGGCGGGGGCCGATGGATCAGGCGCAGCGCATGCCCGGGCCGCGCCTCCGCATCGAACAGCATCCGCCGCAGCGCCTCCAGGTTGCCCTCGGCGTCCGGGGACGACAGCGCGCTGGGCGCGGCGAGGCAGGGGCCGTGCACCACGGAAATCCCCGCGGCCCAGTGCAGCCAGGTGAACAGGGAGGTCACGTCGCTGAAGCCCACCACCGCCTTGGGCGGAGCCGCCGCGATCCGCGCCCGGTCCAGCAGGGGCAGGATGCGCGCCGCTCCATATCCGCCGCGCGTGCAGAACAGCGCGCGGACCCCGGGGTCGAGGTAGAGCCGCTCGAATTCCTCCGCCCGTTCGCGGTCCGTCCCGGCGAGGTACAGGTGCCGCCGCTCGGGCGTCAGCTCAGCGGGGCGCAGCCCCCAGCGTGCGAGGATGTCCCGGGCGCGCGGCACGGCATCGGCGGGGGCCTGGCCCTGGTGGCTGCTGGGGGAGAAGAGCGCGACGCGGTCGCCCGCCTTGAGCGCCGGCCAGCCCCGGTACGGCTGGGGCGGCACTCCCGCCCCCCGCGCGGCGGCATGTCCCGCGTCCGCGGGGGCAAGTTCCGCGGACGCGGCGCCTGGTACTGCGGACGCGACGGGCTTGGGGCGGAGCTTGCGGCGCGTTTCGCTCATGTGGGGCATTCGCGGCGGTTCGTCCCGGGGATTGGCCGACGGGTCACTCAACGACTATCTGACTATATATAATATACTGCCTAGACAGTCGGGGAGCTCGGTTTGTGGCGGCGTGGATTCCGTCGCGCTCGCGGTGCCGCGCCGGTGCACCCACCGTAGAGCGCCGCGGCCCCACCCCGGCAGGCGCTCCCGCCGCATTCGGACTCGCCACTGGCCATCAAAGCTCCAGGCGCGCCAACGGCTTGCCGTCGCGCGGCTCGGCGGGCAGCATCACGAGGCAGGTCAGCCCCTCGCCGTCGGCCCGCACCTTGAACGCTCCCAGCGTCGCGGGCAGCAGCAGCACCGTCTCCTTCCCGATCGGGGTCGGGCCGCGGCCCGGCACGTCCACCGTGCCCGCGCCCAGCACGCCCAGCAGGAGCTGGTATTGGGCGCCCCCGGTCGTCGCGGAGGGGCGCACCGCGCCGGGGCCCAGCGCCAGGCGCTGCACCTCGAATTCGGGAAACGCCACGATCCGCTCCAGCGTCCAGCCCGGCTCGCGTTCCAGCTGCTCCGGCTGCGGCGG
Organism: bacterium; assembly: GCA_041476685.1. Lineage (GTDB taxonomy): Bacteria > SAR324 > SAR324 > SAR324 > JACQKK01 > JBGPEV01. The sequence continues at coordinate 3,195 of JBGOTW010000029.1, read as the reverse complement.
AGAGTAGGCGGCCTTGTGCATGAGCTTCACGGCGGCTTCGGAGTTCCAGTGCCGCTGGGTGAGCACCTTCTGGGCGAACATGGCGATCAGGCGCTCGTAGGTCGGCGTCTGGAACTCGATCACCTTCACGCCGTGCTGCAGGGAGTGCAGCATGCCCGGCGGGAGGCACGCCACCGCCCCCTCGGGCATCGGCGTCGTGCCCAGGTAGTCCTCCACCGCCGCGCGCAGACGGCGCTCCTCGGCGCGCAGCTCCTCGGGCAGTTCGGCGGACAGTTCCCCGTGCAGGGCGGCCGGCACCCCCAGGGCGGGATCGAGGCGGCGCGCCTGGAGCGCCTGGTCGAAGCGGGCGTCAATCCTGCGCCGCACCGTCTCGTAGGCGCGGATGTCCGCCAGCAGGTCCTGGGCGAGGGCATCGGGCCAGCCCGCGCCGCGCAGGCCGCGGTAACGCTCGATCGCGGCGGGCGCGAGCCCCGCGCGCAGCCGGCCCACCCCGTCGGGCCACGCGTCCCGGCTCACGTCCAGCACGACGTACACCTCCCACTTCTCCCGGTGCACCTCCAGGTACAGGTCGCCCAGCACTTCCTCCGGCAGGGGCTCGAGCGCCTTGATCAGCACGGGCGGCCGCTCCTGCTCGCCGATCAGGGACACCGGGAACATGCCCAGCGCGTAGGGCAGCTCCGTCCGGCCCGTCTCGGAGCGCACGAAGGAGCGGCCGCGCTGCTCGATGCCGGTGTACCAGACCTCCCTGCCCCAGGGCTTGTCCACGATGCACGGATCGAGCAGCAAGGGCTCCTTGTTGCACACGACGGCCGCCCCGGCCCGCCGCGCCGCCCAGTCCACCACGTACGTGGACTCCGTCTGGAACGCGGCGACGATCTCCTCGCGCGTGATGCCGGACTCCTTCCAGGTCGCGCCACGATAGACGCCGTCCCCGCCGCTGCGCGCCCAGTGGATCAGCTCGCGGTAGGGCGCCGGCTTGGGACTGGCGCTCCAGGGTTCCGTGCGTTGCCGCTCGGCGTACAGGACGACGTGCTGCGCGCCCTCCCCGTCGAGGTAGGGCGTCAGCCCCTGCAGCAGGCGCCCGGAGGCCGGCCGGTCGCTCAGCCCGCTCATCTGGAGCAGCAGCACGCCCGGCTCGCCCAGGATCGCCTCGACGGGCGCCGTGGCGTGCGGAATCTGCTTCCCCTTGCGGGCGGACCTGGGCATGGCGGCCGGGAGGGATCAGGGGGTCGGAACGGCAGGGGCCCGGGGAACCCGGCGGGGCGGGATGGCGCGCCGCGCGCCCCCCTCGCCTGCGCAAGGGCGTCGGCGCTGTCCTTTTCAGCACTACTCTTGCTTCAGCGCCGTCTGACCTGCGGTCATGCTAGGGCGTGCCGGGCGCGGATGCAAGGGCAGCTGCGAGGCGGTAGTGGGTAACTAATTGATGAAGCGGCCGTGAACTGCAACAACGGACTCCTCGCATTCGCTCGGAGTGACACAGGGCTGTCATTTCAAGCGTAGCGAGAAATCTGCTGTGGTCGCCAAACGGACCCGCTTGCTTGGGCCCATTGCCCGGGGTCGGGCGGGACGGATAGGATGCGGGCGCAGCCTGGATGCATGGCAACTGAGCTGAACGGCACGGGCGCGGGACCCCGTTGCGGGGCAGGCTGCGCCGCCTGGAGCCTGAATGGGTGGGAACCGATGGCGCACATTGCCTTGCCGCCGACCGTGCTGAGCTGGCGCCGCCCGGCCGACGTGGCGCAGACCTCCTGGCGCTGGTTCTGCTACCTGGTGGTGCGCGCGTTCTACCGGCGCGCCGAGGTGCGGGGCGCGGAGTACGCGGCGCAAGCCGGGCCGCTGCTGGTGTGCGCCAACCATCCCAGCGCCCTGGCCGACGCGCTCGTGATCCAGGCGGCATTCCCGCGCGTCGTGCACCCGCTCGCCCGCAGCGGCCTGTTCCGCAATCCGCTCGTCTGGCCGATCCTGCGGCTGATCCAGGCCGTGCCCATCTACCGCCGCCAGGACGCGGGGTCGGACACGCGCCGCAACGCCGACTCGTTCGTGCGCTGCTACGCGATGCTGGGCCAGGGCGAGGCGCTGCTGATCTTTCCCGAGGGCGAAAGCCATTTCTCGCCGGCGATGCACGCGCTCAAGACCGGCGCGGCGCGGCTGGCGCTGGGCGCGCGGGAGACCGCGGGGGGAACGCCCACCGTGCTGCCGGTCGGGCTCAACTACACCGACGTGGGCCGCTTCCGCAGCAGCGTGCTGGTCAAGTTCGGCAAGCCGGTGCCCGCCGTCCAGCTCCCCGGCGAGACGCCCGAGCAGGCGGCCGTGCGGATCACCGAGCAGATCCGGGCGGCGCTGGAGCGCATCACGCTCAATCCCAACAGTTGGGCCGAGCTGGAGACGCTGCGGCGGCTGGAGCGCTTCTTCCGGCTGCGCAACGGCAAGTACCGCCGCCGCAACCTGGACCAGCGCTTCCGCGCCCAGCACAAGCTCCTGCAGGCGCAGCAGCGGCTGCGCATGGCGGCCCCGGAGCGGGTCGAGCACATGCGGCTCGAGCTGGACCGCTTCGAGCGCCTCTGCCGCCGCGTCGGCATCCACGACTACCACCTGACCGTGGACTACACGCCCCGCCTCGTCTGCGCCTTCCTCGCCCGCAGCGCGGCGATGCTGCTGGCGCTGCCCGCGGGACTGTGGGGCGCGCTCAACTCGCTCGCGCCGTTCGTGCTGACGCGGGTGCTCGCGCACCGCCTGGCGGAAGACCGCTACCAGTACGACACGGCGAAGATCTGCCTGGGGATGGGGTTCTTCGCCCTGTTCTGGGGCGCGCAGAGCTGGCTGGTCTGGCGCGGGCTGGGGGGCGGAGAGGCGCTGGCCTACGGGGCGAGCCTGCTGCCGGCCACGATGCTGGCGCTGTACATGCGGCGGGAGCGCGAGCGCATCCTGGACAACATCCGCGTGTTCTTCCTCTTCGCGCGCCGCAACGAGCTGCGCGAGTTCCTCGCGGCGAAGCGCAAATCGCTGGAGCGGGAGATGGCGGGGCTGGTGTATCTGGCCCTGCAGAAGCCGAAAGCGGCGTGAGGCGCGGGGACTCGGGCGGAGCCGCGCAGGAACACGTCCTCGCCTGCGGCGGCAGGGACGTTCGGCGCGGAAGCGGGTCAGCCGGCGATCTTGCCGACGGAGTTGGGCAGCGCTTCCTCCTCGGTCAGGGGC
>JBGOTW010000028.1:0-25332 GCA_041476685.1 bacterium | reverse complement strand
TGACGACGAGCAGCGGCCCGAGGGCGAGGCTGAGGACGATCGTCAGCCCTGCCTTGCGCAGCGTCCGGGCCCCCGCCTCCCCGCTATTGCGCGCCAAGCTCCAGGCCAGCAGCAGCAGTCCGGCGGCGGCGAGCCCAATCGCCGGAAATACGCCCCAGCGATAGAGAAGAGCCCAGGGCTGCTCGTAGCCCTGCGGCCAGTGAGTCGGATCGGTAGGCGAGTAGAGTCCGCGCGCCAAGCCGCGGTCCAACTCCCCGTTCCAGAGGACCGCCGTGCCCGCCGCCAGAAGCGCCGCCGGGACGAGCCAGTGCCAGCGAGTGAGCGGTCGGAAAGCGGTGGACATGCGCGACGTCTCCATGGGGCGGGGCAGCGCACCGAGCATTCGTCGCGTGCAGCACGTCCGCGCGTTGGACCCGCCCGGCGCGGGGCTGCGGCGACGCCGGAGCGCAATTGACTTGCCAGCGTGGACTCGCTTAAACTGTGCGGCGATCCTCGCATGCGGGAATAGCTCAGTGGTAGAGCACAACCTTGCCAAGGTTGGGGTCGCGGGTTCAAGTCCCGTTTCCCGCTCTGGAATTTCAAGGGCTTACGTCGTGAGACGTAGGCCTTTTTTGTTTGGAGAACCGGTGCGCAGGCATTGAATCTCGGCATACCTCTCGATAAGGGTGCGCGGGATCCGGCCCATGGCGTGGCGCTGGAGCGCAACTGGCAGGACGGAAAGATAGGCACGATCGGATTGGCAAGCGCGCCAGCTTTCAATTTTCAGCCAGCCCACATCGTCGCGAAGAGCGATCGAACCGCCGCGCGAACGTCACGCTCACCGCTTGGCGATTCGATCCAGGATCGGCAGCAAGTACGAGCGGAACTTCTCCGGATTCTCGATCATGGGGAAATGACCCATCTCCTTCATGAGGACAAACTCCGCGCCCGGAATCGCGTCCGCCACGGCCCGGGTCATGTCCGGCGTGGCGGAGTAGTCGTATTCCCCGGAAAGCAGGAAGACTGGGCAGCGCCGGGTGTCAATGCCTTTGATCGCCTCGCGCACGTCGTGGTCGAAGCTGTAGAAATGAATGTCGCCCTCGTACACGCCCGGCCCGGACTGGCTGTAGTACCACCAGTTCTCCCGCCGTTTGGCCTCGGGACTGTGGGGCGCGCATAGGCCGTAGGAATAGGTAGCGGCAAATTCTCCCCCGTGCACCGCCGGATGGCTGAGAAAGTGGTTGGAGCGGCCCGGCGCGTAGGCCGCGCTTTCCAGCCCGATGATGGCACGCATTTCCCGGAAGTACGTCGCGGCCAGCGTCAAGACGACGGCACCCCCCATGGAGCACCCCATCACGACCGGACGATCCAGTTCCAGAGCCATCCAAACGGCGCGGACCGTGTCCGTGTATGCCTGGCTGGTGAGCACATACTTCTTCCGCCACCAACCCTCCGGGGGGTTGGACTTGCCGTGGAAGGGCATGTCGAAGGCGACGATCCGGAAGCGGTCCAGGATGCCGGGATCGTTAAGCAGGTGGCGGTATTGCCGCGTATCCGCCGCGGCCGTGTGCAGGCACAGCAGCGGAATGCCTTGCCCCGCCTCTTCGACATAGATGCGGAAGTCGCTGCCTCCCGCGCGGATGTGCATGTATCGCCCGACGATCGCCTCCACATTCGCCATGTCAGCCCTCCACCGTCCGCATCAGGCCCATGAATCGCTGGAGCGCCCGGATGTTCTGCATCGCGACCAGAGTATTTCCCTCAAGCTTGAAGTCGGGCACGCGCATCAACATCGCGAACAATTCGTTGAACAGGGGTGGAGGCAGAGGCTGGATGAATTTTCTCCAGTGCTCCAGCGGCGCCCGCAGCGCGAAGCTCCATGTTTCATCGAAACGCGGTTCCGGAATGATCTGCACGAGCTTGCCGCCTGCGACCTTGAAGACGTATCGGGTATCCGCGGCCTGGAACAGGAAGGACGTGGTGAACCATTGACCGATTGCGGAAAGCTCCTCGTCGGCGTTGACGATCTTCTGGAACGCCTTCATCCATTCCAGCGCGGGGAACACGCTCATGCCTGTACCCTCACGGCGAAAAATCGCGGAGCGAGAGGAGCGCCCCGTGACGGGAGGCGGACCCGCTGGGCAGTGACCTGCAGAGCGAGATCCGGATTCAGCGCCGCCGCCCACCAGGTCAATGGCGGGTACGGTGCCGTGCCCACCCGGACCCTTGAAAACGGCGCGATCGTCGCACCTTCGCGCGGGATCCGGCCAAGGGCAAGGCAGCGGCCCAATTGGCTGCTCGCTCCGCAGCTACTCCGTTTTCGGCCACTTCGGCTTGGCGAAGGCGTACTCGGGCGGATACACCGTGACGGGCTCGCCGTTCTGCCACTGCACCACAAGGACGACCGTGCGCATGCGACGGCCGTTGGGCTCGAATTTCGCCCCGCCAGGAAACGCCAGCGCCACGGGCCCCGTTGTCAAATCGAGCTGGTGCATAGCCGCGGCCACTTTCTCCCGGTCGGCCGATTTGGCTCTCTCCAGCGCCTCCTTCAGGATCCACACATGCCCGTAGGTCGACAGGCTGTCTTGCGTCAACCAGGGCTCTTTCGTGCGCATCTTGAAGCGGGCAATCAGCTCCTCCTGACCCTTCACGCCCCAACTCGGGGCAATGACCAGCAAGCCTTCGAGCTGCTCCTTGCCCATCGTCTGCAGCAGCTCAGGCGAGGCGAACGCGACTCCATTGGCCACGACGGGAATGCGGTCGCGGCCGAGCTTGAACTCGTGCATCTTTTCGAGGATCAGCTTGTCGTCGGGCACCGACGTGCTCACGAGGAACAGGAAATCGGGGCGCGTGGAGCGCACCTTCTGCACCAGCGGAGTCGCGTCGGAGAGGGGCGGAGTGAAGATCTCGTCCATCACCAGCTTGATGCCGAGCTTCTCCAGCCCGCCTTCCCGAATGGGCTTGGTGAAGCTGACGGGGGAGGCGGTATTGTCCATGATGATGCCCGCCTTGGTCGGCTGCTTGCCGGTGGCCGCGACGGCCAGCCCGACGATCGTCGGCACGGACCGTACCGCCTGATCGCCGCCGGTGGGCGAGGACTGGAACACGTAATTGAAGCCTCGGCCCGTGATCACGTCCGAGTAGGACAGCGTCAGCCAAGGGATATGCTCGCGCTCCGTGACCTCGGTCACGGCGAGCGTAAAGGTGCTGAGCCAGGCGCCCATCCCGCCGGACAGATTCGGCTCCTGGGAGACCAGGCGCTGGGCGGCGTTCTTGGCTTTTTCGGCGCTGTCTCCCGCATCCGCGAGCACCAATTCGAGCTTGGCGCCGCCCAGAGCCTTGATGCCTCCGCTCGCATTGATTTCGTCGACCGCCATGTCCGCGCCGAGTTTCTTCAGATAGCCCTGGCGCGCCCATGCGCCCGACATGGGAGCAATCAGGGCGATCTTCACCGTTTTCGCCTGCGCCTGGACGTCGGACGGACTCCACATTTGAACAGCGAGGAACACGACCAGCCCCACCACGATCGCAACGGACGCGCGAATCATCCATTCCTCCCGCACGTGATTGGTTTCGGCCCGCCGGAACGATTGACGGACCCATGCACTGGAACGATTATCGGGACTTCGGCCAGATCGGCTTCGCCACGGCCACCTCGGGCGGATACACCGTCACTGGAATCCCGTTCTGCCATTGCACCACCAGCACCACGGCGCGTGCGCGGCGTCCGTTTGGCTCGAACTTTACGCCACCCGCAAAGGCCGACGCAGCCGGTCCCGAGCGCAGATCCAGCCCGCGGATGGCTTCCGCCACCTTTTCCCGATCGGCGGACTTGGCCTTTTCCATCGCCTCCTTCAGGATCCAGACCTGCCCGTACCCGCATGCACTGTCCTGCGTGAACCAGGGTTCACCCGTGCGCTTCTTGAAACGGTCAATCAGCTGCTCTTGGCCCTTGATTCCCCAGTTGGCGACGATGAACATCAACCCTTCGAGCTGCTCGGGCCCAAGCGCTTTCAGCAATTCCGGGCCCCCCAAGTGCGCACCGTTGCCGATCGCCGGCACGCGCCCTTTGCCCAATCCGAACTCGTTCAGCTTTTCGATGATGAGCTTGTCGTCCGGCACCGAGGTGGGTCCCAGGATCAACAAATCCGGCCGGGTCGCGCGCACCCTCTGCACCATCGAGGTGGCATCGGAAAGCGGCGGAGTATAGATCTCATCCATCACGAGCTTGATGCCCAGCTTTTGCAGGCCGCCTTCACGCATCGGCTTGGTGAAGCTGACCGGAGCGGCGGTGTTGTCCATGATGATGCCCACCGTGGTGGGGCGCGTGCCCGTCGCGGCGACGGCCAGGTCCACGATTTGGGGCATCGCCGTCTCGGACTGCACGCCGCCGGTGGGGGAGGTCTGGAAGACGTACTTGAATCCCCGGTTGGTGATGACGTCCGAGTACGAGAGCGTCAGCCACGGAAGATGCTCGCGCTCGGTGACTTCGGTCACGGCAAGCGTGAACGAGCTCAGCCAGGCCCCGAGCCCGCCGGACAAATTGGGCTCCTGGGACAGCAGGCGCTGCGCCGCATTCTTGGCTTTCTCCGGACTGTCCCCCGCATCCGCGACAATCAGTTCCATCTTTGCGCCGCCGAGGGCCTTGATGCCGCCGCTGGCGTTGATTTCCTCCACGGCCATGTCGGCCCCGAGCTTCTTCAGGTTTCCCTGGCGCGCCCAGGGTCCCGACATCGGCGCAATCAACGCGATCTTGACGGTCTTCGCCTGAGCCAGGACCGCGGGTGAATTCCAGGTTTGTACCATCAGGAACGCGGCCAGCCCGGCCACGCACATCATCGCCTTGCGGATCATGGTTCCCTCCCGCTCTATCGGTTAGTCCCGCTGGGATAGCCGACCGTCGATCCGGCATTCCCCCTGAAGGAAGACTGCGCTTCCGCCCCGCCTGCGCCTACATGCCAAGATATGTCTGCTTGATCCGTTGATCGGAGAAGAGGGTCTCGTGCGTACCGGTCATCACGACCCGCCCGGACTGGAGGACGTAGCCGCGATCGCAGGATTCGATCGCCTCCGCGACCCGTTGCTCGACCAGCAGGACCGTGATGCCGCGCTCCCGGTGAATCTGCTCGATGCCCTCGAAGATCGCGTCCGCCACCGTCGGTGCCAATCCCAGCGAGGGTTCGTCAAGCATCAGCAGCTTGGGCGAGGAGGCGATGCCCCGCCCGATCGCCAGCATCTGCTGCTCGCCCCCCGACAGCGTGCCGGCGAGCTGCTTGAGCCGGTCCCGCAGCGCGGGAAACAGGGTAAGCACCGCGGCCAGGTTCTCGTCCCACCGTGCCCGGCCCGCCTTCGTATGCGCCCCCATCTCGAGAGTCTCCAGCACGGTCAGCGTGCTGAACACCTGGCGCCCCTCGGGCACGTGGGCGATTCCGAGGTGCGCGCGCTGTGCCGGGGGAACCGCCAGCAGATCCCTCCCCTCGAACGTGATCTTTCCGCGGCTCGGCGCGACCGTACCCGAAATGGTCTTGAAGATCGTGGTCTTGCCCGCACCGTTCGGGCCCACGACGGCGACGAACTCTCCCAGGGCGATCTCCAGCGACACTCCATCGAGTGCACGCAGGCCCCCGTACGAGACGACGATGTCCTCAATTCGCAGCACGGCTCATCCACCTCTTGCCGAGATACGCCTCGATCACAGCCGGAATGTGCACCACGTCCGCGGGCTTGCCTTGCGCGATCATGCGGCCGTGGTCCAGTACGATGAAGTCGTCGGCCAGCCGCACCATCGCGTGCATGGTGTGCTCGATGATGATGATCGTCAGCCCCTCGGTATTGAGCTGCTTGAGCAGCGGCAGCAGCTCGTCAATTTCCTGCGGCGCCAGGCCGGCCAGCGTTTCGTCCATCAGGATCAGCTCCGGCACGGACGCCAGCGCGCGGGCGAGCTCCATCAGGCGGCGTTCCTTATTGGTGAGCGCGCCTGCCAGCGCATCGGCCCGACTCGTCAGCCCGACCCGTTCCAGGGCCTCTCGCGCGAGCCCCTCCGCCATCGTATCGTCCCGGGCGCGGACGAATGCGCCCACCATCGCGTTGTGCAGCACCGACATCCGCGGAAACGTGCGCACGACCTGGAACGTGCGCCCGATGCCCAGCCGGCAGACCGCATTCGGCTTCATGCCGACCAGGCTGTGCCCGTTGAACAGGATGCTGCCATGATCGGGCCGGAGGAATCCATTCAGCACGTTGAACAGCGTGGTCTTCCCGGACCCGTTCGGCCCGATGATGCCCTGCAGCGCACCCTTGCGCACCTCGAAGCTCACGCTGTCCAAGGCCCGCAGGCCACCGAACGAGCGGGCCACGCCCTGCAGTTGGAGAATCGGCCCCAGCGAGGGCACGGCGCCCGGCCCGGGCATTCTGATTGACGTTGCCGCCGGATTCTCTCTGGCCGGCGCGACATGGGGCACGCTGGCGGCTGCTGTCGCCGGAACAGGCACAGCGCCGCGTTTCGCAAGCCAGTCGCGGGCCTTCCAATACAGGCCTTCGGGTGCGAAGAGGATGACCAGGATGATGGCCATTCCGTACACGACACCCTGGATGCCCGGCAGCACGTTGCCAAGCTCCGCGTTAAGCGTCTCCGCGAGCGGAACGAGGATCGCCGCCCCGATCACCGGGCCCCAGACCGTCCCCACGCCACCGAAGAGCGTCAGCACAAGCCCCTGCGCGGAGACGAGCATGCCGAACACCGTCGGCGGCGTCACCACGAGCAGCACGAGGGCGTACAATCCGCCGCCGGCCGCCCCGATGCCCCCGCTCAGCATGATCGCCAGCAACTTCCAGCGCAGCGTGTTGATTCCAGCAGCCTCCGCCGCCGGCTCGTTCTGCTTGATCGCCATCAGCGACAAGCCGAAGCGCGAGCGCTCCACCTTCAGCGAGATCAGCATCGCGACGACCAGCAGCGCCAGCGCCAGGAGCACGTAGATCCGCTGATCGTCGAACTGCATGTACAGCGCCGGATGTTCGCGTTTCATCGGCAGCGGGACTTCCTGGTAGCCGAGCCACTCGAACACGTAGAGCAGAGCCAGCGGGTAGGCGAGCATCGCCAGCGCAAAATAGTGGCCCCGCAGCCGGAACGTCGGATATCCGATCGCGGCCGCGCCCGCGGTGCCCACGACGACGCCGAGCGGAATCCCGAGCCAGGGCGTGATGTCGTAGCGCACCAAGGCCAGGGTCACGGTGTAGGCACCCAGACCCCAGAACGAGGCGTGCCCGAATGAAATCAGGCCGCTGTACCCGCTGAGCATGTTCCACGACAGCGCCATCACGCTCCACAGCAGCATCAGCGTGATCATCAGCTGGTAGTACTTGCTCTCGATGCTGTAGGCGAGCGCGACGTAGGCAAAGGCCACTGCGGCGACGGTCACATACGGGGAGCGCCAGGTCCGAATAAAGCCCATCAGGTCCTCTCCGTGATGCGCCCGAACAATCCCTGGGGCCGAAACAGGACGATCACCAGGAACACGACGAAGATGGCCGTGTTCTGCAACTGGATGGGCAGGACCAGCGTCGAAAGCTGCTGCACCAGCCCGATGGTCATTCCGCCCCAGAACGCTCCGAGGATGCTGCCCATGCCTCCCAGCACGACGCCGGTGTACATGATGATCACGAAGTCCAGGCCGACATAGGGCTGGAACGGGTAGTACATCGCGACGAGGCCGCCGGCGATGGCCGTCAGGGCGATGCCGATGCTGAAGGCCAGGCGGTGGGCGCGATCCACATCGATGCCCATGTAGATCGCGGCGTCCGCGTTGTCCGCGGCCGCGCGCAGCGTCTTGCCCAGGGCCACGCGGTTCATGAATAGATAGAGCAGCAGGGCGATACCGACGGCGACGCAGAACGCCACCACCCGGGATTCGTTCAGCAGGATCGGGCCGAGTTCCCACGCCTCGTTCGACAGGGGCGAGCGAATGGATTGCGGCATGGAACCGAAGACGATCAGGCCTCCGTTCTGCAGGACCAGGGCAATCCCCAGGGTGAGGATCAGCTGCGCATGGTGGCCCTCCGCCGCGGCGCCCTGGGCCGCCGTACCCGACACGCGCGACATGAGCCAGCGATGCAGGTACCAGGCGATCGCGAAGACGATCGGTCCGGCCAGGAACGCGGCGACGATCGGTCCGAGATAGGCCCCGAACAGCGCCTGCAGGCCGGCGCCGGTATAGAGATAGAATGCCGCGTACATGCCCAGCATCAGGAAGTCGCCCTGGGCGAAATTGATGACGCGCATGACGCCGAAGATCAGCCCGAGGCCGACGCACATCAGGGCGTAGGTTCCCCCGACCAGGATCCCGGTGGCCAGCGTCTGGAGGAGATTCTCCAGCCAAAGCGGTAGTTCGTTCATCGTGATTGGGGGAGTGACGCAGTCCCCGATTCCTCGCTGAGCGCGACGTCTTCGGCGTTGCCGCCGGGGAAAAACCTGCCACGTTCGAGCAGGATTGGTCCGCACGTACGCGCCCCTTGTACCCCACGACAGTCGTCCAGGCCAGCGTCCACTTTTTCGCACGCACGGACCCTGCTAACGTGGCGCGTCACGAGCCGGACAGATGCGGGATTCCATTCCTCTTCAGGGAGCCAACGGCCATGAGCGCTGCCGACACGTACGAGGTGTACGCCGTCAAGTATGGCACGATGCAGAACCGCTACCGCCACGACAACTTCATCATGGCGGACGACCACGCGGCGCCCATGCCCATCGACTATTTTGTCTGGGCGATCGTCAACAAGGAGCGCACCATCATCGTGGACACCGGCTTCGAGCCGACGGAAGGCGAGCGGCGGGGACGCAAGGTGATCCGGCTGCCCCGCGAAGGACTGGCGATGCTGGGCATCGATGCGGCCAAGGTGCGCGACGTCGTCGTGACGCATATGCACTACGACCACGCGGGCACGCTGGACGATTTTCCGGGCGCGCGCTTCCACTTGAACGACCTGGAAATGAATTTCGCGACCGGCCGCCTCATGTGCGAGGCACCGTTTCGCCACGCATTTTCGGTGGAGCACGTCTGCACGATGGTGCGGCGCCTGTTCGAGGGCCGGGTCGTCTTCCACCAGGGCGAAGAAGAGCTTGCGCCTGGCGTGAGCCTGCATCACATCGGGGGACACACGCCGGGCATGCAGAGCGTGAGGGTGAATACCAGGCGCGGCTGGGTCGTGCTGGCCTCGGACTCCTGCCATTTCTACGAGAACATGGAGCTGAGCAAGCCTTTTCCGGTCGTGTATCACCTCGACGACATGATTCAAGGTTGGGCCAAGCTGAGGCGCCTTGCGGAATCGCCCCAGCATGTGATTCCGGGGCACGATCCGCTCGTGTTGAAGCGGTATCCCGCGCCGAAGAGAGCGCTGGAGGGAGTCGTGGCGCGGCTCGACGTGATGCCCAAGGGCTAGCGGCGGCCGTGCATCCGAATCGGGCGTGAAGGGCGCCGCCCGATCCGCCGAGCGCCGCAGACGGAAGCCGGGCGCGTGGCGATGGCGTGCAGCTTCCTGCTCCGGTGGCGCCGCCTGGCCGGCCGGAGGCGCAGACCTGACGTAACCGGATTCCGTCACGGGGCTCTAGCGCTTGAAATCGGTCACGGCACTCGTATCGGCGGCCAGGGACTGCTTCAGCCGGTCGGGCGGGACGGCAACTTTCACGCCGGCACGCTCTTGCTGAAGCAGCATGGTCGAGCGCGAATCGAGCTGGGCCCAGCCGCGATTGAGCGCTTCGGTCATCTCCTCGAGCGTCAGGTTGCACAGGCGCATCGGCACGCCGACTTCCTTTCCCAGGCCGACCGCGAGTGAGACGTCCTTGTGCGCCAGGCGCAGGGTGAACGCCGGCGGATCGTACTTGTTGGGCAAGAATTGATCGATCAAGGCGTCGAACGTGCGGCGCCGTCCCACGGCCCCTTGGCGGATCGCCTCGAAGAGCACCAAGGGGTCCACGCCTGCCTTCACCCCCATCGTGAAGGTTTCCGCCAACGCCACGTTCAGGGCGTAGCCCGTGCAGTTGTGGACCAGCTTGGCAATCGTGGCGTGGCCGATTGGCCCGATGTAGCGCACTTGGTCCCCGATGGCGTCGAGCACAGGCTTGTAACGGTTGAAGACGGACTGATCCCCGCCGATCCAGAGCGCGAGCTTGCGGGTCGCCGCGCCACGCGGCCCCCCGCTGACCGGCGCGTCGAACATGTGCACGCCCTTTTCCGCGCACGCGGAGTGGATCTTCTGCACCATCGCCCGCGAGTTTGTGGACAGGTCGAAATACGCGCTGTCCGGGCGCATTCCCGCGAGCAGGCCATCGCGACCCAGCACTGCCGCCTCCACGTCGGGCGGGCCGGGCAGCGAGGTGAACGCGACTTCGGATCCGGCGGCCGCTTCGCGCGCCGTCGCCGCCCAGGTTGCCCCCGCCGCCAGGTGCGGCTCGGCGGCCGCGCGACGGAGGTCGTGAACGATCAAGCGATGCCCCGCCTTCTGCAGATTCGCCGCCATGCTTGCACCCATGGTGCCCAGCCCGATAAATCCAACCTGCATGTCCGTCTCCCGCTGATTGGAGGTGGCAAGGACTACTCGCCCTTCCCTTCATACACGTCCATCGCCGTCTGCGCCGCCGTCATCGCCGCGGGCCAGCCCGCGTAGAATGCCATGTGCGTGACGATCTCGCCGATCTCCTCTTTCGTCACTCCGTTGCCGAGGGCCCGCTTGATATGGGTCTTGAGCTGCATCGGGCGATGGGTGGCAACGAGAGCCGCCACCGTCACGAGGCTGCGATCGCGCTTTGACAGACCCGGACGTTCCCACAGATCGCCATAAATAATGTCGTTGGTGTAATCGACCAGCGCGGGAAAATGAGGCTTGATCCGATCGCGTTGTGCGGAAGGCGGTGCCTTGGCCATGGCGTTCTCCTAGGGCGGATGTGCGATTGAAGCGGACCGGGAACTTCCTCATACGACATTGCTCGACGCATGCCCAGCGGCAAGTAAGATGTGCCGCCGGCGCCGATCGGACAGCCGGGCGATTGCGTGACTGCCGGGGAGCGGGACTCCCCCCATCCTCGGATCCTGTTCCCCGATTGAATCGAACGGCTTGCCCCGCGGCTCACTCCATTCCACAGGCGGCACGGACGTCCGCCGATTGTGGCCCCGCCAAGATGCCGGCAAGGAGGCGGGCCTGCTCGGGTTGGGCGGCTTGCGCTGACACTGCGACCGCGTACGTCGTGACCAGCTCGAATTCCCGGGGCAGCGGGCCGGCCAATCGGACGCCCGGCGTCGTGACGATCTCGGTGACTTGCGTGCATCCGATGACGATTTCATCCCTGGCGGCGGCCATTTCGCGCATCGCGGTTGCCCCGTTGGGATGCGGCCGCAGCCGGCCGGCGAGTTCCTGGTCCATGCCGAGCGCGCGCAGGATCTTCATGAAATGAATTCCAGCGGTTGCGCGCTGCGGATCGGGGAAATAAATGCCGTTCGCCGCGCTTAGCGCATCGCGGAGACCGCCCGCCCCGCGCAACTCAGGCAGCGGGGAGCCTTCACGGACCGCCACGCCGGTGCGGACGCGGCCGAGAGGCGCGCACGTGTCCGGCACGACCCGCCGCTGGCGCGCAAGTTCCGCGATCAGGGTCTCCGTGAGGATGATGAGGTCGCACGGCTCGCCCGCCACGAACTTCTCCTTCATGGCACCCACGGCACCGAATGAGCCGACAATGCGCATGCCGCCGTCCTTGGCCACGAGCGGCTCGATGGTGCGCACCAGCCCCTGCACCGCACCGCCGCTGAGTATGTAAAGATTCATCGGGAGTTGCATCCGTGATGCGCGCTGGAACAGAGCGAATCGGGCAGCGCCGCGCGGGAGCCCGCGCTCCCGGCTGCCGGGAAGAGGCGAGGGGCGCGACGCGTCATTTCCGCGCCCCAGAGTCCTCGGGGCGCCACTTCAGCGCCCAGTGTTCCGCGCGGTCCAGCACCAGGTTGAGCAGCACGACGACCAGCATCAGCACCAGCACGCCGGCCATCGTTCCCGCCGTGTTCATCCCGCTCGTGGTCTCCATGATGCGGTACCTCAGCCCCCCCGTGGAAGCGATGAACTCCGCAACGACAGCAGCCACCAGCGCCTGGGGAATGCTGACCCGCAGGCCGGCGATGATCCACGGGCTGGCATTGGGGACCGTCACGTGCACGAACAATTGCCAGCGATTCGTGCCTAGCACCCGCGCCACATTGCGCAAATCCAGGTCCGCGGCCCGCACGCCCTCGTACGTGTTGAAGAACACGAGCATGAACGTCATCATCGCCGCCATCATCACTTTCGAGGTCAGCGCAATACCGAACCAGAGGATGAAGATCGGCGCCAGCGCGATGCGGGGGATGCCATAGACCGCGAGAATGAATGGCTTGAGCACGCGCGCCGCGGCTTCACTCTGGGCGAGCGCGAATCCCAGCACCAATCCCGCCACCGCCCCGCAGACGTAGCCGAACGCCGTGGCCCGAATCGTGATCGATAGATCGGACAGCAGCGGCCCATCCAGGAGCGAGCGCCACAGGTAGATGGCGACGTCCGACGGCCGGGAAAACCAGAAGGCGTCCACGACCGGACCCGATATCCCTTGCCAAAGGGCAAGCACCGCCGCGGCGATGCCCAGCCGCCAGAGGAAAGTGCTCACATGACTTCGGGCCCGCCCGTGTTTCATGGCTGTGCGCCGAATCTTTCCCCTTCGGCATGGCTCGCCGGAGCGGTTTGTTCCTGCTTCATCTCCTGCGCCAGGTGCGCCCACAGCCGATCGTAGATGTCCCTGAACGCAGGATCCGTATGGATCGAGAAGATATCACGCGGCCGGGGCAGCGGCACCGGCACAACCTCCCGGATGCGGCCGGGCCGAGGCGACATCACGACCACCCGGTCCGCCAGGGCGATGGCCTCGGTCAGGTCATGGGTCACGAACACGATGGTCGTGCGGCTGCGTTCCTGCCAGAGCCGCAATAACAGGTCCTGCAGGTTCAGCCGCGTCTGGACATCGAGGGGTCCGAATGGCTCATCCAGCAGGATCACCTTGGGATCGTAGGCGAGCGTGCGCACGATGTTCACGCGCTGGCGCATGCCGCCGGACAGCTCGTGACGGTAGCGATGGTGGAATCCGGCCAGGCCCACGCGATCCAGCAGCGCCGCCGCGCGGGCATGGCGCTCCCGCGCGGTGCCGATTCCGCGCATTTCGAGCCCGAACATGACGTTGTGCAGCGCGGTGCGCCAAGGAAACAGATTGTCCGCCTGCGTGACGTAGCCGATTTCCTTGTTGATTCCCCGCCAGGGCGCGCCTCGGAACAGCAGCTTCCCGGCTGAAGCGTCCAGCAAACCCACCAGAATGTTGAGCAGGGTGGACTTGCCGCAGCCGGAGGGGCCCACCACGGCCAGGAATTCGCCTTCCTCGATATCCAGGTCGAACCCGCTCAGCGCCGAGACATCGCCGCGCTCGGCGCGGAAGTGATGGGCAATTCCGCGCAGGGATAGAATGGCCCGGGAAGACGGCATTTATTGATATTCCGCGGTATAGGCAGCCATCATCTGCTGCGCCGTCACGTCGCTGGAGCCTTCGAGCCGCAGCGTGTTTTCCACCATTTTCAGCGTCACGTCTCCCTTCCGGTTCAAGGCGGGCTTCACCGCCTCAATGGCCAGATTCATGGTGTCCGGGTCCACGCCCCCGTAGATGGGCTGCACGACCTTGCGAACCTCCTCTGCGGGCTGCGTGGCGATCGCTTCGACGGCCCGCCTTACGGCGCGGATCAATCCCCGCACGACAGCCGGATGCTCCTTCGCGTAGCTGCGGTGGGTGAAGAGGCTCTGAAAGATCATCGGATCGACCGACGGATCGTCGCCGGCGGCATTGTTGACCCACATCACGGCTTCGCCCCGCTTAATGGCGATTCGTCCCCCGGGAATCGAGATGGTGAAGCCGTCAATCTGGCCGCGGGAGAGCGCCGAAATCATGCTGGGTGAATCCCCGATGGCGACCATGTTGATGTCCGTGGGCTGCAGCCCGCCCAGGCGCGCCAAATGCTGCAGCTGGGCATGCGTGATGGTATTGGGCCGCGTCATGGCGAGGGTCAGCCCCTTCAGCGCCGCGGCTCGCTGGCCCAGGGGGGCCGAAGGAGCCACGCCGATGCGCTTAGCCGCGGCGGGGCTGATGACGACGTCGAGCAGGCTGCGGCTGTAGAAGCTGTAGACGTTGATGATGTCCCGTCCCGCGCGCAGGGCACCGACCTGCTGGGTAGCCGGCCCCGCGTTGAATTGGACGTCGCCGGAGACGAGCGCCGCGATATCCGGCCCGCCACCCCGCGTGGCAACCTGCTGTACGTCGAAGCCTTCCGCCTGGAAGTAGCCGGCGGCCTTCGCGTAGTCGAGCGGCAGGAACGAGAAGCTCGCGACGGGCTGGGTGATGATGATCTTTTGCAGTCCCTGCGCATGGACTCCGGCAGCGAGGGCCAGCGCCGCCACCAGGATCGGAACGACTCGCATGTTCATGAATGATTCCCCCTTCCGCTTGGATGAATTCCCGATTCCGGATAGACTCGCCCACCCCGCGGGCCGCTGACAAGTGGCAATGCGAGGAGCGAGCGGGGTCATGGCGTTCGATCCGCGGAGGCCTTTCGGCAGAGAGGCACGGCCGGCGGACCCTTGGATCGCGCATCCGCAGGGGAGCCTCGGAAGAGGGCTCCGCTCCCGGCCAGGAGAGAATCCGGCGTCCTCGGGCGCGCCGGAACTTGTTGGCGGAATGCTGATTGAGTAGGCTCGACTCGCTGCGCCTAATGGGTCGGCTTGCCGGCGGCATGGCCGGTTCGTGCAAAACGACAGTACTTGGCGGCAGGGGCCCCTGTCTCTTCCGGGCTCCAACCTCCAGCGGGAGCGCGCGACACCGCCGTTGGGCGGAGCGCCGGAGGGCCAAGTGCTCTCGAACCGGCGCCGGACCGGCCTCGCGGAACGTCGCTCGCTGCTAAGCGCGGATCAGGAATCCAATCGAGAGGAGCCTACGATGTCAGCCGCTGCGGAACCCGGAGTCAGCAACCGCCCCGAGGGCGACAATTCAGCCTGGCTGGCCATGCAGCAGGAGGATGTGCTGGAGCCCGGGCTACCGATCTGCGATCCACATCATCATCTTTGGGACTTCGAGGCGCATCGCTACCTGCTTCCCGATCTGCTGGCCGACTTGTACAGCGGCCACAATGTGCGCTCAACGGTCTTCATCGAGTGCACGGCCATGTATCGCGCCGCGGGGCCGGAGGAGTTGCGCCCGCTCGGCGAGACGGAGTTCGTGAACGGCGCGGCCGCCATGAGCGCCTCCGGGCGGTATGGAACGGCGCGCGCCTGTGCGGGCATCGTGGGTTTCGCCGACCTGTGCCTGGGGGCAAGCGTCGCAGCGGTGCTGGAGGCGCATCTGGCCGTCAGCGGCGGCCGCTTCCGCGGCATCCGCCACATCAGCGCCTTCGATCCCAGCGGCGCCATCCGCCGCAGCCACACCAACCCGCCGCCGCAGTTGCTGGGCGAAAGGCGGTTTCGCGAGGGCTTTGCCCGGCTGAAAGCACTCGGGCTGAGCTTCGATGCCTGGCTCTATCATCCGCAGATTCCGGAGCTGACGGACCTTGCCCGGGCCTTTCCCGATCAGCGGATCGTGCTGAACCACGTCGGGGGTCCACTCGGCATAGGCCCCTACCTCGGCAAGCGCGACGAGGTGCTGCCCCAGTGGCGCAAGTCCATCCGTGCCCTGGCCCATTGCCCCAATGTGTCCGTCAAACTCGGCGGGCTGGGCATGAAGGTCATCGGCTACGATTTCCACAAGCGTCCGCGCCCTCCCGGCTCGGAAGAGCTTGCTACGCTGTGGCGGCCCTATATCGAAACCTGCATCGAGGCCTTTACGCCCCAACGCTGCATGTTCGAGAGCAACTTCCCCGTGGACAAGGTATCCGGCAGCTACCGCGTCTATTGGAACGCGTTCAAGCGCCTGGCGGCGGGGGCATCCGCGGCGGAGAAGGCCTGGCTGTTCCACGACACGGCGGATTCGTTCTACAGGCTGGGATAAAGGATGATCCGGGACGGCCGCGCAGGCGATTCGTCAGGCACCGCGTGCGTGCACGGCTGACGGCGGGAGCGCTGAGGGTGGCCACCCAGCTGCGGGCGCGCAACCGGGTTTCACATGGCCCTGCTGCGGCGCTCCTGCTCCACCAGGACGCGGCGCAGGATTTTCCCGGAGGCGGATTTGGGCACCTGCGTGATGAACTCGAGCCGCCGGATGCGCTTGTGCGGGGCCACCTTGCCCGCGACGAATTGCATCAGCTCCTCGGCCGATGCCTGCTGACCCTGCTTGAGCACGATGAAGGCCTTCGGCACCTCGCCCGCCTCCTCGTCCGGACTGGGAATGATCGCCGCATCCGCCACCGCCGGGTGAGTCAGCACGAGCGCTTCCAGTTCGGCCGGGGCCACCTGCATGCCTTTGTACTTGATCAGTTCCTTGAGACGGTCCACGACGAAGAAATAGCCCTCGCTGTCCACGTAACCGATGTCGCCGGACCGGTACCATCCTTCGGGCGTGATGGAATCGGCGGTGGCCTCCGGCTGGTTCAGGTACCCCTTCATGATCTGCGGGCCGCGGATCCAAAGCTCCCCTGACTGGCCGACTCCCAACGGCTTCGCGGTAATGGGGTCCATCACCATGACCTCGGTGTTGGGTATCACCCAGCCCGAGGAAGCCACCTTGAAGTTGCTCAGGCCGGACGGGCTGAGGTGCGTGACAGGGCTGGCTTCGGTCATGCCGTAGCCCTGGGCCACCTTGCAGCCGACTCGGTGGGCGGCCTCCTTGGCCACCGCTTCGCCCAGGGGCGCCGCGCCGCAGAAGATGATCCGCAGGCTGGACAGATCGTACTTGTCCACGACGGGGTGCTTGGCCAGCCCCAGCACGATGGGCGGAACCAGCGGGGCCAGCGTGATCCGGTATTTCTGGACCGTGGCCAGGAATTCCTCCATGTCGAAGCGCGGCATGGTCACCAGCGTGCCGCCCTGCGCCAGCACGAGCATCTGCACGACCACCATGCCGTAGATGTGGAAAAACGGCAGCACGGCCACGGAAACGTCGTCCTCCGCGAACCCCTCCATGCTCTCCATGCCCTCGCACTGGCACAGATTCGCGACGATGTTGCGGTGCGTGAGCATGACGCCCTTGGGCAGGCCGGTCGTGCCGCTGGAATACGGCAACGCCACCAGGTCCTCGGCCGGATCGAATGTGACCGCGGGCGGCTTCCCGCCCTGCTTCAAGAGCGCCGCGAAGGACGTCGCGCCCTGGGCCTCGCCCAGCACGAATACCTCCTCCACGCGGGATTTCGCGGCCGCCTCGCGGGCCTTGTCCAGGAAAAGCGGCACCGTCAGCAGGAAGCGCGCCTTGCAGTCATTGAGCTGATTGGCCAGCTCTTCGGCGGTGTAGAGCGGATTGACGGTCGTATTGATGCCACCGGCGGCGGACACACCGAAGAATGCGATCGCGTATTCAGGCAGGTTGGGACAGTAGATCGCGAACACGTCCCCCTTCTTGAATCCCCGCGCCGCCAGGCCCGCCGCACAGGCCCCGATCCCGTCGGCCAATTGCCCATACGTCAGCGTGCGTCCGCTCGTTCCCTCGATCAGCGCCGGCTTGCCGGCCAGGCGCTTCGCGTGGCGTAGCACGTACTCGTGGACAGGCACGGACGGGATGACCACGTCCGGATGGGAGCTCTTGAAGATCATGGCGCACCTGATAGGAGTCGAGCTGGCGTTGTTTCCGCTTGCGCAAGGCGTGCGTGATACCCCGTGACTCGCCGCCAGCCTAGCGTACACCTGGCGGCCGAGCCAACGGATATTGCGGGACGTTGCTCGGAGACCTGCAGTGCACCGCCCCGGCGGCGCGGGGCGGAAACGCGGGATTTCGGTGATCTTGCCGCCGTTCATCCGGATCGGCCGGCTCGGTCTTGTCCTTGTTCAGTCGCCAATTCCCCCGTGGTCTTGCGGGCGGGCGTTCGACGCGACGGCTCTGCACGTTCCGCCATGCTTTGACGGGTCAAGAGCCGCGACAGCGTCGGCCATTGTCTGACTGCCACCCGCGCCAGGTCCAAAACCTAGGTTGTCCCTCTTACTACACTTCCGGGGACCTTCACGTTGCGGCTCCGCGGCTCGTCCGTTATCGTGCTTCCCCGGTCATGCGGGGGATTCCGGAACGGCACCCTTGCGGGGCAGCCGGACTGGATTCAAGCGCAGCGGCACCGGATGAGTGACGTTTGGGATTAATCACCATGTCCCTGTTCCCGAGAACGGCAAGCGGCGACGCGTTGCGATTGATCGGCGCCAAGGGCGTGCGCGCCATCGGCGACGGGTACGTCAGCATCCTGCTGCCCGCCTACCTCCTGGCACTGGGCCACAGCCCATTCGCAGTGGGCATCCTCACGACGGCGACGCTGCTTGGCTCGGCCACGCTGACGCTGCTGGTCGGTACCGTCACCGCCCGGTACGGACACCGGCGTCCGCTGCTGGCCGCTTCCGGCCTGATGATGCTTACGGGCGTCGGGTTTGCCGGCTTCGAGTCGTTCTGGCCGCTCCTCGCGATCGCGTTTGTCGGTACGCTCAATCCTTCGTCCGGGGACGTCAGCGTGTTCCTGCCCCTGGAGCAGTCGCTTCTGAGTCAGTCTGTCTCCGAAACCGAGCGCACGAAGATCTTCGCGTACTACAGCCTGGCCGGCTCGCTGATGGGGGCGGTCGGCACGCTCTGCGCGGCGGGCCCGGGCCTCGCCGCCGCCTGGACGGGTGTCACGGCGCGCGATGCGATGCGTGTCATGTTCGTGGCGTATGCAGCCATCGGGTTGGTCGCGGCCATCCTCTATCGCCGCATCTCCGATACGGGTCACTCCCCGCAGCAGCGGCCGGTCCAGGCGCTTGGACCGTCCCGGGGAAACGTCTATCGGCTGACCGCCTTGTTCAGCGTGGATGCGTTCGGCGGCGGGTTCTTCGTCCAATCCATCCTCGCCCTCTGGCTCTTCAGGGCGTTTCATCTGCCCGTTGCCACGGCCGCCAGCATCTTCTTCTGGACCAACTTGCTGGCCGCGGGCTCATTGCTTGCCGCTGTCCCGATCGCGCGGCGGTTTGGACTGATCAACACCATGGTCTTTACGCACCTTCCGTCGAGCCTGATTCTCCTGGTAATCCCCTTTGTCCCGAGCCTGGGGATCGTCATCGGACTGCTGATGGCGCGCAGCCTCTTGTCCCAGATGGATGTCCCGACGCGGACCTCCTACGTGATGGCGGTCGTGACCCCGGCGGAGCGTCCCGCCGCCGCAAGCCTCACGTCGGTTCCCCGCAGCCTGGCATCCGCCGTGAGTCCGGTGATTTCCGGATATCTCCTGACGGTGTCCAGCTTTGCGTGGCCTCTGCTGATCGGGGGCGCGTTGAAGATCGGATACGATTTGACCCTGCTGGCCATGTTTCGGCGCGTCGTCCCTGCGCATGAGCGCGCCGCTCCCGGCCCTGACGCTCCCGACTCGAAGTCCTAGCGTTCGCTTGTCCGTAGTTCCCGCGAAAGAAGCGCGCGGCCGGAGACTCGCGGGCCGCCCCGCACCGCGCGATTTCCGTCGGTGCCGGATGGGCTCAAGACGCTTGGCTTCGCTTTCGGGTTCCGACCAGGTCCAGGAAATACGCCGCGATAAGCGCCACGGCGCCGAATGCGAACAGCAGGGGATAGGACCCGGACCGGGCAAACAGGAAGGAAAGGAGGTACCCGCTTCCGGCGTAAAACACCGAGAATGAGATCGTCATCCAGCCCCACACCTGCCGCTGCCGATCCAGCGGCACGAGCTCGCTGATCCGTCCCAGCGCCAGCGAGGAGATCGCGGTAACCAGGCCGCCGACGCCGAGCGAGGACACCGCCAGGGCCCACGGACTCGCCGAAAGCAGCGGCAGCCCGACGAACGCTCCGTTGGCCAGCAGGCTGACCTGGTAGCTCCGCGCAAAGCCTATGCGATCTGCGCACCAGCCGATCAGCACGGGCCCTAGGCACGCCGCCACGCCAAACAGCACCCAATAGCCTCCACCCGCGACAAGTCCGTATCCGAGCCCCCGGGCGATGTAGTCCACCCAAAAGACCGTGTGAGGCACGAAGCCGATGCCGAAACAGCCATAGGTGACGCCAAGCACGAGAATGGGGAGGGTCACGATTGTCCCCCGCGCGCGGCGAGCGGGAGCGCCCTCCACGGAAGCGTGCGCGCGCTCGCCGGTGCTGGGCAGTCCTTTCCAGGCGACGGCGGTGAGCGCGGCCGAAGCGATCCCGAACGCAAGCCAGGTCTCCGGCACGCCGAACCGTGCCAGCCAGGGCACGAGGGTGCCCGACAGCACGATGCCGAGTCCCACGCCGACGAATACGATGCCGGCCACCCGGCCCCGCCGTCCGCCGGGCGCGAAGGCGACGACCTTGGGACTCGCCAAGACCATCAGCACCGCGCCCGCAATGCCCGAGATCAGCCGCCACGCGAAATACCATGCGAATCCCAGCGGAAACGCGCAGGCGATAAGCGCCGCCGTGGCGGCGAGCAGCGCGGTCCGGATCAAACCCGTTGCGGAGAAATGGAGCGCCAGCCTCGGAGCGAGCGCCGCGCCGACGAGATACCCGGCGAGGTTCGTCGCACCCAGGTATGCCGCCTGCGCCGGGTCGAACCAGCCCGCCAGGACAAGGGCCGGAATGAGCGGCGGATAGCCGAAGCGGCCGAATCCGATCCCGACCAGCAGCGCGATCAGGCCGGCAAGCGCTGCACGCGCCTGGCTGGGTTCCTGCGGTCGGTCGCGGACTGCTGCGGGGGACTGCATAGGGCGGCTCGGCAGAGCGATTCGGTGGCGTGCTTAGACATCAAGGTAGCGGCAGCCCGCACCCAGGTAAATGGCTTGTTGCGAACGGCCGGTCTGTACGGCCCCGGAAGTGGTCTTACCGTCCCTCCCAGCAAGGTGGGGAGGGACCGCGCCGCAGGCGCGAGGGAGAGGTGCTGCGGCGTTTCGCGTCCGCGCTTTCACGTCTTACCGGCGGATTCAGGATGCTTCACGTGGCTTGACTCTCGGGAATCATGGTATCGAAGGGCGCGGGAGACCGAATCTGCTCGCGCTCCACGCAGATGCGCACTCCCGTCGCTGAGCGCGGAGCGACCGACAAGCGGACACCGCGGAAGAATGCCGACGGATCGTCTGCAACAAGCGTCGCGTGTCGGGAACGTGAAGATGGGGGCCGGAGGAGGGCGCACGGCGAATCTCCACGCGCTCAGGTGTGCATGAGAGGCTGAGGGGAGCAAGACATGAAACTGGCCCAGAAGGTGTGCGTCATCACCGGAGCAGGTTCCGGCATCGGTCAAGCGGCGGCGCTTCTGTTCGCCCGGGAAGGAGCCAAGGTGATCGCCGCCGACCTAAAGCCCGAGGCCGCGGACGAGACCGCGCGTCTCATCCGTCAGGCCGGCGGGGAAGTGCGGGCCGTCCAGGTGGATGTGGCCGAATCCGCCGGCGTGCAGCGCATGTTCCAGGAAACCCTGCGCGCCTACGGCCGCGTCGACGTCCTGGTCAACAACGCCGGCTTCGGGATCGCCGCCACGGTTGAGGAGACGGCGGAAGAGGATTGGGAGCGCTTGATGGCCGTGAACGTGCGCGGGGTCTATCTCGGATGCAAGTACGTCATTCCCATCATGCGCAAGCAGAAGGGCGGCGTGATCATCAGCACGGCTTCGGCCGTGGCCACCATGGGCATCCGGGACCGCGCGGCCTATTGCGCCTCGAAAGGGGCGGTGGCGGCCCTGACGCGGGCCATGGCCATTGACCACTGGAAGGACGGCATCCGCGTCAACTGCATCGCGCCCGGCACCATCGAGTCGCCGTACTTCACGCGCATCTTCGCCGAAAGCCCGAATGCTGCCGAGTTGAAGCGCAACCTGGAGGCCCGTCAGATCATGAACCGGCTGGGCACGCCGGAGGAAATCGCCCAGGGCATGCTGTTCCTGGCCAGCGCGGACTCCTCCTTCGTGACGGGGGCCTCCCTGGTCGTGGATGGCGGTATGTCCGCCTGGTAGCCAGCCCCACTCTGCAGCCGCGTCCGGGCGACTCGTCCCGCGTGGCGGAAAGGAGCCCCCGTGTATGAGCAGGACTTGAAGGGCAAGGTGGCGTTCATCACCGGCGCGGGAGGGGGCATCGGCCGGGCGATCGCCCTGCGCCTGGTGCGCGAGGGCTGCCATCTCGCCATCATGGATCTGGACCGCTCCGGCGCCGAGGACACCGCGCGCAGCGCCCGCAGCGCGGGGGGCAAGGCCGTCGTGCTCCAGGGCGACGTGGCGGAGAGCGCCGACGTCGCGCGCTGCGTCCGGTCGGCCGAGGACGAGCTGGGCGGCCTGGACCTGCTGGTGAACAATGCGGGGGTTCTGCCCATCGGCTCCGTCCAGGACACGAGCGAGGAGGAGTGGCGGCGCACTTTCCGCGTCAACGTGGACGGCGTGTTCCACTGCTGCAAGGCGGTTTCTCCCGCCATGGTGCGGCGCCGCCAGGGCCGGATCATCAACATCGCCTCGTGGTTCGGCAAGACCGGCAAGCCGTACAATGCGGCGTACTGCGCCACCAAATTCGCCGTGATCGGCTTCACGCAATCCCTGGCGCAGGAGCTGGCCGCGCACCGCGTGACCGTCAATGCCATCTGCCCCGGCACCGTCACGGCCACGGCCATGCGGGAGCGTGCCGACGAGACCTTGAAGCGGCTCGGGCTGCCCACCTCGAAGGAGCGCGAGTCGGGCATTCCGCTGGGCCGGCTCTGTCTTCCCGAGGACGTGGCCCGCGTGGCCGCCTTCCTCGCCTCCGGCGAATCCGCGTACATGACCGGACAGGCCATCAACGTGACTGGCGGCCTGTGGATGCACTAGGGGCAGCGCCAGCGCGTGAACCCAGCGGACGCGGCCCAAGACGCGGGGGTTGAAGCGCCGTGCTCGATTTCCGCCCCGCGCGCACCTCATCCCCGCAGGAGACCCATGGCCGGACTTTTCGATCCCATCTCCATCCGCGCCCTCGTCCTGCCCAACCGCATCCTCATGCCCGCCATGACGACGCGGCTGGCCGCCGCAGACGGGTCCGTGACGCCGGAGCTGATCGCGTACTATCTGGAGCGCGCGCGCGGCGGAACGGGGCTGATCATCGTGGAGATGACGTCGCCGGAGCCCGCCGGACGCCACCGGGCCGGCGAGCTGTCCATTACGGACGGGAAGTACCGGGACGGCTTGCGCCGGCTGAACGACCGGCTGCACGAGGCGGGAGCGCGCACGGCCATCCAGATCGGCCATGCCGGAGGGCACACCCGCGCGGACGTCACCGGCCACCCGCCCGTCGCGCCGTCGGCCATTCCGCACGTCGTGCAGGAAGTGGACACGCGCACCATCGTCCCCGAGGCGATGACGCAAGCGCGCATCCAGCAGGTCGTCCAGGCATTCGCGGAGGCTGCCCAGTGGGCAAAGTCCGGCGGCTTCGATGCCGCCGAGATTCACGGCGCCCACGGCTACCTGATCGCGCAGTTCCTCACTCCGCTGGAGAACCGGCGCACGGACGAGTACGGGGGCAGCCTGCCCAACCGCGCCCGCTTTGCCCTGGAGGTGCTGCGTGCCGCCCGGCAGCGCGTGGGCGACTTCCCGCTGCTGTTCCGGATCAGCGCGGACGAATACGCCCCGGGCGGCCTGACGCCGGCGGAAGCGGTGGAGGTCTGCCGCTGGGCGGAGCAGGCCGGTGCGGATGCGCTGCACGTGTCGGCGGGATGCTACCGCTCCCTGCCCTCCGGCGCCGTCATGACGCCGCCGATGAACTATCCGGACGGCGTGTTCGTGCACCTGGCGCAGGCGGTCAAGGCGGCCGTGTCGGTGCCGGTCGTCGCGGTGGGGCGTCTGCACGATCCCGCGCTGGCCGCACGGGTCGTCGCGGAGGGCAAGGCGGATCTGGTCGCCCTGGGCCGGGCGCTGGTGGCCGATCCGCACTGGCCGCGCAAGGCTCGCGAGGCCCGGGGCGAGCCGATCCGCGCCTGCATCTCCTGCAACACCTGCGTGGACGGCATGCGCGAGGGCTCCCGCATCCAGTGCCTGGTCAATCCGGCCGCGGCGCGCGAAACGCAGTTCAGCCTGCAGCCGGCGGCGCGCCCGCGGCGGGTGCTCGTGGCCGGCGGAGGGCCGGCGGGCATGGAGGCGGCCGCGGCACTGGCCCGGCGCGGCCACACCGTGGCGCTGGTCGAGCGGAACACCGTGCTGGGCGGGCAATGGGTGCAAGCGATGAAGGCCCCGCGTTTCCAGAACGTGCGCACGACGCCCGCGGTGATGCGGCGCTTTCTCGACTACCAGGCGGCGGAACTGAAACGCCTGGGCGTGGACGTGCGGCTGGGCCGTCCCGCGGACCGGACGCTCGTGCAGGAATGGCGCGCCGACGCCGTCGTCTCGGCCACGGGCGCGGGGTATCGCTTCCCCTTCAACTGGATCGTGCCGCCGCTGCTGGATTCCACCCTGATGCGGACGGGCTGGATGGGCACGCTGGCGGGACGCCCCGCGTTCAAATGGCTGCTGTTCCGCGTCCTGCGCCGGCCAGCGGCGACGCTGACGCGGCGGCTCGCCGGCACGGGAGTCGAGTGCCATGCCATCGGCGATTGCGTCCGGGCGGGCACCACCCTCGAAGCGATGCGCTCCGCGGCGGAGCTGGCCGAGCGGCTGTAAGCCGGCCCGGAATCCGGCCCCGCAGGGCAGGCCGTCGTGCAGCGGGGCAGGCCGTCGTGCAGCGGGGCCGACCGTCACGCAGCGAGGCGCAGGCTTCGGAGCCGGGCGCCCTTGCGCGGAGGCGCGGTGTCGCCGGCAGCGCGAATGGCGTATTGTCCGGATCGGCCTTTCCGGCCGCGCGGGGCGAGCGCAGCTCGGGCCGCCGAGCGTCGCCGGCATACCGCAGACAGCGGGACCGCGGCCGCCCATATCCGGGCCGAACTCGGCTCCCCCATTTCACCGCGAGGAGGGTTTCATGGCGGGCATGTATTACGAGGATTTCCAGGTGGGTGCCGAGCACGAGACCAACGGGCGCACCATCTCGGAGTCCGACATCGTCCAGTTCGCGGCCATGACCGGCGACTGGAATCCCATCCACACGGACGAGGAGTACTGCAAGGAAAGTCCGTACGGCACCCGCATCGCCCATGGCCTGTTCGGGCTGGCGTTGATGGAAGGAATGAAGTTCCGCCTGGGCCAATTCGACGGCACCGCCATCGCCTCCCTGGGCTGGAACATCAAGTTCGCGCGACCCATCCTGATCGGC